>JBBRQL010000140.1:0-10702 GCA_038226425.1 Verrucomicrobiota bacterium
GGTCCGCGCGCAGGGTGGTGAAGTATTCGCCAGCCAATTCAGGCACCAGATCACCGTCGAAGACCTCGAAACGCAACCCATCGAACCGTGCCAACCCGCCAAAAGTGGAAAGCCAGATGTAGCCGTCCGAGGTCTGCGCCATCGAGATGACCGAGTTCTGGGGCAGGCCGTCATCCGAGGACCATCGGGAGATCAGGTAGTCCTTCGCGGCAGAAGGAAGTTCCAGGACGGCTTCCCCGGCTTCGGCCAGCCACCCCGAGACGATCGCAAAAGCCGTCATGACGGCCACTACCCACTGCCTGGACGATGCGCGCTCCAAGGCCATCGGGGAGACGGCCTTCCGGCGATGGACCACGGAATCGCCTGACACTGATCCAGCCCGCAGCCGACCGGCCGCGAAGGCCCTCAGCCCGTTGACGAGCGCCGGCCATGGAGAACGTAGGAACAACTCGGCCACCCTATCGGCGACCCGACGATTCTTCAAACGCAATGCCGACGGCTAGGATGCTCCGATGTCTCCGGACCCGTAGATTTGCCCGCCGGAAGGCCCGCTTTCCCGGCGGAAATGGAAGACTCGTCACTTCGTCTCCTTCACCCGAAACGCTCCTCCCGCGAGCTGCTAACGCGACTTCGCCGGCTTCAGGTGACGGTCGGCGAAATCGAGGTACTGCTCCCAGTCGTACGCCGTGAGCGCGTGTTTGCCGGTGCGGATGTGGTAGCCGAGCGTGCCGCCCACCGGGGTGTTGACCGGCGGCATCGTGGCCACGCCCAGACCGGGCTTGCCGAGCAAGGCGTAGACCGGTTCCGCGTGCTGCGTGGCGAGGAATTCTCCGCGCGGATCGGCCCAGCGGTCCTCCTCGGCGCTGGCGGCGTACACCGGGCGCGGCGCGCCGAGGGCGATCAGCTCGTGCTGATCCACCGGCAGGGCGGGGACGTCGTGGTTGTAGTCCTTGAACCGTCCGCAGAACCAGTGCGGGAAGCTCGTGTTGATGCGCCACACGGTCTCGCCGAACCACCGCCGCGCGAGCGCCGCACCGCCTTCGCCGGATTCGTTGGCGACGACCATCGCGAACCGCTCGTCCTGGGCGCCGGCCCAGAGCGACGTCTTGCCGAGACGCGAGTGCCCGATGACAGCGACGTGCCTCGCGTCGATGGCGCGGTCGGTCTCCAGATGGTCGAGCGCGCGGCTGAGGCCCCAGGCCCACGCCCCGATGGCGCCCCATTCGTCGGGCGCGAAGACATGGGCGGCGCCGTCCTTGGCGACCGCGCCGCGGAGGCCGGTCTTCCAACCACCGTCGAAGTCCGCCTCGACGTCGCCGTAGTAGATCGTCGCCACCGCGTAGCCGCGGGCGAGGATCCGCTCGATGGGCCAAGCGGAAGCCTCGCTGCCGCGGGACTTCTCGTTCGCGATGTGGTCGGTGATGCCGGTCTCCTTGCGGTTCTCGACCCAGCTCCGCGCGAGCGGCACGCCCGGGTCGAGCGTCACCGCGTGGTTGCCGTTGAAGTTGTAGCCCACGAACGCCGGTACCGGTCCGGTCGCGCCCTTCGGCAGATAGAGCAGGACGTCCATCGCCGGACCCTTGGCGTCGGTGGTGAGCGGGACGCGGACGATCTTCCGCCCCGCCACGCCGCCAAGGGCATCGGCGTCGGTCGACAGAACCTTGCCCTTCGGGCGGGGCAATCCCATCGGGGCACGGCCGTAGACGTGGGAGCGATAGAGCTCGAGGATCTCGGCGCGCCGCTGCTTCCACGCGGCGGCGTCCTGGACCGGCCGACCGTCGGCGAAGACCAGCGGGTCCGGCAGCGTGTAGGGCGGGACCTTGCTCTCGTCCTCGTTGCTGGGGATGGCTTCGGCAGCGATGGCGCTCGACACGACCGCGAGCAAAGCCGCCACGCGGAGCCAACTCAATCGGGGATCCATGGGCGGATCCTGGGAGGCGGAAGCCGTTCGGTCAAATCTCGGGATCGGCGACGGCGACCGAGGGATCTATCTGGAAAACAGGAAGGCAGGAAAGAAGACACCCGCAGCCGCGCGGGTGCGATCAGAAGTAGCGGTCCGCATGTGAGGGGCTGGGAAGAAATCCATCTGGAAAGCAGGAAAACAGGAACGGAGCCGATAAAGCCCCGCTTTTCCTGCTTTCCTGTTTTCCAGATTCTCTCTCCGGCCGGTTCTCTCTTCCGAGCAGGTGCGTCTCTGCGCCGGTTGCAGTGACCGTCACTTCGGACCGCACCCCAGCCGCGCCATCAACTTGACGGAGCCGGCCGCAGCCCCCCGCTCTCGTCCATCTCGCGCGATTGCGTCTCCGCACCTTTGCGTGGATCACGCGCTATCCCGCTCAGCCGGAACCATGCAGTTGGAACAGAAGCCACCGAAGGGAACAGAGAGCGGGGAGGCGGGAAACTGAACTGCGGATCAAAAAGGAATGGGCCACCAAAGAGAGGCGGCAGTGCGCGTCCCCAAAAGCCCTGGTCGCCCCCTGATGGTCGCTTCGTTTCCTTCGTTCCCTTCTGTCGAAAAGGAGGGTTCCGGCTCAGAGCAGATGCCCCATGCGCTTCCGTTTGGTGTCGAGATAGGCCGCGTTGTGGGGGTTGGCCTTCACCCGGATGGGCAGCTGCTCGACGATCTCCAGCCCATAGCCTTGCAGGCCGACGACCTTCTTCGGGTTGTTGGTCAGGAGACGGATGGTCTTGAGGCCGAGGTCGCAGAGCATCTGCGCGCCGACGCCGTAATCGCGGAGGTCCATCGGAAAGCCGAGCTTCAGGTTGGCGTCGACGGTGTCGAGGCCGCGCTCCTGGAGCTTGTAGGCCTGGATCTTCGCGGCGAGACCGATCCCGCGGCCTTCCTGGCGCATGTACAGGATCACGCCGCGGCCTTCTTTCTGGATCCGCTCCATCGCCGCGTGGAGCTGCGGCCCGCAATCGCACCGCCGCGACCCGAAGACATCGCCGGTGAGGCACTCGCTGTGGACGCGCACCATCACGCCCGGTTGGCCGGAGACGTCGCCCTTCACCAGCGCGAGATGGTGGCCGCCGTCGATGTTCGACCGGTAGAGGTGCAGCTCGAAGTCGCCGTAGTCGGTCGGCATCGTGATCTTCTCGATGCGCTCGACCAGCTTCTCCGAGGCGCGCCGGTGCTGGATCAGGTCCTCGATGGTGCAGATCTTCAGGCGGTGCTTGGCGGCGAACTTCCGGAGCTGGGGCAGCCGCGCCATCGTGCCGTCGTCGTTCATGATCTCGCAGATCACGCCGACCGGACGGCATCCCGCGAGCGTCACGAGGTCCACCGCGGCCTCGGTGTGGCCGCTCCGCTGGAGCACGCCGCCGGGCTTGGCGCGCAGCGGGAAGATGTGGCCGGGCTGCACGAGGTCCCCGGCCGTCGCCCGCGGATCAGCGATGAGCTGGATGGTGCGAGCGCGGTCGGCGGCGCTGATGCCGGTGGTGATGCCCGAGGCGGCGTCGACACTGACTTGGAAGTCCGTTTTGAAGGACTCTCGGTTGCGGGCGACCATCTCGGCGATACCGAGCTGCTGCAGCCGGTCGCCGGTCGTGGGCACGCAGATGAGGCCGCGGCCGTGCTTGGCCATGAAGTTGACCGTCGAAGGGGTCGCCTTCTCGGCAGCCATCAGCAGGTCGCCCTCGTTCTCGCGGTCCGCGTCATCGACCACGATGACCATCTTGCCCCGCTTGAGGTCGGCGAGGACGGCCGGGATTCCATCGAACTTCTGTGATCTCACTCCGCGCACGGTAAACGGCGCCCGCCGGGCCGCCAAAGACAAACAGGCGAGCCGTTGGTCCAAATCGCCGGGCCGGGTTGGCTTCCCGCGACGACGCCGGTCCCGGCAACGGCGTGGAGACCGGTTGTCTGTGGGTCGGCATCGACTCGTCCGGTGCTCGCCGACGCTCCTGGTTGATGTCGATATCTACCAATCTTTCAAAAAAGTCGCGTCTTCGTAGGAGTCGACGCGAGGAACCACGCGGAGCCCCCCGGGGACATAACCGATGGGTCGGGGATCGTTTCCGGAAACGGGCGCGTACACCACGCTCGTGGCCAGATAGGTGCCGAGGAGGCTCGGGTGTTCCCGGTCAGCGGCGAACAGGTCGAGGTCGGGACGCTGCTGTGGACAAGTCCGCCACGCGAGGGCCGCCGGCGCGAGGTCGATGCCTTCCCGCTCGGGGCGGACCGTGCCGGCCCGGAGCTTGTGCCGGATTTGCGGCCTGGAAATGTTGGGGACAGCCGACCCAGGGCGTCGCTCGCTGGCTCGCTTTGCCTTGGGCTATCTTCTTTCGGGCCGTTGGCCCTTTCCGTCGGCGTGTCCGCCTTGGGCAAGAACACGTCCGCGTGGCGCCAATTCCAACCCGCGGCGGGTGCTGTCCCGGGATTGTTGCCGCGGGCTGGCGTCGGACCACGAGGACACCGAAGCAGCGACGGCGGACGCGTTCGACCTGCTCCGCCTCAACACCCGCGACCGGGCGACGACCGGCAAGCTCACCGTGGCCGACGCCCCGGGCGTCCAGCCGGCCGCACTTCGGGCTTCGCACTTCAGGCGACGCTGCCTAGCTTGCTCGCCACGGCATGATCCGCTCCTTCGCCTTCACCAACCAGGGCCGGCTCCACACGCAGGACATCGACCTGTTCCTGATGCCGACGCTGCTGGCCGACACGAACCTGTTCCTCTGGGTCGACCTGGAGGCCGCCTCGCCGGCCGAGACCCGCCAGATCCTGGAGGGCGTCTTCCATTTCCATCCGCTGAGCGTCGAGGACTGCATCCACGAGAGCCAATCGCCCAAGGTCGAGAGCTACGAGCCGAAGGAGGACGACAAGTTCTCGCCCTATCTCTTCATGGTGATCCACGCGGTGGACTACAACCGAAAGGACGGCCTGTTCGCGACGAGCGAGCTGGATTTCTTTCTGGGGAAGAACTTCCTCGTGACCTACCACAGCGTGCCGTTGCGCAGCATCACGCACACCGAGGAGCTATGCCTCAAGAGCACCGTCCACGTTGCCCGTGCGCCGGACAAGGTCGCCCATGCGCTGCTCGATTCGCTGGTGGAGAACTACAAGCCGGCGCTCGAGGAGCTCAGCCTCGAGATCGCCGAACTGGAGGACGAGGTGCTCAACGCCGCGACGCCCGCGACGCTGCAGAAGATCCAGCGGGTGAAGAAGGAGGTGCTGCACCTCCGCCAGATCATCGGCCCGCAGCGCGAGGTGTTCCTCCGGTTCGCGCGGGGCGAGTTCAAGCTGATCCGGCCCCATCTGGTGCCCTACTACCGCAACGTGTACGACGGCCTCTTCCACATCGGCGAGCTGGCCCAGAGCTACATGGATTCGCTGACGGGCATCCTGCAGATCTACCTGAACATGGCGGCGATGCAGCAGGGCGAGGTGGTCAAGATCCTCACCCTGTTCACCGTCGTGACCACGCCGCTGATGATCGTGGGCACCTGGTACGGCATGAACTTCGAGAGCATGCCCGAGCTGAAGTGGAAGCACGGCTACCTCTACGCCTTAGGGCTCACGGCGATCAGCACCGCCGTCACCGTGTCCTATTTCAAGCGCAAGAAGTGGCTGTGACCTCCGTCTCCCGGAACACCTTCCGCCGCGCACGCGATCCCGTCCTCCGATGAAACCCGGGACCAAATCCAGCTTCCTCGACAAGGTCCTCGGCCGCATCGGCCGGCTCGACACGCAGGGGCTCCAGACCGTCGTCCAAAGGCTCGCGCAGGAGCGGACCTTCCTCGAGACGCTCTTCAACACGATCGAGGACGGCGTCCTGGTCGTCGACGAGTCCGGGAAGATCGTCTACCTCAACCAACCGGTCACCCGCCTGCTCGGGCTTCGGCCGGAGGACGTCGAAGGCCAGCCGATCACTCGCTATCTGCCGCAGCTCGACTGGGACCATCTCGCCAAGCTCGACCGCCGCGGCGGCGAGGGCGTGGTGCGGCACGAGTTCGAGGTCACCTATCCGCAGCCACGTTTCCTGAGGCTCTATGCCGCCCCGCTCGACGGGCAGGCCTCGGGCAGCAGCGGCGTGGCGTTGATCCTGCACGACGCCACCGAGGCGCGGCAGCAGACCTCGGAGGCGGTCGAGACCGAGCGCGTCCACGCCCTCACGCTGCTCGCGGCGAGCGTCGCGCATGAGCTGGGCAACCCGCTGAACGCGCTCCACATCCATCTCCAGCTGATGGAGCGCGAGCTCAAGAAGCTCCGGCGTGCCGCGACCGGGGACCCGGGCGAGGTCGTGGCGCGGGCCGACAAACTGGACGAGTTCCTCGGCGTCGCGCGCGGCGAGATCACCCGCCTCGACTACATCATCACCGAGTTCCTCTCGGCGATGCGGCCCACGCCGCCGCGGTTCCAGCAGGCCTCGCTCAACGATGTCGTCCGCGACGCGCTCGCGCTGCTCCAGCCCGAGCTCGACAACCGCAACCTCGTCGTCAAGGAGCGCCTCGCCCGCGACCTTCCGCAGGCGCGGATCGATCCGGCGCAGATGAAGCAGGTGCTGCTCAACCTGCTGAAGAACGCCATGCAGGCCACGGCGAAGGGCGGATCGGTCAGCTTGGCAACCGGGGCCACGCCGGACGACGTGTGGATCAGCGTCGCCGACAGCGGCAGCGGCATCCCGGCCGACGAGCTGAACCGCATCTTCGAGCCGTTCTACACCACCAAGCAGAAGGGCACCGGGCTCGGCCTGATGATCGTCCAGCGCATCCTCCGCGCCCATGGCGGCCGCGTGGAGCTGGAGAGCCGCGTCGGCAAAGGCACGACCTTCCGCCTCTGGCTACCGCTGCGCGAACGCCAGCCCCGGTTGCTCACGGTGCCGTCGGCCTGAGCTCCGGAAGCAGAAGTAGGAGAGCAGGCTTCCAGCCTGTCCCTGCTTTGACCCGTTCCTCGGCAGGCGGTCCCGCAGCCTGGAAGGCCGCGGGGACAGGCAGGCTGGAAGCCTGCCCTCCTACCCTCGCACCTATCTCCTATCTCCGACTTCCTGCGCTCAGCGCGTCTTGAGCGTCACGTCGCCGGCGTAGCGACGCCACGCGAACCCGACCCTTTCGAGCACCACCACGCCGAGCTCGACCTCTTCGCCGCGGGTCTTCGAGTGGACCAGTTTCGCCACCGCCACCAGGTCGTCGGTCCGCTGGCCGTCGATCGAGGTGACGAGGTGTCCGGGTTGGAGCTTCGCCGTCGCGGCGGGACCGTTGCGGTCCACCGACTCGATCTGGAACCCGCCTTGGGCGGGGCGCAACGTGAGTCCTAGCCGGCGGCGGACCAGGTCGCTGGTGAAGAACGCGCGCTCATCGACGAGCTGGAGCGCGAGGCCGCGCGTCTCGCCGCCGCGCCGCACCGACAGCTTCACCTCGTGGGTGTCGCCGGCGGCGGCCAAGGCGCGGTTGAAGTCGATCACGCTGCCTGGCGGTCTCCCGTCGAGGCTCAGGATGGCGTCCTCCGCGCGCAGGCCCGCGTTCGCCGCGGGGCTGCCGGACTGGACGCTCTGCACCGTGAGCGGACGCAGGCCGGGCTTCAGCCGCGCGCCGAACCAGAAGCGGCCGACCGATTCACCGGTGAGCGTCTCGGCCAAGGCCTGGTTCACCCGCTTGATCGGGATGGCGAAGCCGATGCCCTGCGCGCCGATGTCGGGACGGAGCACGGCGACGTTGAGGCCGATGAGCTCACCGCGGAGGTTGACGAGCGGGCCGCCGGAGTTGCCGGGGTTGATCGCCGCGTCGGTCTGCAGCCAATCGGCGATGTCGAGGCGTTCGCCGGTCGCGCCCGGCTCCGGGGCGCGGCGCGATTTCGAGCTCAGGATGCCCTTGGACACGGATCCGCCGAGGTTGAAGGGGTTGCCCAGAGCGATGACCGTCTCGCCCAGCAGGAGGTCGTCGTCCTTGGCGAACTTCACCGCGCGGAACTTGCGCGGCGTCTTCGGCTTCAGCTTCAGCAGGGCGATGTCCTTGTCCTCGTTCAGCGCGATGCGCTCGGCCTCGATCTCCTCGGCGTCGTCGTTGAACTTCACCCACACGTCGCCCGCCCCCTGCACGACGTGGACGTTGGTGAGCACGTAGCCGTCCTCGCTGATGACCACGCCGGAACCGCGGCTGTAACGCGCCTCCGGTTCTTTGCGGTAGCCGTAGAACTCGCGCAGCCGGCGCTCGTACGGCGTCTCCGCGCTCACCCAGGTGCGCGAGGCGATGTTGACGACGCTGGGCATCACGCGCTCGACCGCGGCCACGGTGGCGTCACGGCGGATGTCGAGCGGCGCGTCGGGCGCGGCAGCCGCGTCGTCGGCCCGGACGGACACGGCCAGGGCGAGGGCAAGGACCGCGGCAAAGCAAAGTGCGGCGGAGGATCGGCGGAAAGGATCGGCTCTCATGTCTTGGACGGGGGCACTGACACCAGGCGCGGACGGGATGTTCATGCGGACCGCGAGGACTGCTGCGATCGCTGCATCCCGCGGCTTGACATACCGCGACGGTGTCACGAAATCCATCCGAGTCTCATGTCATCGTTGCCGCCCGATTTCTATGCCCTTCGGCGCGCGGAAGCCCGTCCTCCGGCGGTGCTCCGTGAAGGCGACCTGCCGCCCGAGCGCTGGCTCCAGCAGATCTGGCGGCATCAGCGCATCCGCCGCGGCGACCTCCGCTCTCTCGACGGACAACCGGTGCGCGTCCTGCATCCGGGATTCTGGAACCACGAGCCCGGACCTGACTTCAAGGGCGCCGTCATCCAGATCGGCACCGGGCCGGCGAAGACGGGCGACGTGGAGATCGACCTCGCCGTCAGCGGTTGGCGCGGGCACCGGCACGAGGGCAACCCGGCCTATGCCGGTGTCATCCTCCACGTGGTGTGGGAAGCCGTCCCGCGCGAGCTTGTGCCGCCGGTGCTGGCCATCCGGCCGTTCCTCGACGCGCCGGTCGCCGAGCTGGGCGCTTGGCTCGAAGACGAGGCCGCGACATCGCTCCCGCCGGAGGTCCTCGGACGCTGCTGCGCCCCCCTGCGCGATGTGCCAGCGGACGCGTTGGCCGGGTTGCTCGGGCAAGCGGCGCACGTCCGCCTCCGGCGCAAGGCCGGCGAGCTCGCGGCGCGGGCGCGCCACGTCGGCTGGGACGGCGCGCTCTGGGAAGGGCTCTTCGCCGCGCTCGGCTACAAGCACAACGCCTGGCCGATGCGCCGCCTCGCGGAACTCGTCGCCGCGACCGGCCACGCGGACGCGGCCGTCACCATCGAGGCGCGTCTGCTCGCCCTGTCCGGCCTGCTGCCTGCGCAACTGCCCCGTGGCGGCGACACGGGCCACATCCGGACGCTCTGGGACATCTGGTGGCGCGAACGCGACCGTTGGGGCGACCTCATCCTGCCCGTGACGCTCTGGCGGCTCGCGGGAATCCGCCCGGCGAACCATCCCCACCGCCGCCTCGCGCTCGCCGCGCGCTGGCTCGCCGCCGGCGACCTGGTGCCGCGCCTCGAAGCGTGGCTCACCGCCGACCCGGACATCGCGACCGCACCGGCTAGGCTGATGGCGCTGCTCGCGCCGGTCGTGGGACCCGACGATTTCTGGGCGCGCCACTGGACACTCCGGTCGGCCGCGCTCGCCGCGCCGCAGCCGCTGTTGGGCGCCGCGCGGACGACCGACATCGCCGTCAACGTGGTGCTCCCGTGGTTCTTTGCCCGGGCAGAGGCCGGGCGCGACCCGGCGCTGCCCGCGACCGTCGTGCGTTGGTACGACGCCTGGCCGGCGAGCGAGGACAACGCGGTGCTCCGGCTCGCGCGCCAACGCCTCTTCGGCGGCATCGCCCGGCGGATGCCGCGGACCGCCGCGGCCCAGCAAGGCCTGCTGCAAGTCTCGAGGGATTTCTGCGGACCGGCCGGCGCGCTGTGCGAAGGCTGCCGCTTCCCCGACCTCGTCCGTGCGATGCCGCGGTAACCCATCCGCCGGAGCGGAAAAGGCGCGCGTCTTGACGCGTGCCCCCGCCTTCCCGAGATTGCGGTCGCCGTATGCCCAAACAGGACGACCGCAAACTCAGCCGCAGACAGGAGCGCGACCTCGATGTCGAGATCGATTTCCTCGAAGCGCTCGTGCGCCGCGCGCCGGACTACATCGAGGCGCTGCAGGTGCTCGGTGACGACTATTCGGACCGCGGTCGCGCCGGGGACGGTTTGAAGGTCGATGAACGGCTGCTCCTGCTCCGTCCCGACGACGCCAACGTCCGCTTCAACTACGCCTGCAGTCTCGCGCTCAACGAGCAGCCCGAACTCGCGTGCGCGGAGATCGAACGGGCGATCGACCTCGGCTACCGTGACTTCAAATGGCTCCAGCGCGACCCCGACCTCGCAGCTCTCCGGAAGCATGCTTCGTTCAAGAAGGTCCGCGCCAAGATCCGCGCGCTGAAGGCCGCCGTCGCGAAGGGCTGACCAGTCCTCCGAAAGGCCTTTCGGCCACCTTGTGCCTCCGGTGGCGCCGGCCGGGTCGATCCGTTCCAAGACGATCCGGCCGGGATGCGGCAGGCTCGGCGCGATGTCCCAAGGAAAGTTCGTCCTCACGTGGTTCCTGCGCGGATCGTTCTGCATGCTCGCGGTCCACGGCGCTCTCCGCCACGAAGCGGCCGCCCAAGGTTCCAAGGCCGACTACGCGCGCGCCACCACCTTCGCGCAGCGGACCGAGGACAAGGTCTTCCGGGCGAAGGTCGCTCCCGCGTGGATGCCGGGCGGCAC
>JBBRQL010000141.1:0-10633 GCA_038226425.1 Verrucomicrobiota bacterium
GCCCTGGGCGGTTGCGCTCTGGAAGCTTCGCCTACGGCTCACCTTCCTCCGCTCCACCACCCAGGGCGCCCTCTTCCTCCCCCTCATCTCACCTGGGGAATTTTAATCGTCGCCAAGGGGAAGAATGATCGTCGTTGACCACACGGCGTGCCGGCCGTCAGTTGGCATCTGTAATCTGTCAGCCTGCGGTCTGCAGCCCGGAGGGCTGCCAGCCATTAGCCGGGGATTGAGCGAAGCGATACCCCCGGACCCCAAAGTCGTCAGGTCCGCACCCCGGAGGAGGCCAGCGATGCGATCAAAACCGAACTCGGCGGAGTTCCAAACACGTCACCGATCGGGTGCAATCGTAGCGGGCAATGCTCAGCCGCCGTCGTCCGGACCGGACGTCATCGGCGGATGTCTTCCGCAGACTCGACCGGATCGAACACGCGGCTCGGGATCCACTGCGTCCGCCGATAATGAAGTCGGACGAAGGAAGCAACCGCCGTAGGCAGATGCGGCATCATCTTTTCGACCGTCGGTTGCCAAACTGCCATCGGTTCCTCGACATACACGGCGTAGCGCCAAGGTTTCTGGGCCGTTCCCGGATTGGCTGCGACCACGGCGACCTCTCCGGGCCACAACCCCAAGTTGGTCCAACCAAGGCCAAAAACCCAACTGCCGTCGGAGATGTTCGTCCCACCGCGTCGCACGACGTTCGTGGACCTCATCTGAGTGCCGACCGCCGTGCACATGACCCTTGCCGAAGTCAGGTTCGAGACCGCGAACGCGGGTCTTTTCCGACCCGGCGTGTCGTCGGTCTGTGCGATGAAGGTGACGGTGACCAGCCGGACGGGAGGCCGGTCTTCCGGGACCGGCACGACCACCAAGTAGAACGATACGACAGTCAGCGGGATGAGCGCGACGAGCAGGATCCAGCGGCTCTTCGTCGTCAGGACCATCGCGCTCCCGCCTCACGCCACCGCCGGCCTCGGCTTCCCGCCGGTCTTGGGCGGGTTCACCGGCTTGACCGGCGTGGCCGGACGGTCCTTGAGGCTGCGCCAGTAGCGCGGCGGCAGGCTGCCGATCGCGATGAGCACCAGCTGGCTCAGGATGAACCCGCCCAGCCACAGGAACGCCCCGCTCATGAAGCCGTAGCTGTGCAGGCCGATGCCCAGCATGTTCGTGCCGAACCACGACCAGCTGGTCACGATGTTGCCAGCGATGGTCAGGTTCATCAGGCCGCGCTCGCGGACCAAGCCGCCCCAGCGGGCGTGCAGGATGAGCGCGTTCCACAGCACGATGATCAGCGCGCCGTTCTCCTTCGGGTCCCAGCCCCAGAAGCGGCCCCAGCTCTGGTCAGCCCAGATGCCGCCCAGCACCGTGCCGATGAAGCTGAACAAGGTCGCGAAGCACACGATTCCGTAGGTCATCCGCGCCAGCGACCGGCCGGTCGCCTCGTCAAGGGTGCGCGTGAACACGCCGCGCACGACGTAGAGCATCGCGAGGAACCCGGCGACGTAGGTGCTCGCGTAGCCGAGCGTCACGATCACGACGTGCGTCGCGAGCCAGATGTTGGTGTCGAGCACCGCCTGGAGCATCACCAACGTGTCGCCGTCCAGCGCGAGGTTGTGCGCGATGACGAGCGTGACGAACCCGAGCGAGCTGCCCACGACGAGGCCGATGGCGTTGCGCCAGAACTTCTCCAGCAGCAGCCCCAGTCCGACGCTGCCCCAGCCGATGAAGATGGCGGAGGAATAGAGGTTCGTGACCGGCGGGCGCCCTTCGAGCCACATGCGGAAGATGAGCCCGACCGTGTGCAGGACGAACCCCGCCGCGATCAGCCAGAACGCCAGCTTCCGCGCCGTCTGGTTGAAGTTGAACCAGTAGAAGCAGCCGAGCAGGAAGGCCGTCACGTAGATCGGCATCGTGTTGTAGAACGGCGCCAAGCGGTTGAAGAACACCTCGCGAGCGGTCTTCGTCACATCGCTTGCGACCGCCGGATTGCCAGCCAACTGGAGCCGGTAGCCGGAGAGCGTCGAGTTGAACGTCACCGAATCGCCGCGGCGGAAAGCTTCCGCCATCGTCATGTAGGCTTGGAGCGACGCGGGCACCGGCTTCGGCGGAGTCGCGGTGTCGAGCAGCTCGTTGAAGCGCTGCCGCAGCGACGCCATCAGCGGCGCGCCCTCGGCACCGGGCTGGCCCTGGAACTTACGGATGTCGCCGAGCGTGCGGAAGAGCGCGGTGGCGTTATCGCCGAGCGAAAGAGCGACGATCGACGCGGCGACGCGGGTCCATCCCTCGCGGGTCAGGTTCGCCTCGGCGGGCGGGATGATGAGCGGCGTGTCGAAGCTCTCCAGCATGTCCCAGTTGAAGATCTGGCCGACGATCGCCTGCCTTTGTTCCGGGTCGTTCCGGTTGGCTGCGAAACTCGAAGCGACGGCTCGGAACTTCTCCACGTCGGCGAGCAGGTTCGTCGAATTGGTGGGGATGACGGTGTTCTTGAGCCGCAGGTAGAGCGTGAGCGCGTTGCGGAGCTTGAGCACGGACACCTCGAACGACGACCGCTGGGAAGGATCCGTCGGTGACGCCGATTGAGATTTGTCCTCACGTATGAGGACGCGCCGCGCCTGGTCCTCGACTTCTTTGAAGCCGGGCTCGATCTGGTTCCACGAGTAGTGCTTCCCGTCCTGTCCGCGGTCCTCGTCCTTCTGCGGCAGCTTGAGCAGCGAGATGAGGTCGGGGTGGTTGATGCGGAACGTCGGCCAGGTATCGGCTTCCTCCGGGCGCATGGTGAGCGTGGCGAACCACTCGGTGGCGGAGGCCATCCGCGGTTTTTCCCACCACGATTTCCAGGGCTCGAGGTTGGCGCGGCGGCGCTCGCGGATCTGGACGAGCGAGTTGGCGGCGAGCGAGTCGATCGGCTGGTGGCGGCCGTTGAAGACCACCGGCAGGCGCGCGAACTCCTCGAGATGGAAGTTGGCGTTGGGACCGTCGGCGGCGACCGCGGCGGTGCCGAGCGCGGATAGCGCGAAGAGAAGAGCGACGAGGCGTTTCATGTCCGGGGGAAATTCAGAGACAGGGGATCAGTGCGTCCGCAGACGTCAAAGGACAACTCGGGCGGGTCTTGGGAGCGCTCGCATCTTGCCGGCGGGCGGACGGGAAACTCGCCGGCAGGATGCCGGCGCTCCGAGGACCAAGGGCACGCTTCGTGGGCATCAGCGGTCCATGGAGCCTCTCCTGGAACCGTCCGTTTTTCCGCCAGGTCATGGAGTGCGGCGGCAGAGCGGTGCGGAGCTGCCGCTTTCGGCGAAGCCCACGACAGGACGAGAACCCGGCGGGTGACCGCCACCCGCGGCGCGAGAAAAAGCGGTGGCAAGCCACGCTCAGTCCAAGACGCTGGCGCGCATACGCTGCCCCGCGCGTCCGTTTCTGCCCCGTCTTGGAGGTCGCCGGTGTTCATGCGCGGGGTTTGCGAAGGAATCCGACGAGGTGGATGAGGAACTGCACGAGCAGTCCGAGGCCGACCACGATGGTCCCGAGGTAGGGCGCGAGCCACGAGGGGTTCTTCACCACTTGGAGCACGCTGGTGCCGCGGTTGGCGTCGATGTCGTCGCGGCCCATCTGGTGCTGGAAGAAGGTGAGCCCGCCGTAGCGGAGCGGGTTGTTCATGTAGATGTCCACCTCGCGCTTCTCGCCGCTGCCCGCGTTGTCGATCTGGACGCGGCTCTGGAAGTTCTTCGGCGTGTCGGTGCCGCGATAGACCTCGTGGGTCGTCTTGATCAGCTTCACGGCGAAATGCTCGTAGTAGCGGGAGGAGCGGAGCACGGCGCGGAACTCTTTGCCACCGACCGTGAAGACCTGCGGATCGAGCACGAGGCCGAACAGCCAGGTGCCGAGCGAAGTGCCGGACGGGTCGATGACCTCGATGATCGTCGCGGGCAGGTTGCGCTTGTCCATCTCACGGGTCGGAGGCAACGGCAACATCACCGCGCGGGCACCGACGCCGATGGTGCTGGCCGGCGGGGTGTTCGTGTCGACCATCGGAGCGCGCGCCCGGATGCGGGAGTTCTCGGTGTAGGACTTGATCCGGATCGTGAAAGGAAGCTTCCCGTTCCGGATCTCGCCACCGGCCGCTAGCACGGCATCCGGGATAGCCACGACATCATCCATCGTCGAGTCCGCCGCGTCGGAGAGGATCGCCAGCTCGGTCTTGTGGAAATCCTCGGTGTAGTTGCGCCATTCGCCCTCGGCGAAACTCATCCGGCTCTCCCGCGCGAACATGTCGGTGGCGAGCTGTCCGACAAGCAAGAGGATGACGCCGAGGTGCGTGAGCAGGATGCCGGATTTCTTCCAAGCGAACTTGAACCGCACCGCGTGCGCCGCGAGCAGGTTCGCGAGCAGCGTCGTGCCCAGCAGGTAGCCGCCGGGCAAGGGCACGATGATCCACTTCCATCCCTCGGCGTGCGGGGACCAAGTGGAGAACCACGAGCGGAAGTAGCGGGCTTGCGCGACATAGAGGCCATCCTCTGTCTGCGCGAGCGTGCCGAAGAAGACCACGGCGATGCCGAGCGCCAGCAACGTGACGGTCAGCTTGAGCGAGGTGAGAGGAGCAATCAGGCGTTTCACAGGAAAGGAGCGGTCCACGGACCCCGCGGATGGACGCGGGCGGAGCGAGAAGATTCGGACAGGTTTTCGGAGGACCTCGGGAGCGCGGGCGGCCCGCCCGCGTGATGCCAGTCGCGGAGAAGTCGGCGCAAGCATCGGGCGACCGTTACAGGCGGGACGCCTGTGCTACATGGGGCTGATCGATTCATGTCCATTCGCGGATAGCCTCAGTACTTCACCGATTTCACGAAGCGGATGAAGTTTTCCCGCTCCGTGGCGACGAGCGCCGTCGGGCCGGTAAGCTTGTAGAACCAAGTCCGGTCCGGACGCGACACGATCGCCGCGAGCATCTTCTTGCCGGCACCGGAGCCTTCGCCGGTGAGATCGGCGACGACCGCCTTGCCGCCGCCGGCGATCTCGACCTCGGTGGTCCCGAGCGCGTCCTCGGCGACAGAAGCGAGACCGAGCTGGCCGCGCCAGCGGTTCACGTTGGCGAGGGTGCCGCCGGCGGCCGGCCCGAGCGCGACGACCGACATGTCGCCGCCGTCGCCCACGACGAAGCTCGCGATGCGCATGGTCGACGTGGCGGCAGGCTTCCATCCGGTGGGGACATCCCACTGCGGCTGGCCGGTCGAAGGCGGAGGTGTCACCGGTCCGCGCATGTCGGCCGGCGGGACCGCGGACGGAGCGGGTGCCGCGGCTTGCGCGGAGGACGGCGCCGGTTCGCCGGTGTCGACCGATTTCAGCCAGGCGAGGAACTTGGGCTTGTTCTCCACGACCAAGGCATCCTCGCCCTTCATCTTGAAGAACACCGTGGTGCCGCTCACCGAGAGGACGGCGGCCAGGGTCCGCGCCTTGTGCTTCTCGTCGAGCACGGCGGTGTCGCTCACCATATCGTACATCTTGCTGGGCAAGCTGCCGATCGGGACGGCCTGCGTCTGCCCGGCAAGATCGGCCTCGGTGATGTCGGCGAGCTTCAGCTCCTTGCGCCAGCGGTTCACGTTGTCGAGCTCGGTGCCGGCGGCCGGCCCGAGCGGCACGACCGAGACGTCGGCGGAGCGCCCATCGGCGACGGTGACGGAGTAGCTGGCGATGCGCATGCCGCTCGCTTCTTTCTTCGTCCAGCCTTCGGGCACGGTCCAAGGAGGACGTTGGCTCGCGGCTTCAGCGCCAGCGCTGGAACTTGGGGACGCTGCTGCCGTCGGTGCCGGAGCCGCCGCGTCCTTCGGGGCCTGGTAGACTTGGACCTCCTCCTTTTTGCAGCCGATGAAGGCGACCGAGCAAAGGGCCGCGAGTTGGACCGGATGAAAACGCATCGGGTGTAAGTAGCCATCGACAGCGACATGGGCAAGCGCTGCGCTCGATGGGGTCGACCGCCAGGCGCATCTGGACGCCCTGGTGGCCGGTGCCGCCAAGGTGCTCCTTGCGTCGCGTAGGCAGCAGGTGGGGATGGAGACGCCCAGGGATCTTGGCGGCTTTGCGCCTTGGCGTGGAACCCGGCTCAGAACAGTTCCGCGTGTTTAGAGGCGTCTTTCAGCATCGCCTCGCGCAGCAGGCGGACGGGCGGCATCCCGTGGCGGAGCACCTCGTCGTGGAACCGGAGCAGCGAGAACGCCGGGCCTTCCTGTGCCTGCCAATCTTTGCGCAGCTTCAGCAACTGAAGCTTGCCCAAGGTGTAGAAGCAGTAGCCGGGGTCGAAGGTCCCGCGCAGCGCTTCCTGGTACGCCGGCTTCTCCTCGTAGTGGCAGTTGTCGCGGAAAAATTTCGCGCCCTGCTCGAGGGTCATCCCGTGGCAGTGCATCTGAACCGAGACGCAGAGGCGGCAGACCCGGAGCAACGCCTCGTCCGATTGGGCGAGACGGTATTTCGCGGCGCGGACGATCGCCTCGCGCGAAGCCGTCGCCGGGGACGCCGGTTGCCCGAACCCTTCGTCGAGCAACATCTTCTCGCAGTAGTGCGCCCAGCCTTCGACGAAGGCGTAGCTGCTGAAGATCTTCGCGACCGCCGAGGCATCCGATGCGTTGAGCGCGAGGAACTGCACGTAGTGGCCCGGATACGCCTCGTGGATGCTGACGACGTCGGTGGTGTAGTAGTTGAAGGCGGTCAACCACTCGTCCTTCTGGGCCGGCGGCCATCCCGGCTCGACCGGTGTGACGTAGTAGAACGCTTCGGTGGACTTCGTCTCGAACGGCCCCGGCGTCTCCATCGAGGCGAAGCTGGTCGCACGGAACGGCGGCAAGGTCTCGGTGACCGTCGCGCGGACCTCGCTCGGGACCGTGACGAGACGATGGTCGACCACGAACTGGCGGATGGCCTCCAGGTTCTTCCGCGTTTCCGGCAGCAGTCCTTGCTCGGTGGGATGGTCCTTCTGGATCGCTTTGAAGACCTCGATGGCCGGCCGCGCAGGGTCGATCAACCGGGCGGCATCGTCGAACCGGGCCTGTTCGGCGCGGAGTTCCTTCATGCCGAGCTCGAGGATCTTCGCCGGCGACAGGTCGATCAACTCGCCCCGGAGCATCCGCGCGTACGCGTCCGTACCCAGAGCGAACTTGTCGGTGGCGGTCGGCAGCCGCTCGCGTCGCAGCCAATCCGCGAACGCGCGGTGCTCCTTCGCAGCGGCGACCAAGGCGACGTTGAACTCGCCCGCGACCACCGGATCGCCGCAGTCGCGGCCCGCTTTCGCGATGTCGTCCTCCAAGAACGTGGCGGTCGATCCGGCGATCTGCACCGCGGTCTCGACGAACGGTCTCGCCAAGACCGGGTCCAGCTGCGCGCGGGCCACCGCGAAGAGGGCCGGCGCCTGGCGGAGGATCGCGGTCATGTCGCGCACTCTGTCGGACAACGGTTTCCAGTCCCGCTTCAGGTAGAAGCTCACGTCCAGATAGGACGCATAGGTCATCGGATTGGCTTCGTACGGCCGCATCGCCTCGGCCTGGAAACGCTGGCCTTCCAGGATCGCGAGCAACAACCGCCGGTCATGGCGCGCCGAGGAGGAAAGCGCTTCGGGCGACAGCGCGGCGAACGCGCCGGAGAAACGCTTCAGCCGGGCGATGTCACCGCGGACGAACGCGTGGTCCGGGACCACGAAGCGTCCGTCGTAGGCGTGCAGGCCCAGCGCGACCGCCGCAGCGGGTTGCGCGGCCTGGTGGCCGGCGGTGAACGCGTCGGCCAGCTTCCGGAACCTCTGCTCCTCGGAGGACTTGGGCCCGGTCGAGGTGCAACCCGCCACGACGAGCGCCACGGCCATCAGAGTTTTCTTCACCACCGCAGCGTACCGTCCACCGACGCCGCGAGAAGCCGGAAGGTGAGCAAGCCGGCGACGATGATGACAACCGGCCGACAGCCGTCGCGGTTGCCGGCCGGATCGCCCCGTCGTAGATTCCACCGACGTGCCCAGCGCTCCGAGAACCAAGACCCGTCCGCGTCCGGACGGCGGCGAAGCCGCGCTTTGGAGAGCCCTCGGCGCCAGGTGGCGCCAGTTGTTCGGCGACTTCACCCGTCTCGGGGTGAGCTTCGAGTGGCATGAGCTCGACGCCGGAAAAGAGGTCGATTGGGCTCCCAGCTTTCATCCGGAGAGCATCGAGCTCTGCCTGAACCTGAGCGGGTCCGGCGAAGTGGTGCTGCGCGACGAGGTCGTGCGGATCGAGGCATGGACCGCCGGTTTCTACCGGCAGGGAACGGATCCGCTCCGGGCTCGCCGCTTCGGAGCCCAACCGCACCAGTTCATCACCGTCGAGCTCTCCTCAGTGTTCTTGGCACGCCATCTCGATGGATCCTGTGCCGAACTCCATCCCTTGGTCTCGGAGACGGTCGCCGGTCGCAGACTCCCGTCGGCACTCGGCCGGGTCGAACCGCTCAACACCCGCCTCCGCGATCTTGTGGCCAGCCTTCGCCAGCCACCGGTCCTCGCGAGCGCCCAAGCGCTGTGGTACCAGGCGAAAGCGGTGGAACTGATGGGCGAGTTCTTCTTCCAGCCGCCGACCCAGGACGAACTCTTCTGCCACCGTCACCATCGCGTCGCACGCGATCGTGTGGAACGCGCCATGGCTCTTCTCCGGCGTGACCTCCCGGATCCGCCGACCCTGGAGCAACTCGGGCGCGAGGTCGGTTGCAGCCCGTTCTACCTCAGCCGGACCTTCTCGAAGGAGACGGGCCGGACCATCCCCCAATATATCCGGCAACTCCGCCTAGAACGCGCTGCCGAACTGCTGAAGCTCGGTGCTTTGAACGTGACCGAAGTGGCTCTCGAAGTGGGCTACAACAGCCTGAGCCATTTCAGCCAGGCCTTCCATCAACAGTTCGGGTGCTGTCCCGGCCTCTATCCGGTGGCGACATCGACCCAAAGGGCCTCGGGGACCGTGCTCAAAGATTGAGCGAACGGCAGAACGTGCCCAACGCGGCGATGACGCGTCCGGTGCGCTCGATCGCCATCGAGAACGCGGACGGGATGCTGGTCCCGGACGTCAACAACGGCAGGCCGACCAGGAGCACCAGCACGTTGCCGAGCCAGATGACCACGGCGGAGAAGATCCGGCCTTCGCCGATGATGTCCGGTTGGCGGACACGGAGGATGTGGCAGGTCAACGTGACGTGGAACGCGTAGGTGGCCCCGACCCCGGAATGGAACAGAAACGGGAGATCGGAGCCGCGGAACATCCAGCGGGTCGCGCCGTAAAGCAGGACCCAAAGCACCGTGTAGATGGGGAAGAAATAGGGCGCCAGAGCGATGAGGACGTTGGTCTTGCTCAAGACCACCTGCCCCCCTTTGGAGCCAGCCTTGAACGAGCGGACCCTTCCGCCGGACATCCAGGCCCAAACGACATGCGTGAACTCGTGCCCGACGACGTAGAGCCACATCGGTTTGGGAAGACCGAAGAACACGATCAACCAGGCAGCTATCCCGGCGAGAATCGCGAGCCAGAACTCGACCGCCCGAGCGGAACTACCGACGACATCGGCCAGCGCCCACGTACACCCGATTGCGACGGGCAAGATCAGCAAAGAGACCAACCACCGGGTCGAACGTCGCCAAAATGATCCCATCGCAAAGAAAAAGGGCCTGTCGAAACGACAGGCCCTTCCATCAAATTTTGGCACCGATCAAGGAGTCTTGGGCTTGGAAGGGCGACTCGGATCTCCGCCGGCGTATTCAACCGCCTCGTCTTTCACGGCGATGATGACGATGTTCGTCGTGACAACCCCACCGTTTGTCTCGCGCATCATCATGGTATTGGTGGCAATCTGGGTGATTCCACTATCACCGAACTGCGCTGCGGACGAAAAGAGACGGCGTCCACGGACGATGGCGACCTCGCGTTCGAACGACGCGGCGCGCGAAGGCATCTTCTTTGCTGCGATCGCCGCAGCCTTGCTGGCACGTTGCGGT
The DNA here is from genome assembly GCA_038226425.1 of Verrucomicrobiota bacterium. GTDB lineage: Bacteria > Verrucomicrobiota > Verrucomicrobiia > Limisphaerales > UBA9464 > CAIVQB01. The sequence continues at coordinate 9,974 of JBBRQL010000141.1, forward strand.
GCCCCAGAAGCCGCCGACGCGACAATCGAGAGAGCGCTATCCGGTGCAAGATTCAAAGCTGCTTCCACGACAGCTTCGACTGTCGCTGGCGCCACGCCGACCACCGCGGTGATGACCGTGGACATCGAACCTGGATGATTGCGGATTGCCGACGTCACGACGGCGACCGCGACTTTTTCCTGGTCTTCTTTGGCCGCACCCAAGACCAGCTTGCTGGCGAGGGCAGGGAGTTCGACCACGCGGGCCGCCTTCAATGATTTGTTGACCGATTCGACCTCAACGGAGCTGAGCGCGAACGCAGGAACAACAGTCATCACGGAAGCCGCTGCCAAAGCGACTACGAGCTGTTTCAAGGAGTCAGATTTCATATCACGAATGTCGGGTGCGTTCAACCAACGCGCCTCGATACATGCCACAGAAGCAGATAGTCGTCAACTGATTACTCCATCGAATTCTGCACCGCCACGCCCCCCTGTTTATTCAAGAGCCTACCAGCCGTCTCCACTTGAGGGCGAGCGGGTCGGCTGCGGACGCCCCGCACCGTTCAGCGAAGAACCTGAAGAAGAGGCAGCCGTTGTCGTTGCCCCTGCAGATTGGGCTGCGGACCCATCCATGTCGTCCCTCGTGGCATCGGAGCGCGGTCGGGTTCCAGAGGGCGAA
>JBBRQL010000142.1:0-10551 GCA_038226425.1 Verrucomicrobiota bacterium
GCGACGGCGCGGATGTTCTGCTTCCAACATCTGCGCGGCCTCCTCGCCGGCGCCGTGCGGCTCGGCATCGTCGGGCCGATGGAAGCGCAGTCGTTGCAGCACCGCTTGTCGCCGCGCGCGGACGAGATGCTCGCGCGTTGTGAAGGACTGTCGGTCGACGACATCGCCCAGACCTCGCCGTTGCTGGACCTCTGGCAAGGCGCGCAGGACCGCCTCTATTCGCGGCTCTTCCAGAGCTGACCCTTCCGGCAGATCGATCCCGCTTCGCGACGACCGGAAAATCGACATGGATGCTCATCATCACCACCCCGGCCCCGGCGGGCACACCCACGAGCCGATGGACCATCCCGGCCACTTCGACGAACGGGACCGACCGCTCGACCGCGACTTCAAGAAACGGGCCTTCACCGTCGGCGTCGGCGGTCCGGTCGGCAGCGGCAAGACCGCGCTCATGCTCCAGCTCTGCCTGCGGCTGCGCGAGCACAGGAACATCGCCGCCGTCACGAACGACATCTTCACCCGCGAGGACGGCGAGTTCCTCATCCGCAACCACGCGCTCGAGGCCGCACGCATCCGCGCCGTCGAGACCGGTGGATGCCCGCACGCCGCGATCCGCGAGGACATCTCAGCGAACCTGCTCGCTCTCGAGGAGCTCCACCGCGAGTTCCATCCGGAGATCCTGCTGCTCGAATCCGGCGGCGACAACCTGGCCGCCCATTTCAGCCGCGAACTCGCCGACTACACGATCTACGTCATCGATGTCGCCGGCGGCGACAAGGTCCCGCGCAAAGGCGGCCCGGGCATCACGCAGTCCGACCTGCTCGTCATCAACAAGACCGACCTTGCGCCGGCCGTCGGCGCCGATCTCGACGTCATGGCCCGCGACGCGGAGAAGATGCGCGGCCCGGGTCCGGTGGTCTTCGCGCAGGTGAAGCACGGTGGCGGCGTGGACGAGATCGTCGCCCACGTGCTGCACGCTTGGCAGCACGCGAGCGGCATGGCCCATCACCACTGAGCGGACGGGGCCCCCCCTGTGGAAACGGATCGCCTCGCGCTCGGTCCGGGCTAGGCTCCGCAGCGATGACTGCCGTCGCCACGCCGATCCCGAAGCCGCCTGCCATCGCCGGCCGCCTGCCGTTCTACTACGGCTGGGTGAACCTGCTCGTCGCGGCGCTCGCGATGGTCGCGACCCTTCCCGGCCGCACCCAAGGCCTCGGTCTCATCACCGAACCGCTGCTCGCCGACCTCGGCCTCGACCGCGTCGCCTTCGCGCAGATCAATCTTTGGGCAACGCTCATCGGCGCGGCGGCGTGCATCGGGTTCGGCCGGTTGATCGACCGCCTCGGCGCGCGGGTCGTGCTCACTGCGTTGGCGATCGGCCTCGGCGGCGTCGTGCTCGGCATGGGACGGGTCACCTCGGTGGTCTGGCTCGCGGTCGCGGTCACGTTGACCCGCGCGCTCGGGCAGAGCGCGTTGTCGGTCGCGAGCCTGAGCATCGTGCCGCAGTGGTTCACGCGACGTCTGCCGACGGCCATGGCGCTCTACACGGTCGCGCTCAGCATCGGCTTCATGGCGGCGTTCCCGCTCGTGGGCGAGGTCGTCGTCCGCCAAGGATGGCGCGTCGCCTGGAACGGCATCGGCTGGGCGCTGCTGCTCGGCATGGCGCCGATCGCCTGGCTCTTCGTCCGCCGCAGCCCGGAGTCCTGCGGGCTCGAGGTGGATGTCGCCGCCCGCGGGAGCGCGGACGGCGGCGCGGTCGGCGAAGTCCCCGGTGACGACGCGCCATCGGCCACGCTCTCCGAAGCGTTGCGGACGCCGGCGTTCTGGGTGTTCGGGCTCGGGTCCGCGCTCTACGGGCTGGTCGCGTCGGGCATCGGTCTGTTCAACGAATCCATCCTCGCTGAGCGCGGCTTCGACGCCTCGGCCTACCATCTGACGCTCGCGGTCACGGCGATGACCGCGTTGGCCGGCAACTTCCTCGGCGGCTGGCTGGCCGGCCGCTGGCCGCTCGGACGCCTGATGGCCGTCGCCCTCGCGCTGCTCGCGACCGGTCTGGTCACGTTGCCGCACCTGCGGACCATGGCCGGGCTGATGGCCCAGGCGGTGGTGATGGGCTTGGCGGGCGGATTCGTCACGGTGTTGTTCTTCACCGTCTGGGTCCGTCTCTACGGCCGCGAGCACCTCGGCCTCATCCAAGGCGCGGCACAGACGCTCACCGTCACCGCCTCCGCCGTCGGACCGCTGTTGCTGGCCCAGGTCGTCGCCACGACCGGTTCGTACGCGATGGCCTTCCGGGCGCTCTCGCTGGTCGTCGCCGCCTTCGCCACATGGGCCGCGCTTCTGCGGATGCCGTCGACAGAGACCGCGAAGAGGTAGGCAGGCCGCCCGAGCAGCAGTCGGCATCCCTTGCACCTCCAAAGGTCCGGCACCCATGGGGACACGCACCGCAGCATCGGATCCCCGCCGCTCCTGCGTCGCGGAGAGAGGGGGACGAAGGCGCTCATCAGGTGTCCGCTGATCCGGACCGTACCTGGTCGCGGGGCTCGACGGGCTACGGGCTCCGGTCTAATAGACCGGGCGTGCATCGACGGCATTTCCTCATCGCGCTGGCGCTCGGTCCGGTGGCGTCGGCGGCCGGTTGCAGGTCGCTGGTCGCGTCGGGATCCCGCGGCGGGCAGAGGCTGTTCTTCACCTCGGCGGGCAAGACCTGCTTGGTCGCCGCCGACGGATCCGGCTTGCGTCCGATGGAGTTCGACATGCCGGGCCAGGCGACTTGGCAGCCGGGCCCGGCCTTCTCCGACGGCAACCGCGTGATGTTCTTGAGCATGGAACCACGGCGCGACGGCCCCGGCCGGCCGTTCGAGGAGTACTACACGCAGACGCCGACGCATCTCTGGGTCCACGACCTCGACCACGGTGGCCTGACCGAGATCGCGACCCGGGACCGGCTCGCGGTCTTCTACACGCCTCAGGCCTTGCTCGACGACCATCGCATGCTCGTCCAGGTGGTCCGAGGCAAGGTCGGCCAAGTCTTCAGCATGGACCTCGACGGCGGCGACGCCCGCGAGTTCACCCGCGCCGGTGAAGGGCTTCCCTACGGCTTCAGCGTCAGGCCCGACGGACGACGGGTCGCGTTCCACCTCGCGAGCCCTCAAGGATACCAGGTCTGGACCAGCGACGCCGAAGGCCGGGACCGGAAGCTCGTCGCGGCGCATCCGGACCATCTCTATTTCGGACCGACCTGGTCGCCCGACGGCGAGTGGCTGCTGTTGCAGGATTGCCTCTTCAAGGACGATCCCGGGCACGAACGCTCCGACCTCTGCGTCGCGCGGCCGGACGGATCGGAGCTGCGTCGGCTGACCACCGGGCGACCGCAGTGGTTCGCCGCGACCTACGGCAATCCGCAGGCCCGCGGCAGCGGCTCGAACATGCCGACGTGGACGCCCGACGGGAAGATCCTGTTCTCGCGCCTGACACCGGGAGCGAAGGCCGCTTGGGACCACCGCCCGGACCGGCCGGACACCGACCACTTCAACCGCGATTGGCGGCCGGACCTCGCCCGCGGCGGCACCGAGATCTGCCGCATCGATCCACGTGATGGTTCCGTCGTGAGGTTGACGCGCAGCGAGCCGGCGGTCTGGAATCTCCGCGCCACATCGTCTCCGGACGGTCGGCTGGTCGCCTTCTGCCGTTGCGCGGTCGGCGAGACGGCGTCGCTCTGGGTGATGGATGCCGATGGCGGCGACCCACGGCGGTTGACGGGCGGCCTCGACGGACGCGGCGCGGACCATCCGCGTTGGCTGCCCGGCCGTTCACCGACCAAAGCGGACAAGCGACGAGCATGAAGAAGATCAACGTGAGGGACATCGCCGAGGAGACGTGGGTCTCTCCGGGCGGTAAGTACGGCGGCGCGAGCAAGGAACTTTCGGTCGCTCTGGGACGCGACCCCGAATCGACGGACCTGTCGACGCGGCATCCGTTCGACGTCGAGATCTGCCGCATCCCTCCGGGCAAGAGCCATTGCCCGTATCATTCCCACAGCGCGCAGTGGGAATTCTACCACGTGGTGTCCGGCACCGGGAACGTGCGCCACGCGGAAGGAACCAGCCCGGTAGAGGCCGGTGACGCGTTCGTCTTCCGTCCCGGCCAGCCGCATCAGCTGACCAACGACGGCACGGTCGATCTCGTGCTCTACATCATCGCCGACAACCCCATCGGCGAGACCTGCCATTATCCGGACAGCGGGAAATGGCTCGTCCGCTCGCCGGCGCGCAGCTTGATCCGGTCGGGTCCGGTCGATTACTACGACGGCGAGGAATGATCCGCGCTCCCGGCCGCACGACGTTCCTCAACCCTGAAAACCTCGCTGATATGGATCCTGATCCCGTCCTGACCGATCCTGCGTCGGTGGTGCAACGCCAGCTCGACGCCTACAACGCCCACGACATCGAGGCGTTGTTGGCGACGTACGCCGAGGGCGCCCGGCATCTCCAACATCCCGCGACTCTGCTCGCGACCGGTCATGCCGAGATGCGCCCGCGCTTCGCGGCGCGTTTCGAGGAGCCGGGCGTCCATGCCACGTTGCTCCATCGCGCGGTGATCGGGGACTTCGTCGTCGACCACGAACGCGTCGCGCGGACCTTCCCGGAGGGCAGGGGACACATCGAGCTGGTCTGCACCTACGAGGTCCGCGACGGCAAGATCGTCGATGCGTGGTTCTTGGCCGGACCGAAGCAGCTCGGCCCCTGAGGTGTCCGGACGACCGGCCGGCTATCTCCGATACGCCTCGGCGAGCAGGGTCACCGGATGCGCGACACGGAGGTCCACGCCGCGTGAGCGGCAGCCGGTGACGAGCTGGAGCAGGCAGCCCGGGTTGCCGGTCGCGACGACCTGCGCCTTGGTGGCGATGACGTGGTCCATCTTCCGGTCGAGCAGCTGGCCCGCCATCTCCGGTTGCGTGAGGTTGTAGATGCCCGCGCTGCCGCAGCACCAGGTCGCCTCGGAGAGCTCGACCAGCTTCAGGCCCGGGATCGCTCGGAGCAGCTGGCGCGGCTGCGCGGAGACCTTCTGGCCGTGGCAGAGGTGGCAGCTTTCGTGGTAGGTCACGACCTGCTCGGGCTGCCGCGCCGCCGGCGGTTGGATCCCGATGGCGGCGAGCCATTCGTGGATGTCCTTCACCTTCGCGTCCCAGGCCTTAGCGCGCGGCAGATAGGCCGGGTCGTGCGCGAGGAGCTTCGCGTAGTGCTTCAGATGCGAGCCGCAGCCGCCGGCGTTGGTGATGATCGCGTCGAACTGGTCCGGTGGGAACTGGTCGATGGACTTCCGCGCGAGCTCCCGGGAGAGCTCCAGCTCGCCGTTGTGCGCGTGCAACGAGCCGCAGCAGCCCTGCGACGCCGGCGTCACCACGTCGCAGCCGTTGCGAGCGAGCACCTCGGCGGTGTCGCGGTTCACGGTCGCGAACGTCAGGTCCTGCGCGCAGCCGGTCAGCAGCGCGACGCGATGGCGGCGCGGTCCGGCGGCGGCGGTGAAGGGCTCGATCAGGTCGGACGAGAAGGCGTCCTCGACCGTCGGCGTCATCGCCTCCAGCTCGCGCAGGCGCTTCGGGAAAAGCTGGAGCACGCCGCTGTTGCGCACCAAGGCCTGCAAGCCGGTGTCCTGCCAGAGCCGGATGGCGCGGCCGAGCAGGCGCAGACGTTCGAGGTCGCCGAACAGCCAGCGCAGCGTGAAGGCGCGGATGAGCGTGCGCTTGGGCGAGGCGAGTTTCCCGGACTGCTCGGCCTCGGCGCGGGCGTGCTCGAAGAGATCGGCGTAATCCACCCCGGCCGGGCACGCGGTCATGCACGCGAGGCAGCCGAGGCAGAAGTACATCTCGTCGGCGAAGGCCTTGGTCGCCTCCAACCGGTCGTCGGCGATGGCGCGCATGAGCGCGATGCGGCCGCGCGGCGAGTTGCGCTCCAGCTTGGTGGCGTCGTAGGTCGGGCAGGTCGGCAGGCACAGGCCGCAGTGCATGCACTGCTGCACGACCGAGTAGTCGAGGTCCTTGAGGTGCGAGTGCTTGGCCTTCAGATGGTGCGCCATCGGCGGATCAAATCGCAGACGCCCGCCCGGCCAAAGCGAATTCGCCCGGTCTCGGACGTTGTCCGACGGCCGCGGTCCTTCCAAACTGGCCGCGCCTTGCCGTTCCATCTCCACACGGGAAACCGTCTCGACCGCCTCGCCGACCGGCTGGCCGAGGTCGTGCGCGCGCCGCTGGCGTCGCCGTTCACGCCGGAGACGGTGGTGGTGCAGAGCCTCGGCATGGCACGCTGGCTCAAGCTGGAGCTGGCCCGCCGGCTCGGCGTCTGCGCGCAGATGGAGTTCCCGTTCCCCCGCGCGTTCACCGAACGCCTTTCCCGCGAGATGCTCCCCGCGGCGCCCGGCGGCGAACCCTTCCGTCGCGAGGTCGTCCAGTGGCGCCTCTTCCGGCTGCTCGGAGTGTTGCCGGAGACGGACGACTTCGCCGCGCCGCGCCGCTACCTGGACGGAGGCGACGCCCGGAAGCGGTTCCAGCTCGCCGCGCGGCTCGCGAACCTCTTCGACCAATACTCCGTCTTCCGGCCCGGCCACATCGCCGCGTGGGATGCCGGGCGTCCGGCCGGTCCATCGCCCGGTGCCGCCGCGGCGCACCCCGATGAAGCGTGGCAGGCAGGCCTCTGGCGGGCCGTCGTCGCGGAGACCGGCCCGGCGCATCCGGCTTCCGTCCATGCCGCGCTGCTCGCGGCGCTCGCCGGACCGGCGCCGGCGGGATTGCCCGAGCGGATCACGTTGTTCGGCATGTCGGCGCTGCCGCCGGCGTATCTGGAGGTCTTTGCCGCGCTGGCGCGCCACCGGGACGTCCACTGCTTCCTGCTCCAGCCCTGCGCCGAGTGGTGGGGCGACGTGACCACCGGCCGCGAGGCGGAACGCGTGCTGCGCCGGCTCGGACGCCGCGCGGGCGACGCTCCGGAGGTCCATCTCGAGGACGGCCATCGCCTGCTCGGCTCGCTCGGAACGTTGGGCCGCGATTTCCTGAAGCTCATCTACGAGCACGCCGACCCGGTCGAGGACACGGATTTCGTCGCGCCCGCGCCGGCGACGTTGCTCGGCGGGATCCAGCGCGACCTGCTGGAACTGCGCGGTGCCGCGGATGAAGACCGTTCCGGCCGGATCGTCGCGGCGACGGACGATTCGGTGCGCGTCCACGTCTGCCACAGCCCGATGCGCGAGCTGGAGGTGCTGCACGACCATCTGCTCGACTGGTGCCAGCGGGACCCGACGCTCACGCCGCGCGACGTGCTGGTGATGACGCCGGACCTCGCGAAATACTCGCCGTTGGTGCAGGCGGTGTTCGGTTCGCCGGAGGACGGCACGCCGCCGGTCCCGTTCAGCCTGGCCGACCGCGGACCGCGGCAATCCGGCCAGATCGCCGACACCTTCCTCCGCATCCTCCAGCTCGCGCACGGCCGGCTCGGGGTCACCTCGGTGCTGGACCTGCTCGAGAAGCCGGCGGTGCGAGCGCGCTTCGGGTTCGGGGAAGCCGACCTGCCCAAGCTGCGGCATTGGATCGCCGAGACGCGCATCCACTGGGGACGCGACGCGGAACATCGCGCCGCCCTCGGCCTGCCGGCGACGGACGCCAACACCTGGCGCGCCGGGTTGCGACGCCTGCTGCTCGGCTACGCGATGCGACCCGTCGACGCGGCGACCTCTTCGGACGAAGGGGCGGGAAGCGGATCCCCGAGCGCGGCCGACCCTGCGCCGCTCTTCGCCGGGATCCTGCCGTACGACGACATCGAAGGCGGCGACGCTCTGCTGCTCGGGAAGTTCGCGGAGTTCGCCGACCGGCTCTTCACCACGGTCGGGACGCTGGAGCAGGAGCACGCGCCCGAGGACTGGAGGCCGCTGCTCGCCGGCGTGGTCGACGGCTTCTTCCTCGCCGATGGCGACACCGCGGCCGAACTGGCCGTGCTCCGCCGGACGATCGACGGCCTCGGACGCGACCTCGCGGCGGCGGCCGTCACGGCGCCGGTCGCGCTCGGCGTGCTGCTGGAGCCGCTGTCCGCCGCGCTCGACGATGACGCGTCGGGCGCGGGCTTCCTCACCGGCGGCGTCACCTTCTGCGCGTTGAAGCCGATGCGGAGCATCCCGTTCCGTGTCATCTGCCTGCTGGGCATGGACGATGGCGCGTTCCCGCGGCAGGCACCGCACCTGGGCTTCGACCTGATGGCCGCGCGCCCGATGCTGGGCGACCGCTCGACCCGCGACGACGACCGGTACCTTTTCCTCGAGACGCTGGTGAGCGCGCGCGACCGGCTGCATCTCAGCCACGTCGGCCAGAGCCAGCGCGACAACCGGCCGATCCCGCCCAGCGTCGTGATCGGCGAGCTGCTGGACCACATCGACGCGGCGTTCGCGGCGGAGGACGGGGAGGGCAAGCCCAGCGAGCACGGCATCGTCGTGAAGCATCGCCTGCACGCATTCAGCCCCGCGTACTTCTCGGCCGATCCCGCCTCGCCGCTCTTCTCGTACTCGCGCGAGAACTGCGCCACCGCGGCCATCGCGCGCGGGCCGCGGTCGGGCGACCGGCGCTTCATCGCGGACCCGCTCGCCGGTCCCGGGCCGGAGCGGCGTAAGGTCACGCTCCAGCAGCTCGCCGGCTTCCTCGCGCATCCGGCGCGGTCTTTCCTGCGCGAACGCCTCGGCATCGAGTTGCCGCGCGAGCAGGCGACGCTGGAGGACGACGAGCCGCTCGCGCTCGGTGCGCGCGACGCCTACGGCCTGAAGCAGGACCTCGTCGCATGGCTGCTCGCGGGACGCGATCCGGGACGTTTCTTCGACCAGGTGGAGGCGCAGGGACGTCTGCCGCACGGCCAGGTCGGCGCGCTCGGCTACCGGGATCTCCAGGCCGCCGCGGTGCGCTTCCGGGCGCGCCTCGGGGACACCGCGTCCGCCGCTCCGGTGGCGGTGGACCTCGCGATCGACGGCTTCACCCTCACCGGGCGGCTTGCTCCTCGCATCGGCGGCGGGCTGTTGCACTTCCGCTGCGCGAAGCTCAAGGCGGTGGACCGGCTCCGCTTGTGGGTCGAGCACCTCGCGTGGCAGTTGGCGGATACGTCCGCTGCTCTCGACGCTGCTCCGGACGCCATCGCATCGCCGCGGTGCGAAAGCCTGCTGGTGGCGGAGGACGCCACGGTGCGATTCCTCCCGGTGCCGCAGGCGGAAGCGATCCTCCGCGATCTGCTCGACCTCTACTGGCGCGGGCTCCAGGAACCGGTGCGGTTCTTCCCGAGGACGGCCCTCGCCTTCGTCGACGCCGAGCAGAAGGCCGCCGCCGGCAAGTCCCGCTCGAAGCGCACGCCGTTGGAGCAGGCGCGTCCCGAGTGGGCCGGCAGCGAACGCCCGCCGCTGCCGGGCGAAGGCGACGACGCTTGGTTGAAGCTGTGCTTCGGCCGGGACGACGATCCGTTGGACGACGAGTTCCAGGACCTCGCGCGCCGGATCCTCGCGCCGTTGCTCCAGCACACCGAGGAGGAGAACGCCGCATGAAGCCGTCGCTCTTCGACCTGCCCACGACTCCGTTGCCGCTCGGTCCCACGTTGATCGAGGCCAGCGCCGGCACGGGCAAGACCTTCACGCTGGCCGGGCTGTTCCTCCGCCTGCTGCTCGAGCACGGCCTCTCGCACCGGCAACTGCTCATCGTCACCTACACCGAGGCCGCGACCGAAGAACTCCGCGGACGTATCCGCGCTCGACTGGCCGAGGCCGAGGCGGCGTTCGCGCCCGATGCGGAACCGTCCGACACCCTCTTCGCCGCGCTGCGCCTGCTGTTGGCGGTGGAGGATCCGGACCTGCGCCATGCCCGCGCCAAGCTCGGCCAGGCGCTCGGCAGCTTCGACGAGACGCCCATCTACACGATCCACGGGTTCTGCCAGCGCGTGCTGCGCGACCGCGCGTTCGAGAGCGCGAGCCTGTTCGATGTCGAGCTGGTCACCGATACGCGACCGATGCTCGACGAATTGGTCGGCGACTGGTGGCGGCAGACCTTCGCGTCGGAAGCGACGGACCGCGCTGTTTCCGGTCCGCTGGTCCGGGCAGGGTTCGCGCTCGCCTCGGGGCTCTCGCCCGGATCCCTCCGCGCCCTGCTCGGTGAGACGCTGCGGCATCCCGGCATCCGGCTGGTGGCTCCAGCGACCGCGGACGAGCTCGACGGGCTGCTCACGGAACTCGGGGGAAAATTCACCGAGGCCGCGCGGATCTTCTCGGCCGAGCGCGAGCGGTTGCGCGCGTGCTTCGGTGCCGAAGCCGGCTGGGCGACGAAAGACTACCGCAAGGACGCCGCGATGGACGCCGCGTTCGCTAGCCTGGACGCGTGCTTCGGAGGGACCGCGGGCGCGGCGGACTTCGAGGTGTTCGCGGGCTTCACCGATTCGCAGCTCGCCGATCACACCAGCAAGGTGCGGAAGAAGGATCCGCATCGGCCGCCCTCGCATCCGTTCTTCGGCCTGTGCGGAGAGCTCGTGGAGACCCAACGAC
>JBBRQL010000143.1:0-10511 GCA_038226425.1 Verrucomicrobiota bacterium
CGAAGGACTCACCCCGACGCAGGCGCTCGCGCGCTGCGGGACCATCCGCATCCGCCACCGTTCGCCGGCCCGAGAAGCCGCCGCGAACGAGGCGGCGCTCCAATGCGCCTACGGCTTCTCGCCTCATCTTGAAGCCACCGGTCCCGGCTTGTTCACGCTCGACCTGCGGGGCTTGGCGACGCTCGCGGACGCGGATGCTGCTGCATTCGCCAAGTGGGCGGGACGACTGAGCACGGCTCTTGCCGCGTTGGACCTTCGCGCGCGGGTCGGCATCGGCCCGACGCCGGACCTGGCCCGGCACGCCGCGCGGTGGACGGACACGTTCCAAGTCGTCGCCGATCCGGCGCAGTTCATCGCCGGGCTGCCGGTCGCGGCATTGGAACCTTCACCCCATGTCGCGGCCATCCTCGCGAAGTGGGGCATCCGCGATGTCGGCGGACTGTTGGCGCTCGGGCAATCCGCCGTCACCGAACGGCTCGGCCTCGAAGCGTTGGGGCTGTTCGCGGCCGCCTCCGTCACGTCGTCGCGTCCGTTGCGCCTCGTGCGACCGGGCGAACGCTTCGACGAAGCGTTCGACTTCGAGGAGCCGGTCGAGACGTTGGAACCGCTGCTGTTCCTCCTGCGCCGCTTCGTGGACCAGCTCTGCCTGCGGCTGGGCCCCCTCGGACTGGTCGCGCGACAAGCCACGCTGCGGCTGCGGCTGGAATCCGGCGAAGTCCACGAGCGCGTGCTCCGCGTGCCCGAACCGACGCGGACGGCGGACATCCTGTTCCGGATGTTGCACACGCACCTGGACACGGTGCGGACCGAAGCTCCCGTCGTCGGCGTGGGCTTGTCCCTCGACCCGGGCCAGCCGGCGCAGCGGCAGTTCAGCCTCTTCGAGACGGTGCTGCGCGACCCGGGCCAGCTCCAAGAAACCCTCGCCCGGTTGTCGGCATTGCTCGGCTCCGACCGGGTCGGCTCGCCGGAGCGGCAGCCGGGCCACCAACGCGACGCGTTCAAGCTCGTCCCGCCGGACTTCGAGAACGTGCCGGCCAGCGGACCCGCCCGTCCCGCTTTGATGCGACCGGTGCCGTGGCGACGCCTGAGGCCTTCACCCGTGGCCACGGTGGACATCAAGGACGCGAAGCCGTTGTCCCTCCGGTGCTCGGTGGCGGACGGGAAGCTGAAGATCACCGTCGGGCCGTGGCGGGCCTCCGGCCAGTGGTGGGAACCCGCGGCCTGGGCGCGGGAAGATTGGGATGCGGAGACGGCCGACGGAAAGGTCTGCCGGCTGAGCCGCGAAGCGGACGGCTGGCGCGTGACCGGTGTCCTCGATTGATCCGATGACCGCCGGCCGCCAACTGCTCCTGCTGCCGCCGGTGCGTCCGCTCGGCGAACGCCTCGGGCGCGAGTTCTTCCGCGCGGTGCCGCCGCGGCCGGGCGTCTACCTGATGTGCGGCCACGGTGATGGCGTGCTGTATGTCGGCAAGGCGAAGGACCTGCGCCGACGGCTCGGCAGCTACCGCTCGGCGAACACCGAACGGCTGCCGCGCAAGCTGCGCCGCCTGCTGGTCGCGGTGGAGCGCATCCACTGGGACGAATGCGACGACGAAGCCGCGGCCTTGGAGCGCGAACGGGAACTGCTGCTCACCCTGCGTCCGCCGTTCAACACCGTCGGCGTCTATCCCGCCCCGGCGCTGCGGCTCGGATGGGAAGCGGAGCCGGACGCCTTCGCGCTCGGCGTCGGTGAAGATGCGGACGGCTTCGCCCACCAGAGCGGACCTCTGCGCCGCTTGCGCCCGGTCTATGCCGCCTTGCTCCGGCTGACGTGGGCCGCGGCGCATCCCGGGCTGCCTTGGCCCGCGATGCCCTCGCGGTTGCTCGGCGAACGGCCGCCCGCGACATGGCGCTGGCGGTCGGGCGGATCGGCGAGCCTCGGACCGGAGCTTCACCTGCGCCTGACGGAATTCTTCGCCGGCCGGTCTTCCGACCTCGTGGACTGGCTCGTGGCGCAGAGGACACCGGGGTCGAAGTTCGATCTGAGCTGGCAGACGCAGGACGCCGAACGCTTGCGCGAATGCTTCGCAAAGCTGCCGGCGTCGCGGACGGATCCCTGACGCGCATGGCCTCGCCCGATTACATCGAGTTGCACGCGCGGAGCGCCTTCAGCTTCCTGCGCGGGGCCTCGTTGCCCGACACGCTGGCGGCGACGGCGGCGGGACTCGGCCTGCCCGCGGTCGCGCTCTGCGACCGGATGGGCGTGTACGGGGCGCCCCGGTTCCGGTCGGCGACGAAAGAACAGGGCGGGCGCGCCATCGTCGGCGCGGAGCTGGTGCTGCCGGAAGGCGGCGTGCTGCCCGTGCTCGTCGAATCGCGCACCGGCTACCAGAACCTCTGCCAGCTGCTCACCCGCGCGCATCTGCGCGCCCCCAAGGGCGAGGGCGTCGTGCGCTGGGAGGAACTGGCGGAGTTCAGCTCGGGCCTCGTGGCGCTCACCGGCGGCGAGGACGGCCCTCTGGTGCGCTCGCTGCTCGCGCCGGGATCGTCGGGACCGGAAGAAGTCCTGCGCCGGCTGACGCGGGCCTTCGGCGAGGGGAACCTTTTCGTCGAGCTCCAGCGCCATCACCACGAAGGGGAAGACCGCTGGAACCGCCGCCTGGTCGAACTGGCCCGGGCCGACCGGCTACCGTTGCTCGCCACCAACGGCGTGCAACAGGCGACACCGCTCGGACGGCAGGTCGTGGACGTCTTCACCTGCCTGCGACACCACACGCATCTGGATGCCGCCGGTCCGCTCCTTTCGGTCAACGCGGAGCGGCATCTGAAATCGCCGGCGCAGATGCGCGCGTTGTTCGCCGACATGCCGGCCGCGGTGACGAACACCGTCCAGCTGGGCGAACGGTTGACCTTCGAGCTCACCGATCTCGGCTACGAGTTCCCGCGGTTCCCGGTCGGCGCGGGCGAGACGATGGAAGGCGTGCTGCGGGACTGGGCCTATCGCGGGGCCAGGCTGCGGTATCACGGGACCATCCCGGCGAAGGTCGAGGGCCTGCTCCGCAAGGAGCTCGCGCTCATCGGGAAGCTCGGGTTCGCCGGCTACTTCCTCATCGTCGCCGACCTCGTGCGCTACTGCCGCGAGCACGGCATCCTCGCGCAGGGACGGGGAAGCGCGGCGAACAGCGCCGTGTGCTTCTGCCTCGGCGTCACCGCGGTGGACCCGGTGAAGTTCAACGTGCTCTTCGAACGGTTCCTGTCGGAGGGCCGCAAGGGCTGGCCGGACATCGACATCGACCTCCCGAGCGGGGACCAGCGCGAGCAGGTCATCCAGGAGGTCTATCGCCGCTATGGCCCGCATGGCGCGGCGATGACGGGAGCGGTCCATACCTACCGAGGACGCGGCACGGCGCGGGAGGTGGGCAAGGTGCTGGACCTGCCCGTCGACGTGCTGGAACGTTTCACGGCGCTCTTCGCCAACGGCGATTTCCCGCACACGCTCGACCTCGCGGCGCAGATGGAGAAGGCCGGGCTGCCGGCGGCCCATCCGCGCGCGGCGGCGTTCGTGTCGCTCTACCAGCAGATCGGCCGGTTGCCGCACCACCTCGGCCAGCACTCGGGCGGCATGGTCATCTGCCAGGGCAGCCTGAACCGCTTCGTGCCGCTGGAGAACGCGGCGATGCCCGGCCGCGTGGTCGCCCAGTGGGACAAGGACGACTGCGCCGACCTCGGCATCATCAAGGTGGACCTGCTCGGGCTCGGCATGATGGCGGCCCTGCAGGAGATGGTGACGCTGACGGAGCAACGCGGACGGCCCGTGGACCTCGCGGACCTGCCGACCGACGACCCGGCCACCTTCGCGCTCCTGCAACGGGCCGACACCATCGGCGTGTTCCAGGTCGAGAGCCGCGCCCAGATGGCGACGCTGCCGCGGATGCAGCCGAAGTGCTTCTACGACCTCGTGGTCGAGGTGGCCCTGATCCGGCCCGGCCCCATCCAAGGCGATCTGGCCCACCCGTATCTGCGGCGGCGGACCGGCGAAGAACCGGTCACCTACTACGACGAGCGCATCGTGCCGGTGCTGGAGCGGACGCTCGGCGTGCCGCTGTTCCAGGAGCAGATGCTCCAGATGGCCATGGTGATGGCCGACTTCTCCGGCGACGAGGCGGAGGAGCTGCGGAAGGCGCTGAGCTTCCACCGTTCGGACGAGAAGATGCAGCGGGCCAAGGCCAAGCTGCTCGCGGCCATGCGATGCAGAGGGGTGGAGCCGGCGGTCGCCGAGAAGATCGCGAAGGCGGTCGGTTCGTTCGCGCTGTACGGCTTCCCGGAATCGCACGCCATCAGCTTCGCGCTGCTGGCCTATGCCAGCGCCTACCTGAAGACGCACCGCGCGCCGGAGTTCTTCTGCGCGCTGCTGAACCACCAGCCGATGGGCTTCTACACGCCGGCGACGCTGGTGAAGGACGCCAAGCGCAGCGGGGTGACCACGCGACCGGTCTGCATCGCCCGGTCGCGGTGGGAGTGCGCCATCGAGGCCGACGGATCGCTGCGGCTCGGTTTCGCGCAGGTCCAAGGACTGCGCCGGGAGACCGTGGAGTCGATGCTCGTGGAACGGGCGCGCGTCCCGTTCACCTCGATGGACGGCTTCCTGGCGCGGACGCGGTTCACGGCCGACGAACGCCGCACGCTCGCGGAGATCGGCGCGCTCAACGCCTTCGCCGGACATCGGCGGGCGGCGCTCTGGGAAGCCGAACGGCCGCTGCGGCAGGGCGAGTTGTTCGGTGCGGCCGGGACGGACGCTCCTGAGGCCGCGCCGCTAAGCCGGATGGACGCCTTGGAACGGCTCCAAGCCGATTACAGCGGCCTGCGGCTCACGACCGGGCCGCATCCGATGGCCTTGGTGCGTCCCCGGCTCCCGGAGGTCTGGCGGGCGAGCGACCTCGCCTTGGCGAGCGACGGCCAGCGCATCCGCATCGCCGGACAGGTCATCTGCCGCCAACGGCCGGGCACGGCCAAGGGGGTGTGCTTCGTCAGCCTTGAGGACGAGACGGGCATCAGCAACGCCATCGTCACGCCGGCGCTCTTCGAGGCGATACGGCTCACGCTCACCACCGAACCGTTCCTCGTCATCGAAGGGATCGTGCAACGCCGCCACCGCACCATCCACGTCCACGCCCGGAGCATCGAGCGCTTGGACCACGCGGGCCTGCAGACCGGACCGTCCCACGACTTCGGGTAAGCTGCGGGTTCCCATCGGTCCACGGGGCTCGGAGAAGCCGGGCGGGACCTCATGGCAGCGGAGCGACGCACTCCGGGACATCGTCCTTCGCCCACGGGGGGAGGCCCGGCGCAGCTGATGCGCGGCTGGAAGGCTCTCCTCCGACAAGATGACCGGAGAGCGCTAAAACGGCGCTGCTATGGACGAGTGCCGTGGGCAAGCAAAGAAGCACGTAAGCAAGGCAAGGCACCGGAGGAGTTGGAACAAGAGGACGAGAAGAAGCTTCAGCAAGCACATGATCACTACCGCGAAGCCGTCGGCAAGTGGCACGCAACCTGGGAAGCGTTGGGCGTTGGGCGTTGGGCGTTCGCAGTTCGCAATCCGCAATCCGCAATCCGCAATCCGCAATCCGCAGTCCGCAACCCGCAATCCCCAGTCCGCCGTTCTCTGTTCGACGCCGCCCCCGCATCTCTGGTCTGCTCGCCGCGCCCATGGACCTCCTGAAGCAAGCCCTCGATATCGTCCTGCACCTCCAGGACCACCTGAACCAGCTCCTCCAGAGCTACGGCTCGTGGTTCTACGGCATGCTCTTCCTCGTCATCTTCGCCGAGACCGGGCTGGTGG
The DNA here is from genome assembly GCA_038226425.1 of Verrucomicrobiota bacterium. Classification (GTDB taxonomy): domain Bacteria; phylum Verrucomicrobiota; class Verrucomicrobiia; order Limisphaerales; family UBA9464; genus CAIVQB01. The sequence continues at coordinate 5,819 of JBBRQL010000143.1, forward strand.
TGACGCCGTTCTTGCCGGGCGATTCGCTGCTCTTCGCCATCGGCGCGCTCGCAGCGGACAAGGCCAGCGGGCTCGATCTCGCGACCTGTGCGGCGGTCATCGCCGGCGCCGCCTTCCTCGGCGACAACCTGAACTACTGGGTCGGCAAGCTCGTCGGGCGCCAGCTCGTGAAGCGCTTCCCTCGCCTCATCAAGCAGCGGCACCTGGACCGCACCCACGCGTTCTTCGAGCGCTACGGCGGCAAGACCATCCTCATGGCGCGCTTCGTGCCGATCGTGCGGACCTTCACTCCGTTCGTCGCCGGCATGGGCGCGATGGATTACACCCGCTTCATCGGCTACAGCGTGGTGGCGACCTTGCTTTGGGTGGGGTTGATCTTGCCGGCGGGCTACTTTTTCGGGGCCATCCCGGCGGTGAAGAAGCACTTCGAGCTCGTGGTCATCGGCATCATCTTCGTGTCCTGTCTCCCGATGCTCATCGAGCTCTGGCGCGCCAAACGCGCGGCGAAGCAGGCAAGGTGACGAACATCGAAGGCGCGAAGCGAAGGAAGGACTCTCTGATGCATCGTCCCGGACTTTTGCCACCGTTCCTTGCGTCTCCGCGCCTTTGTTGTTGATTGCCCCCGCCATGCCGAAGATCCCCACGCTCGCGCTCCAGCCCGGCGACCCCGCCCCTGCCTTCACCGCCACGGCGACCGACGGCTCCGTCATCACGCTCGCCGCGCTCAAGGGCAGCCCGGTCGTCGTCTATTTCTATCCACGGGACGACACCCCGGGCTGCACCAAGGAGGCGTGCGCCTTCCGCGACAGCTACGCCGCCTTCCGCGCGAAGGGCGCCGTCGTGCTCGGCGTGAGCGCCGACCCGGTGAAGGCCCACGTGAAGTTCACCGAGAAGTTCAAGCTCCCCTTCCCGCTCCTCGCCGACGAGGACAAGGCGATCGTCACGGCCTACGGCGTCTGGGGAGAGAAATCGTTCCTCGGGAAGAAGTTCATGGGCATCCACCGCGTCACCTTCCTGATCGGCGCGGACGGCATCATCCAGAAGATCTGGCCGACGGTGAAACCGGAGGAGCACGCCGCCGAAGTCCTCGCGGCGTTGTGATGCGCTGGGGCTGGTGCGCCCCGCCCGGCGCCCGACGCCGGTTCAAGACCATCAGCGGGCTCAACGACCGCCGGCGCGGTTCCTCTTCCACCCGCCCGCGGCAGAGAAACCGAGCAACCCGAGCGCGGTGACGACGCCGATAGCCCCGGGTTCGGGGACCGCGGCGGCGGCGTTCATCGGATTGGCGAAAGACGCGGCCGGGAAAGCGCCGCCCAGCTTCGCGGACGACAAGACGACCGCGGGGTTGTCCGCGCTCGCGCCGAACGCGGTGCCCAGCTGCGCGATGGCCGATCCGCTTTCGTTCATCAACGGACCGAACCCGGTCAGGCTCGCCGGTGCCACATCCAGGTAGGCGCTGGCTTGGATATTCAGCCCGAAGTTCACCGTGTGCCCCACTTGGGAACCGACCGTGAAGTCGACATGCTGGGTCCCGGTGAAGATGCCCACCTTGGTCCCGCTTCCAGGCGCTGTATCGAAGTACGCCTTGTTCAGGTTGCTATCCATGAAGAACGAACCGCCGCCGAAGGAGTCGGCAGCGCCGGCCCCCACCGCCAGAAGATAGCGGGCGTTGTTCTGCTGCTGGTTGGGCCCGAGGAGCGTCCCGATGGTATGCTGCGCCGTGGCGTTGTAGGCGATCTCGAACGAGAACGTCAGGGTGACCGGCGTGCCTGACGGAAGGCTCGCCGAGGACAGGGTCAACGTGTCGGAATAGTTGATCGAACCGCCGCCGCTGACGTACTAGTTGTGGTTGTCGAGCGGGGTGTTCGAGGCACCGGCGACGAGGCCCGACACCACCAAGGTCCCGGTGGACATCTTCGAGGTCGCGTCACCGTCCGCCGACAGCAAGCCCGCGTTCAACGCCACCGAGGGCGTGGTCCCGTTCGCCGGCAACGAGTACCCGCTGATCACCGTGCCGCCGAGACCGACGTTGCCGGAGCCGTAGCCGGTGGAGGCGCTCGCCGTGAAGATCTGGGCATTTGCCGCGGCGTCACTCCAGAGGACAGCTCCGGACGCCCAAGCGAAGCAGGTGCGGAACTTTGACTGCAAAAAAGAAGAGGACGCGGGGAAACGGGAAGCGGACGAGGGGGATGGTTTCATGAGACGTATCGACATCATCAGGGTATACGGGAAATCCTCGAAAAGGTTTCACGGGATTCTCGATGGCCCGGCGCCATACCGATTTGACGGCGCACCTCGGACCAGGGACGTACCGCCTTCGCGGCAGCAGGGGTTCCCGGCCGACCGGCATCCGCCGTCGACGACAAGCCGCCTGACCACCTGAAGGCCGTTTGACAGCCTCGGGCGTCGCCCCTATCTCTCCGCCCGCTCGCAGACCGAAAAATCTCAACACCCCATCCCATGCCTATCGCCGTCGGTTCCCAAGCCCCCGATTTCACCCTCAAGTCCAAGTCCGCCACCGGGCTCGCGGACGTGAAGCTCTCCGCCAACTATGGCAGCAAGAACACCGTGCTGCTCTTCTTCCCGCTCGCCTTCACCGGCGTCTGCACGCAGGAGATGTGCGACATGACGGCCGGCCTCGGCGCCTACAGCGCGCTCAACGCCGACGTCGTCGCCATCAGCGTGGACAGCCCGTTCGCCCAAGAGGCCTGGGCCAACGCGAACAAGATCGGCATCAAGATCGCCAGCGACCTGAACAAGACCGCGACCGACGCCTACGGCGTGCGGTTCCCGATGCTCGCCGGTGTCGGCGACACCTCGGCCCGCGCGGCCTTCGTGATCGATAAGACCGGCGTCGTCCGCTACGCCGAGCAGACGGCCACGCCCAAGGACCTGCCGAACTTCACCGCCATCCAAGCGGTGCTCGCCGGTCTGAAGTGACCCGCCGGCAGCGGCACATGCTCGACGCGAAGGCGCGGCAGGTCAGACCTGTCGCGCCTTCTGCTTTTTGCAGCGCCAACGAACGAGATGCGACGAGGATCAGGCAACGTGCTGCCGGCGTCTCGCCGGCAGTCTGCGGCAAAAGAAGCCTTGGAACCGACCAGGCGCCCACGGATCGGCCTATAGCCCCGGCCACTGGCCACCTCGGCGTCGGGGCGTCCGCGCAGAACGGTGCCCGGGAAGTCTGCAGCTCATCCGTGACGACATTGGAGGAGCTGGGAAGAGATCGATCTGGAAAGCAGGAAAACAGGAACGGAACCGGCCAAGCCCCGTTTTTCCTGCTTTCCTGTTTTCCAGATTCTCTCTCCGGTCGGTTTTCTCCACAGATCAGGCGCGTCCCTGCGCCGGTTGCAGTGACCGCCACTTCTGATCGCATCCCCCTCGCCGTTTCTCTGCTTGGCGCGGCGCGGGTCGGACCGACACTCTATCGCCGATGAAACCCGCCCTTTGCCTGATCGCTGCCTTGGCGTTGCTCGCCGGTTGCGCTAGCGCCACAGCCCCCGCTCCGGTCCGGACCGTCGCCCAGCCCGGCGCCCAGGTCGCACGGTCGTTCGTCGGTGTGTCGATGAAGACCAACGAGCTGGCCTACCTGCTCTACGTCCCGAAGGATTACGCCACGGAGACGGCCAAGAAGTTCCCGCTCGTGCTCTTCCTGCACGGTGCCGGCGAGCGCGGCAGCGAGCTGCAGAAGGTCGCCGTCCACGGTCCGCCCAAGCTGGTGGCCCAAGGCCGCGAGTTCCCGTTCATCCTCGTGTCGCCGCAGTGCCCGGAAGGCCGGGTCTGGGACGACGAGGCGCTGATGGGCCTGCTCGCGCACCTCGAGACCGACCTCCGGGTGGACACGCGGCACATCTATGTCACCGGCCTGAGCATGGGCGGCTACGGCACGTGGAGCCTGGCGGTGAAGCACCCCGGGCACTTCGCCGCGGTCGCGCCGGTCTGCGGCGGCGGCGAACGCATCCGCACGCTCCTGCCCGCGCAGCGCGAGGCGCTGAAGACGCTCGCCGTCTGGGCGTTCCACGGCGGCAAGGACAACGTGGTGCCGTTGGCCGAGAGCGAGCGCATGGTGGACGCCTTCAAGAAGGCCGGCGTCACCGATATCCAGCTCACCGTCTATCCCGACGACGGACACGACTCGTGGACCCACGCGTACAACGAGCCGACCTTCTACGACTGGCTGCTCAAGCACAGCCGGTGAGCGGGTCGCGGAGCCTTGCAGAAGGCAATTCCAACCAATTTGGTCACGGGACACGCCGAAACGGTCAAATGGGTGAAATCTTTCAAGGCACTTTAGCTGGAATGCGGTGACGTGTACGGAGACGCCGGTATCGAGAACGTTCGGCTTCTCGATGGGACCCGCACGAGCACCCGAAGGCCCTTTCGCCGGAAACTTGCGGTCAAAGGCTGGGTGGAACGGGCCACCGGCCCGTTGGGCGGGCTACCAGCCCGCCGAGTCAGGTGCGCCGGACACGCACCTTCCGGTGGGTGCGTCCTTTTGCCGAAGCTCGGCCAAGTTGGCCGTTCCACCCTGAACGGACCGCATGATCCCGGCTTATAGCATTTTAAACTAAAGTGTAGCCGGAATATGTGTGCAGTGGCAGGGTGGGTGGATGAAGACCATTTCGTTGGACCTGAGGGAACGGATCCTTGCGGCCTACGATGGTGGTGACGACACCCGCGAGGGCGTGGCCCG
>JBBRQL010000144.1:0-10328 GCA_038226425.1 Verrucomicrobiota bacterium
GAAAAGACCTGGAACGGACACCCACCGACCGCCGACCAGAAACCGCCCCCAGTTGTCCGCCGCACTTCTCCCCAGCCGCCAGAGCCGCTACCCTCACCACTAATCCCAGCAAACTTGAGCTAAGTCCGACAGGCTGCTAGCCTCGGACCGTTGCTGCCCCCCGGGGCGCTGCCTGAGACCGGAACCTATCCCGAGACACACCATGAAGCCGACCCTCCAGTTCCCGCGCCGCGGATTCCTCGCCGTCCTCGCCGCCGCCATCGCGTTGGCCACCGGCTGCAAACCGTCCGGTGAGAGCGGAGGCACCGGCACGATCAAGATCGGCGAGTTCGCGTCGCTGACCGGGACCGAGGCCGCGTTCGGCCAGTCGTCGCACAAGGGCACCCAACTCGCCATCGAGGAGATCAACAAGGCCGGCGGCCTGCTCGGCCGGCAGCTGGAGCACCTCACCGAGGACAACCGCTCCACCGCCGGCGAATCGGCGACGATCGTGAAGAAGTTCATCTCCCGCGAGAAGGTCGTCGCCGTGCTCGGCGAGGTCGCCTCCGGGCGCTCGCTCGAGGCCGGACCGATCTGCCAAGCGGCCGGGATCCCGATGGTCTCGCCTTCCTCGACGAACCCCAAGGTCACCGAGACCGGCGACTACGTCTTCCGCGTCTGCTTCATCGATCCGTTCCAGGGCAAGCTGCTCGCCGATTTCGCCAAGCGCACGCTCAAGGCCCGCAAGGTCGCCATCCTATCGGACGTCTCCGCCCCCTACTCAGTGGGCCTCGCCGATTTCTTCCGCCAGCGCTTCACCGCGGAAGGCGGCCAGGTCGCCGTCGAGCAGAAGTACACGTCGAAGGACAAAGATTTCCGCGCCCAGCTCACCGCCATCAAGGCCGCGGCGCCCGACGCGATCTTCGTGCCCGGCTACTACACCGAGGCCGGCCTCATCGTCGCCCAGGCGCGGCAGCTCGGCCTCGCGGTCCCGCTCTTCGGCGGCGACGGGTGGGAGGCGCCCGAGCTGATCCAGATCGCCGGCGAAGCGCTCCAGGGCACGTACTACTCCACGCACTATTCGCCGGAGGCCAAGAGCACGGAGGTGCAGTCCTTCGTGAAAGCTTTCCAGGCCCGCTTCAACGGCGAGACGCCGGACGCGATGGCCGCGCTGGGATACGATTCGGCGATGGTGCTGGCCGATGCCATCAAGCGCGCCGGATCGACCGACGGCGCGAAGGTCCGCGACGCGCTCGCCGCCACCAAGGACTACCCGTGCGTGACCGGCAAGACCACGCTCGACGCCTCGCGCAACGCCACGAAAGCCGCCGTCATCATCACGGTGAAGGACGGCAAGTTCAGCTACCTAGAGACCGTGGAGCCGTGAGGCTCCTGCCGAGCCGCCGAGCGAAGGGCGGCCCGTCAACTCGCAGGGGCTCAGCAGGAGCTTCGCCCTACCACGCGATACAAAGAAGGTCCGCGACTGACTTCACCGCTGCACACCCCGTTCCGGCCGGCACTTCCCTTCCACGACGGTCCGCCAATTTTGACCGCACCCGACCGCGTGCGGCACCTTGACCACCGCGACGCCGGGCCTTCAGGCTGCGCCCCGCGCCGGCGGATGTCGGCACGCGATGACGGAATTCCTGCAACAGATCATCAACGGCCTCTCGCTCGGAGCGATCTACGCGCTCATCGCGCTGGGCTACACGATGGTCTACGGCGTGCTCCGCTTCATCAACTTCGCCCATAGCGACGTCTTCATGATCGGCGCCTACGCGGGCTATTATCTCGCGCCGAAGCTCGGCGCCGGCTCGTTGGCCGGCGGTCTGGCGGTGCTCTTCGTCGCGATGGCCGTGTGCGCCGTGCTGGGCATGGTCATCGAGAAGCTCGCGTACCGGCCGCTGCGGAACCGCTCGACTCTCACCGTGCTCATCACCGCCATCGGCGTGTCGCTGCTCATCCAGAACGTCGCGCAGAACCAGAAGCTCGGCTTCGGCCCGAACCCGAAGGCGTTCCCCCGGCTCTTCCCCGAGACGAACCTCCACTTCGGCGCGCTCGTCGTCTCCAGCAACCAGCTCATCGTGCTCGGCGTGACGGTCGTGCTGCTCGGCGCGCTCTGGTGGATCGTCCACCGCACCCGCATCGGCACCGCGATGCGCGCGTTGTCGTTCAACGCCACCGCCGCCTCGCTGGTCGGCATCGACAACGACGCGGTCATCTCGTTCACCTTCGCGTTGGGATCCGCGCTGGCCGGCGCCGGCGGCATCTTGTACGCGATGAATTATCCCAGCATCGACCCGCTCATGGGCACGCTGCCCGGCCTGAAGGCCTTCGTCGCGGCGGTGCTCGGCGGCATCGGCAACCTGCCCGGCGCGGCGCTCGGCGGCCTGCTGATCGGCATGGTGGAGACCTTCGTGTCCGGCACCCGCGCCTCGACCTTCCGCGACGCCATCGCTTTCGCCATCCTGATCCTGATCCTGCTGTTCCGCCCGGCGGGGTTGCTCGGAAAGATGCGGGTGGAGAAGGTGTGAAGGTGGACCGCAATTGCTAGCGCCTCATTTTCGAGCATACGTTCCGCCCATGAAGAATCAATTCACCGCCTATGTGCAGCGCGACGGCGAATGGTTCGTCGCCGTCTGCCCCGAAGTGCCCGAGGCCAACGGTCAAGGGCGCACCAAGGAAGAATGCCTGGGTAGCCTGGCCTCGGCCATCGGACTCGTGTTCGAAGAACGTCGGGCCTCGGCCCGCGGCGAATTCCGGTCGGACGCGGAAGAAACCTTGGTCGCCGTCGGATGAAACGCCGGGAACTCCTCCGTCATCTTGAAGCCCACGGCTGCCAGTTGAAGCGCGAGGGCGGCGAACATTCGCTCTACCACAACCTCGCCACCGGACAGATGCAGGCCGTGCCCCGTCATACCGAAGTCGCCGACATCCTATGCCGCAAGATCTGCCGGCGGTTGTCGGTCCCGGATCCGGAACGGAGTTGAGCTAAGACCTGCCGCGCCCTCAGACCGATGCCTCCGAAATCCCAGCTCTGGCTGCTCGCCGCGCTCGTCCTCGCGGGCATCGTGTCCGCGTTCTCCGGGCGCATGGATTCCTACATGCTCGACGTGGCGATGGGCGTGGGGATCAACATCGTGCTCGCGGTCAGCCTCAACCTCATCAACGGCTTCACCGGCCAATTCTCGCTCGGGCACGCCGGCTTCATGGCGGTCGGAGCGTACACCTCGGCGATGCTCACCACGACGCTCGGCACCAAGCTGGGCTGGTCGCTGCCGCTGCTCCAGTGGGTGCTGTTCCCGGCAAGCCTGCTCCTTGGCGGTCTCGTCGCTGCGCTGGCCGGGCTCGCGGTCGGCGCGCCGTCGCTGCGCCTCAAAGGCGATTACCTCGCGATCGTGACGCTCGGCTTCGGCGAGATCATCAAGGTCGTGCTCCAGAACGTCGACGCCGTCGGCGGTGCCCGCGGGCTGATCGGCGTGCCCGCCTACACCGACATCTTCTGGACCTTCGGAGCCGCGGCGGTGACGGTCTACGTCGTCTGGGGCCTGCTCAACTCGACCTACGGCCGCGGCTTCCTGGCCGTGGCCGACGACGAGGTCGCCGCCGAGGCGATGGGCCTCGACACGACCCGCTACAAGATCACGGCGTTCGTGGTCGGTGCGTTCTTCGCGGGCGTGGCCGGTGGCCTCTACGCCCACCTGAAGGGCTACCTCAACCCCGGCGGCTTCGATTTCAACAAGAGCATCGAGATCGTGGTGATGGTCATCCTCGGCGGCATGGGCCGGCACGTCGGCGTCATCATCGCCGCGGTCCTCCTCGGGGTCCTCTCCGAGACGCTCAGGAGCTTCGGCGACTACCGGATGATCATCTACTCGCTGCTGCTCATCGTGCTGATGCTCACACGGCCGCAGGGCCTCTTCATCTGGCCGCTGCGGAAGAAGAAAACTGCGTGAACCACAGATGAACACGGATGGACACAGATGGCTGACGAGGAGGCGCTGTCATATGACCACATCGGTTCATACACCACGTCGTCAAGAAAGTGAAGGCAGGGGTGGTCACCCGATGTCTTATCTGTGTGCATCTGTGTCCATCTGTGGTTGAAGCCCATGCTACCGCTCCTCCAGCTCGAAGATGTCACGATCCGCTTCGGCGGCCTCACCGCTGTCGGCGGCGTCTCAGCCACGGTCGGCGAACGCGAGCTTGTCGGGCTCATCGGCCCGAACGGCGCGGGCAAGACGACGTTGTTCAACATGGTCACCGGCGTCTACCAGCCGACCGGGGGACGCATCTCGTTCGATGGCCGGCCGACAGCGGGCCTCAAGCCGTTCGCCCTGACCGCCCGCGGGATCGCCCGGACGTTCCAGAACATCCGCCTGTTCCCCAGCCTCACCGTCTTCGACAACGTCCGCGTCGCCTTCCACCTGCACCTCCGGCACGACGCCACTCACTCGCTGACGCGCGGTCGGAAGTTCCAGCTCGAGGAGGTCGAGTTGCGCGAGAACACCCGCGAGCTGCTCGGCATCTTCAATCTCGAGCGCGTGCAGGACGAACCGGCGAAGAGCCTCCCGTACGGCGACCAACGACGTCTCGAGATCGTCCGCGCGCTCGCGACGCGACCGAAGATGCTGCTGCTCGACGAACCCGCCGCCGGCATGAACCCCGCGGAGAAGCTCGAGCTGATGAAGCTCATCCAGTTCATCCAGGAGAAATTCAAGCTGGCCATCCTGCTGGTCGAGCACGACATGAAGGTCGTGATGGGCATCTGCCAGCGCATCCATGTGCTCGAGTACGGCCGCAAGATCGCCGAAGGCACCCCGGCTGAGATCCGGGCGGACCCGGCGGTGATCGCGGCGTATCTCGGGCAGGAACACGCGTGAAGATGAACAACCAAGACGCGAAGACGCAAAGTCCGGCACCGATTTGTCACCTCTTCGCGCCTTCGCGCCTTTGTTTTTGACCCCATGCTGGAGATCCGAAATCTGACGGTGAACTACGGCTCCATCACCGCGCTGCACGACGTGTCGTTGCGCGTGGAGGCGGGCTCCATCGTCACGCTCATCGGCGGCAACGGCGCGGGCAAGACGACCACGCTCCGCGCCATCTCCGGCATGGTGAAGCCGAAGTCCGGGCAGATCCTCTTCGAGGGACGCGACATCACCGGCGTGCCCGCCCACAAGCTCGTCGGACAAGGCCTCGCCCATTCGCCCGAGGGCCGGATGGTCTTCGCCAACCTGACGGTGCTGGAGAACTTGCAGATGGGCGCCTACCTCCAGCGCGACAAGGCCGTGATCGCGCGCGAGCTGGAGTTCGTCTTCGCCACCTTCCCTCGGCTCAAGGAACGCTCCGCGCAGCTCGCCGGCACGCTCAGCGGCGGTGAGCAGCAGATGCTCGCCATCGGCCGTGCCCTGATGAGCCGACCCAAGTGCCTGCTGCTCGACGAACCGTCGCTCGGCATCGCGCCGCTGCTGGTGAAGTCCATCTTCGCGCAGATCGTGGAGCTCAACCGGACGCGCGGCCTCACGATCCTGCTCGTCGAGCAGAACGCGAACCTTGCGCTGGAGATCTCCCGCCACGGCTACGTGCTCGAGACCGGCCGGGTGATCTTGGCCGGCGAGGCCGCCAAACTCCGCGCCGACCCGCAGGTCCGCGAGGCCTACCTCGGCGGCTGAGCGCCGCGGCGGCCCGAACGACCCGGCATTGGGACAACCAGGCGGCGCTTGGCCCAGCGGACCGGATCCTTCCGTCACATCGCGGCACCGCACATCACCCGTTCCCGGCCGGAACCTGTGGTTTTCCGCGTTTTCGCAGCCAAAAGGGCCGCACAAGACCGCGGCATCCCTTGTGCGATGACAGACGCAGAGCGGCGCCAAGACGGCGACGCACAGAAAACCGGAAAACATCCACATCCATATGAAACTCCTCGTTCCCGCACGCCAGAACAGCGCCTATCCCGCCGGTCCGTTCTTCAACCTCGGCCAAGAACTCGACCGCTTGTTCGGTCCGCGGCTCGACGACACCGATCGCTCCGGACGCGCCGGATGCCCCGCGGCCTTCACGCCCGCGCTGGAGCTCCGTGAGGACGCCGACAGCTACCAGGTTGGCGTCGAACTGCCCGGCGTGGACAAGAAGGACGTCGAGGTGACCCTGCACGACGGCATGCTCTCGATCTCCGGCGAGCGCAAACCAGAGACCGAAGCGAAGGAAGGCACCTACGTGCGCACGGAACGCAGCTACGGCCGCTACCAGCGCCAGGTCTCCCTGCCGCAAGCGGTCGACGCCGGCGCGGTGAAAGCCGCCTACAAGGACGGCGTGCTCACCATCACGCTGCCCAAGACCGCCGAGGCCAAGCCCAAGCCGATCAACATCACGGCGGAGTGATGGCCGATCCCCGCAGCCGGCATGGACCGGCCGGGGACACAAGCCCGCGGCTCATAGGAGCCGCGGGCCTTTCCGCTATCGCAGCACCGCGTCGCGGATGACGGCGTAGATGTCCGTCGAGGCCAGCTCGCTGCCGGGCAACGCCGTCGGCGAGATCACCAACGGCCAGTCATCCTGGCTCGCCGGACGGCAGCCGTGCGATCCCTTGACCAAGGTCGCGTCGAGCGGGACCACATCCATCAACATGCGGAAGCCGAGCTTCTTCTGGAGCAACCGCCAACCGATCTTCGCCTTGGCCGCCAGAGGCGACAGCGCCGGGTCGAGGAACAGCTCCACCGGGTCGTAGCCCGGCTTGCGGTGGATGTCCACGCAGCGCGCGAAGTCCGGCGCCTTCGCGTCGTCCAGCCAGTAGTAGTAGGTGAACCACGCGTTCTCCTCGGCCACGGCGATCAGGTCGCCCGCCCGCGGATGCGCGATGCCGTGCCCGACCTTGTCGGCGAGACCCCAGACGTCCGCGACCCCGGGTGTCTGCTCCAACAAATCCTGGACCTCGTGGAGCAGCTTGCGGTCGTTGACGTGGACGTGCGCGACTTGGTGGTCCGCGACGGCGAAGACCTTGGAGTTGCCCGCGTCGAGCAGCTCCAGGCCGAGCTCCTCCTTCACCGTCAGCCATCCGCGTCTGCGGAACTCGCGGTTCAAGTGGACCGGCGTGTCCACCGGCGTGATGCCGTATTCGCTCAGCAGGATGGGGGTCACGCCGCGCTGGGCGTAGAAATCCAGCAAGTCGCCGACGATGGCGTCGATGGCCCGCAGGTCGGGCACCACCTCGGGCTTCGGGGCATGGTCCGCGGAATTCGCATCATACGGGCCGTGACGTTGCAGGTTGTAATCGAGGTGCGGCAGGTAGACGAGGCTGAGCGTCGGCGAATGCTTCTCCTCGATCCATCTCGCCGAGGCCGCGATCCAGCGCGTGACGCAGTCCGGTCCTCCTTGCGGCGACCGCAGGCCCGCGGCCGGCCCCCAGAACCCGGCGAACGGAAACTCGCCGAGGTCGCGCTTGATCGCCGGCCGGATGTCGTAGGGCCACGAGTAGATGTCGAAGAATTTCCGGCCGTCCGCGGGATACATCGGCCGCGGCGTGATCGACCAGTCGGCGGTGGAGTACATGTTGTACCACCAGAAGAGCTTCGCGCAGGTGAAGCCCGGCTGCTGCGCGCGGAGCTCGTCCCACAGCTTCGGGCCGGCGACGACGTGGTTGGATTGCTTCCAGAACTGCACCTCCGACAACTGGGGGTCGTACCAGCCGTTGGCGACGATGCCGTGGTCGGTCGGTCGCCGGCCGGTCACGTAGTCGGACTGCGCGGTGCAGGTGACCGCGGGGAAAGCCGGATCGATCACCGCGTGATGGCCGCGCTGGAAGAAGTCGCGGATCCGCGGCGTGTGCTCGCCGATGAGCCCGCGGGTAAGGCCGACGACATCGAGGACGGCGGTGCGTGTCATGCGCCGAGTGTCGGCGAGCGCCCGGCCGGCGACAACCCTCGCCTCGCCCCGCGGTCATGCCTGCGCGCTTGCGGCCCCTTCGGCCGATATGGCAGAACCCGCGCCGGTGCATTCATTCCATTATTCCGGCCGCGACCTGTTCTGCGAAGACGTCTCCTTGGCGGCGCTCGCCAAGAAGCACGGGACACCGCTGTACGTCTATTCGCAGGCCACGTTGACCGGCCACTTCACCCGGCTCGACCAGGCGCTCGCCCCGCTGCCGCATCTGGTCTGCTTCGCGATGAAGTCGAACTCGAACCTCGCGGTGATCCGCACGCTCGCCGACCTCGGCAGCGGGTTCGACACCGTGAGCGCCGGCGAGATCCAACGCGTCATCGCCGCCGGCGGCGATCCGCGGAAGTGCGTCTTCGCCGGCGTGGGCAAGACCGAGGAGGAGATCGCCTTCGCGCTCAGGCAGGACATCTACAGCTTCAACGTCGAATCCGAGGCCGAGCTCCAGCGCATCAGCAAGGTCGCGATGAAGCTCAAGAAGATCGCCCCGGTGGCCGTCCGCGTGAACCCGAACGTCGACGCCGGCACGCACGCGAAGATCACCACCGGAACCTACGACAACAAGTTCGGCATCGCCTTCGAGCAGATCGGCGACGTCTACGCCCGCGCCGCCAAGCTGCCCAACCTGCGCCTCCGGGGCCTGCAGATGCACATCGGTTCGCAGCTCACCGACGTCACGCCGTTCCGCAAGGCGGTCGAGAAGGTCGTCCCCTTGGTGACCGAGCTGAACGCCCGGCACGGGTTCGATTTCTTCAGCGTGGGCGGCGGCATCGGCATCGTGTACGATCCCGCGCTTGCCAGCGGCGACGCCAAGTGGTGGAAGACGCCGGAAGGCAAGAAGGTGCTAACCCCGCAGACCTACGCGGACGCGCTCGTTCCGCTGCTCAAGCCGCTCGGCCTGCGCATCCTGCTGGAGCCCGGCCGCTTCATCACCGGCAACGCCGGCGTGCTCGTCACCCGCGTCGAGTTCATCAAGAAGACCGGCAAGAAGAACTTCGTCATCGTGGACGCCGCGATGAACGACCTCATCCGTCCGGCCTTCTACGACAGCTACCACGAGATCGTCCCGCTCACCAAGAAGGGCGGCGCGCTCGTGTCGTCCGATGTGGTCGGGCCGATCTGCGAGTCCGGCGATTTCTTCGCCAAGGACCGTCCGCTGGCCAAGGTCGGTGAAGGCGACCACCTGGCGCTGCTCAGCGCCGGCGCCTACGGCTCGGTGATGGGCAGCACGTACAACAGCCGTCCGCTCGCCGCCGAGGTGCTGGTGAACGGCAAGAAATCCGCCGTCGTGCGCCGTCGCCAACCCGTCGCCGATATCTGGCGCGACGAGGGGCTGACGCCTTGGCAATGAACGGATGCTGCGAAGGCACATCGACCTGACGGCCCTGACGGGACCTTTCTCCGGATGTGTGCTTGACCTGCGGCGCCGCCCCCGAGCTCACTGCCCGTGAAAAGGAACATCGACTCATGAGCACCCATGTCAGCACTGGATCCCGGTTGACCGTCTTCGATTGGCTCAACCGGGTGCTCATCGTCCTCATCGTGCTCGCGGTCCTCGGCGCCATCGGGGTCAACTACCGCCCGCTCATCCGACAGGACCAGAACCTCCGGGAGAAACTGGAGCGCAGCAAAGAAGAGGTCGCCAAGCTGGATGCCGACCTCAAGCGGACCGAGGCCGAGAACCAGTCGTTGAAGACCGATCCGCGCCACGTCGAGCGCAAGGTCCGCGAGATCGGCTACGCCAAGCCGGACGAACTCGTCGTCACTTTCCGCGACGCCAAGGGCGAGCCCGCTAGGCGCTGAGGGCAGGGTCCGTGACGAGCCGTCCGGTCCGCAGGGACATTGGGGCTCCTCACCCGGAGACGGCCGGGATTCTGCCCTGCCCTGCCGCGGACCTTGACGTGCCGGGGTCGGCTGTCAGGTTACTGGTGTTCCGTGAAGGGGGCGCACCGGTTTCGACTCGGGTGTCTTTCCTGCGACGGCATGCCGAGGATGGTCTGTTGGCCTCGTAAATCGTCAGACCAAAAAAGTAACTGCTAACGAAGAGTTGGCTCTCGCGGCCTAATCGGCTCGACGTCCGTCCCCGGACACCTGCTATGGGGGCACGGGCGCTATCAGCAGGAGTGGTCGGCGGCGGAGTTCGCGCGTCGTCGGCCGAGAAACTTCATGCGAGCTAGGCGAAGCTGTTCCATGTCGGCCGGTCACAGCTCCGCAGAAAATCCAGGCTGGCTAAGCATGTAGTGCGTTGCAGGTCGGCCGTCCAAGGACGCGGGTTCAACTCCCGCCGCCTCCACCACGGGGACTTTCCGCCCCGAGGACCCACCAGGTCCTCGGGGTTTCCATTTTCCGGCCCGGCGGCACCTCAGCGAAAAGGGTATCCGGGGTCCGGTTTCTGCCGGCCGTCCCCGCCGCGC
>JBBRQL010000145.1:0-10324 GCA_038226425.1 Verrucomicrobiota bacterium
CATATGGCCCACGATCTATTTACAAAAAAGTGCCAGAACACCTCTCATAATGCGGTTATTGTTACGACCGCTCTGCTTCGTTTTCGTTCACAGTCCTACCCGGAAACCACTCGCCTGCGCCAACTCGTCCGGCGGTCCCGGTTGGAAGGCGAGGAACTCCGGCGTCTCCAGCCGGTGCTTGCCCTCGGGCGCGGTGCGCACGAGATGCCGCAGCTCCTCCAGGTCGCGCGACCAGCGGAAGCCGTTGAAGAACTCCACCGGCTCGAACTGCGCCTTGTACAGCGCTTGCTCCGAGTAGCAGGTGCCCAGATGCAGATGCGCGAAGCCGGTCCGGGCGAAGTGCTCGACCGCGCGCACCATCATCGCCATGCCGAGGTGCTTCGTCTCGGGTCCGGGCTGGTAGAAGGCGTAGTAGTAGAAGGCGGTCGTCGGCGCCTCCAGATACATCAGCACCGAGCCGCGGTCTTCTCCCGTCGCGGCGTCGGTGAAGTGCAGCACGTGGCTGACGACGGCTCCCGACATCAGCCGGTCCAGCCGTTCGGGCGACATCACGGCGGTGCCCCATTTCGCGTCGGCGTAGGCGAGCCATCCATCGCGGCGCGCGGAGGTGTACGCGAACTCCGACCGCGGGACGAGCTCGCCCCTCAGCGCCTCGGCCTTCCGCAGCACACGGCGGTTCTCGGACGTCGGCGTCCAACCCGCCAGCGGAACGCGCAACTGCCGAGTGAGATAGAAGCGGTCGAGCTGCGGCGTTCCGGGAAGGAAGCCCGCGGCGAACGCGTCGGCCGGCGTCTCGCCCGGTTCCAGGAAGCCCCAGACCGCGTACGGATAGACGTAGCGGGCGTGGTCCGGCGCGGCTTCGGAGAAGAGCAGCTTCATCGCCGGAAAAATTCAGGCACCGAGATAGACCCGCGGCAGACGTGCGCGCCAACCGGTCAGCACGTCGTAGCTCACGCTGCGCTTCAGCACTGCCAGGTCGTGCGCGGTGATCTCTTCGTCGCCTTGTCTACCCATGAGCACGGCTTCATCGCCGATGCGCGCGGAGGGCAGGTCGGTGAGGTCCACCATCAGGGCGTCCATGGTCACACCGCCGACGATCGGCGCGCGACGTCCGCCGACCAGCACCGAGCCCTCGTTGCGCACGCGCGGAAATCCGTCGCCGTAACCGAGCGGCAGCACGCCGATGCGGCTCGGTCGCGCCGCGGTCCAGCGCATGCCGTAGCCCACGGTGTCGCCGGGGGCGAGCTCCTGGATCGCGACGATGCGCGCCTTCACCGAAAGCACGGTGCGCAGGCCGGGCAGCCGTCGGCAGACCGCGGACGGATAGACGCCCTGCGCCAGCAGCCCGACGCGCACGACGTCGTGGTGCGCTTCCGGCAGGTCGAGGAAGCCGCCGGAGTTGCAATGGTGGACGAGATCGGGCCGCACGCCGACGGCGCTCAGGGCGGCGAGGCATTCCCCGAAGCGCGCGTTCTGTGTCCGCGCGAAGGCCTTCTCCGTCTCGTCGCTCTGCGCGAAATGCCCGAGCACACCTGCGAACTCGAGCCCGTCCAGGCCGGCCAGCGCGCGGCTCCATCCCGTCACGTCGCGCCACGGGAAGCCGAAGCGGTTCATGCCCGTGTTCACCTTCACGTGGATCCGCACCGGTCTTCCGCGCCGCGTGCCGAGGTCCGAGAGCGCCCGGGCGATCTCGGCACTGCCGACACACGTCTCGACATCGAGCTCGAGCACCCAGGGCAGCTCGTCCGGCAGCCGCTCGCCCAGCAGCAGGACCCGCGCGCGGATGCCGGCGTCGCGCAACGCGGCCGCTTCGCCCAGCGTGAACACGGCCAGCAGGTCCGCGCCGTTCGCGAGCGCGACCTCGGCCGCGCGGACCGCGCCGATGCCGTACGCATCGTCCTTCGCCACGTAGAGCAACCGCGTGCCGGCCGGCAGGTCGGCGCGGATCAGGCGGAAGTTCTGCGCGAGCGCCGCGAGATCGACCTCGACCCATGCGGGGCGGGGCGGTCGCGCGGTCGGAGCCGGGTTGGAGGCGTCGGTGCTCATGCGTTTCCCGGCGGCCAAAGCGACTTGCCCACGTCGTTACGATGGTAGCTGCCGAGCGAGCGGATACGGCGGATGTTCGCGTACGCGGTGGCGATGGCTTCGTCGAGCGTGCCGGCGATGGCGGCGACGTCGCATATGCGGTGGCCGGTCGCTTCGAGCACACCGTCGGCGCGCGCCTCGACTTCTTGCCACCAGACATCGCAGGTGAGCTCCCCTTGCACCGTGACGGGCACGCGCGGGCCGGTGAGCTGGATGAAGGGATATCCGTAGCCGGCAAGCGTGAGGTTGCAGCCGAAATCCAGGCCGTCCCGCCAGCGCGGCGCGAGCGGCTCGTCCCGGGCGCAGCGCAGGAACGTCTCGAGCGGTTCCGCCAACATGCGCGCGATCATCGGGCCGCTCGTGACGCCGAGGCGGACGTTGTACTCGAGCACGTGCCAGCGGCCTTCGTGGAGCATGGCCGTGACCTGCACGGGCCCGTGGAAGCCGACCTCGCGGAACCACGGCCGCAACGGCGCGAGCAGCTCGCGCACGAGGCCGTATCGGTCCTGCGGATCGCGCTCGACCAGCCCGCCGAGCGGCGCGCCGGCCACGATGCCGAGGTCGCCGTCGAACGCGCGCTTGTACTCCTGGTTGGTGACGAGCGGATAGATCTCGCCCGCGCTCACCAGCGCGATGTGCCCGGCTTCGCGGCGGCCGAGATATTCCTGGAGGAAGATGCCTTCGGAATCGTCCAGCCGCGGCAGCCACGCGAGCGTGTCCTCGACCGATTCGCAGACGATCGTGTGGATCGGGCTGGTCGGCGAGCAGAGCGGGTTCTTCAGCACGAACGGCCTCTGTTCGCGCCGGACGATCCTCTCCGCGTCGGCGCGTGTCGGGACGTTCCAGGCCCGGGCGAACGGCACGCCGTGCCGCGCGCACAGCTCGCGGGCGAAATCGCGCTCGCGCTCCAAACGCAGCCCTTCGCCGGTCGGGCAGAGGATCGGCGGGTCGAGCGACAGGAACTCGTCGGTCCACGGCTTCAGCGCCCACTCGATCGACATCGGCACGATCAGGTCGGGTCGTTCGCGGCGGATGCGCGGGCAAGGGTCCGGTTCCGCGGCGGCGGCGGTGCACGGGCCTTCGCTCATCGGACCGTGGTGCGCGTAGTCGCGGGTCAGATAAGCGCCGACCTCCGCGCCGTCCTCGCGCAGCCGGCGCATCATCGACTGCGTGAACGCGCCGACGCCGAGCACCATCACCCGTTTTTTCCCGACCGCTTCAGCTCCCATGAGTGCGGGCGGACGCTAGGAACCGCCGGGCCCGGGGGAAAGGTGTTTCAGGAAGGACTTGTCCACACGGCCGCGTTCACGGCCGCGCCGGAGCCGTGAGCCACGCGAGCAAGGCCGCGATGTCGGCGGTCGTCAGCCCGGATTCCAGGCCTTCCGGCATCAACGACCGTCCGGTCGGGACGAGGCGCGCCAACCGTGCCCGAGGGAACACTTCTTCGGCGCCTCCAGCGATCTTCAGCGTGACGGCGGAATCGGATTCCCGGGCGAGCAGGCCGGTGACGGATGCGCCGTCCTTCGTCTCCGCGGTCCAAGCGGCGAAGTTCGGCGCGACCTCGCGGTCGGGGTCGAGGATGGAGACGAGCAGCTTGTCGGGACCGTTGGCGACGACGGACCCGAGGTCCGGCCCGAGCGCAGCGCCCTCGCCGCGGAAGGCGTGGCAGGTCGCGCAACGTTCGCGGAAGAGCACCGCACCGCGGACGGGGTCGCCCTTGAGGTCCAGCGCGGGAAGGAACTTCGCCAGCACCGCGAGGCGGTCCGGATCGGGCCGCGCGGCGGCCGCGCGTTTCGGCGCGACGGGCCGCACGTTCGCGCGGCGCCACGCATCGGCGAGCAGTTCGGACGGCGCCGGATCGAAGCGTGCCAGCGTGTGGCCTTGCACGACCATGCCTTGGGCCAACGCGTCGGCGATGCCGGCGGCGTCCTTCGCAGGCAACGCGGCGAGCGCGGCGATGACCTTGCCGACGGAGGCGTCGTCGCCGCGCCGGCCGATGGAGCGGGCCAGTTCCGACAGCGCAGCCGAGGCGTCGGGAAAACCCGGGACGCGAGGTGTGGGCATCAGGTCGTCCCACAGCGCGCCCTCCATGCCGACGGCCGTGTGGATCGCGGCGGAGCGGACGGTCGCCGGACCGGCGCGCACGAGCACCGCCAGCGGACCGGACCGCGCTGCGGACGGGACCGTCCGCAACGCGAAAGCGAGGCCGATGCGGGCGAGCGGATCCGTCTCGGAGAAGGCGGCCGCGAGCAACCGCGCGGACAACGGGCCGAAAGCCGTTGCCGGCTCGACGGCCATCTCGCCAGCCAGCCGGTAAGCATGGCGTCGCACTGCCGGATCGGTGTCGCCGACGACACGGGCGAGCGACCTCGGCGTGAGCGCACCAGCGGACCGCAGAAGATGAAGCGCGGCGATCTTGGCCGCGGCGGGCACAGCGGCCGCCGACGACGACGAGCGGTTTTTCGTGTCCGTCGTGGCCGGGGCGAACAGCGCCGCGAGCGCGGGCACGGCGTCGGGGTCTGCGCGTTCGGCCAGAAGCCGCGCGGCCGTGTCTCGATGCCATCCGTCCGGATGCGCGAGCATCGCGACCAACGCCGCGGTGCCGAGACCTTGGACCTTGGACCTCGGGCCTTGGACAGCCGCGGTGGCCGCGGTCGGCGTCATCCGCCAGATCCGTCCGCGTTCGCGACCGCTGTCGAGGTCGAGGTTCTTCTTGAGGTTCTCCGGCAGCGACCAGGGGTGCTCGATCGTCTCGCGGTACATGTCCACGACCCAGAGGCAGCCGTCCGGCGCGTTGTAGAACTGGACCGGGCGGAACCAGTTGTCGGTGCTGGCGAGGAACTCGGACCGCTGCTCGTCCGCCGGCCGTTCGCCGATGAGCAGGATGCCGTCGGGCGCGGTCCGGAGCTTCTTCCGGTGGACGAGGTTGCTGCCGGCGTCGCCGATGAAGGCGTCGCCGGCGAAGTCCGGGCCATACGCGTCGCCGCGATAGATCGTCGTGCCGGTCGCGCCGGTGAAGTAACCGCTCGGTCGTCCGCCGCCCTCGACGGGCCCCTCGACCACGCCGGCGACGCGCCAGCGCGTCCGCAGCACGCGCCAAGGTTCGTCGGGGCTGCGGCGGTAGACTTCCGCGGCCGGTCCGTCGGCAGCGATGCTCGAACGCGCGGCCGGCAACTCGTGGAACGGATTCGCCGGCGCCGCGGTCTCGTCGAAGGCGATGAGCTGGAGATGGTCGGAGTTCGAGCAGACGAACTTCCGGCCGGTCGCGTCGAACGACATACCATGCTGGCCGCCTCCGGTCTCGGCGCGCATCGAGAGCGTCCGCGGGTCGAACGAGAAATCGCGTCCGCGGAGATCGAGCGGCGCCGACGGGTCCTCGCCCCTGCCCCTCTGCTCCCCTGCTCCCCAGCCCCCTCTCCCCGCCGCGCGCCACGACCGCGTGAACTCGCTGTCCACGAGGCGCACCTTGCCGCCGCTCATGCTGGTCGCGCCATGGATCCGGTCGTCGAGGCCCCATTGGAAAGAGTTCATCAACGCCTGGACGTTGAGCTTGTTCGTCGCGTAGGGCGCGTAGTCGCTGGCGAAGCCGGTGAAGACGACTTCCCGGATATCGGCGACGCCGTCGCCGTCGGTGTCCTTCGCGTAGAGGATGTCCGGCGTCGCGCCGATGAAGACGCCGCCGTCCCAACAGGTGACGGCGGTCGGCCACGGCAGGCCGGCGAGGAACACCGTCGCCTTGTCGTAGCGGCCGTCGCCATCGGTGTCCTCGAGCAGGCGGATGCGCCCGAGCTGTTCCGGCCGGCGCTCGGAGTAGTCGCGCATCTCGACGACGTAGGCGCGACCCGCGGCGTCGACGGTGACCGCGACCGGGCTGGCGATGAGCGGCTCCGCGGCGACCAGTTCGGCGCGGACGCCGGGCCGCAGCGAAAAGGTAGCGGCCGCGCGGTCCGGTTCGGTGGCCGGCATCCGAGGCATCTGGCCGGGACGGATCTCCGGCTCGATCCCGCGCGACACGACCGGGAGCAGGATCAGGAACGGCAGCAGGCGACCTAACATGGCAGGATGGAACCTCGGCGGCGGCGGCCGGGCGAGCTTCGGTTTCCAGGTCACGGCACCGACGACGGTCTCAGCGCAGAACGGAATCGAGGAGCCGGTACGCCTCCTCTCGTTGATCGGGCGGGAAGCGATGCGGGGAATCCGGATGCGCGACCGTGATGTCGGTCGTCGTCCCGGCGGCCGTCGCGATGGCACGCGCCTCCTGGACGACGCGGTCGACGCTCTGCCACCGGAAGTTCGAGTCGCCGGTGGGCGCGTTGACGAAGATCTTCCGCGGCGCGATGGCGGCGAGCACCTGGGGAAAATCGAAAGGCAACGTGTCGAGCTTCCCTCGGTATCCCGCGAGCCGCGGCATGTAGCGGGTCTGGCACCAGCCGCGCTCCGGCACCCAGACGCCGGGATCGCCGTCCCGATAATCGCGGAACGAATCGAAGCCGCAGCTGGTGACGACCACCCGGATGCGTTCGTCGAAGGCGGCGGTGAACAACCCGTTGTGGCCGCCGAGCGAATGCCCGATGCATCCGAAGCCGTTCGTCCGCACGTACGGCAAGGACGCCAGCAGGTCGAGACCCCGGAGATCGTCCCAGACCGCCTTCATCGTCCCGCTGGCGTAGCCGAGCGCCTTGAGGGCGGGCGCGTAGTCGGCCAGCAGCGGATATGGCGGCGCGAGCACGACATAGCCGCGCCGGACGAGTTCGACCCCGTATTCGTCATCCGGCGAACTGCCCAGGCCGACGACGACCTTCTGCCCGGCCTGGTGGGTCTGATGCAGTGCCAAGACGGCCGGGAAACGGCGCGTCGCGCCGGCGGCCAGCGCGGTCTTCGGGATGAGCAGGTACGCCGGCACGCGTCCTCCGGGCTCGCTCTGGTAGGTCAGGAAGCGTCGGACATAGCTGCCTTGGTCCATCTCCTCGACGAGCCTCACATCGAGCGGGCAACGCTTCTCCGGACCCGGAAGCGGACCCATGATCTCCTCCATCGATCGCAATAGGGCGGCGCGACGGACGGGAGCCGGCGACGGCACTTCGGCAGCCGGACGGGATGCCGGGGCGAGCAGCAACGCGGCGACCACGGGGACGACCTGCATCCAGAAGCGGACCATTCCCGAAGATGGGATGCGGGCCCGTGCGGGACAAGTTCGTGGTTCGCAGCGGCGACGGATCCTGCCAACACTCGCCCGTGAAGATAACGAACTTGAATCCCGACGCGGATATCGGCGCGAGCGCTTGGCTCGTGGCGACCGACGGGCACCACCTGCTGATGGACGCGGGTTCCCATCCCCGCCGCGAAGGCGCGGAAAGCCTCCCGCTCTTCGAGCAGGTCAAGGATGTGGAGATGGATGCCATCGCCATCACGCACTGCCACCTCGACCACATCGGCGGCCTGCCCGTGGCGCTGCGCTATTTCCCGCACGCGCCGGTGTTCATGAGCGACCTGAGCTATTTCCTCAGCGAGCGCGTGCTGCACAACTCGGTCAACGTGATGGTGCGCCAGCGCGACGAGCTCGGGATCAAGGACTATCCGCTGTTCACGCATGAGCAGGTGGACGATTACGCCTCGGTCTTCCAGGGCGTTCCCTACCGGCGCGAGATCGCCTGGGCGGCATCCCGGCGGCGGGCGGCGGTGCCGACGCTGGAGTTCTTCGATGCCGGGCACACGCTCGGTTCGGCAGGCGTGCTCGTGCGGAGCACCCGCAAGAAGCTCTTCTACACGGGCGACGTGTGCTTCCACGACCAGACCCTGCTCAAAGGCGCGCAGTTCGACGGCGTGAAGGCCGACGTGGTCATCCTCGAGACGACCCGCGGCGCCCGGCAGGTCCCTCCCGGGTTCACCCGCGAGACCGAGATGGAGCGCCTCGCCGAATCGATCCGCACGGTCCAGGCGCGCAAGGGCACGGTGCTGATCCCGGCCTTCGGCCTCGGGCGCACCCAGGAGATCCTCGCGATGCTCGCCCTGCAGATGCAGGCCGGGAAGCTGAAGCGCCAGCCGGTCCACATCGGAGGATTGGGCCGTGTCTTCACCGAGATCTACGACCTCCAGTCCGGAAGGACGAACCGCTCGCATCCGGGGCTCAAGCTGACCCAGGCGCTGAACCTCATCGTCTCCTCGCCCAAGGAGCTCGCCCAGGTCAGCCTCAACAACAGCCGCATCTTCGTGATGACCGCCGGCATGATGAGCGAGAACACCGGCGCGCACGATCTGGCCCTGCGGATGGCCGGCGAAAAGCGCCACGGGATCTTCTTCGTGGGATACACCGATCCGGCGTCGCCAGGAGCCCGGTTGCGGGTGGCGGCACCCGGCGTGCCGTTCATGTTCAGCGGGAGCGGCGGCGAGCTGACCAAGCGTTGCCAGGTGGACGACTTCGACCTGACCGCCCACGGCAACCGGGAAGACCTGCTCGATTTCGTCGCCCAAGCGGATCCCCAGACGGTGGTCCTCGGTCACGGCGCCGCCGATGCTCGCGCATGGATCGCCGACCAACTC
This sequence comes from Verrucomicrobiota bacterium, assembly GCA_038226425.1. Lineage (GTDB taxonomy): Bacteria > Verrucomicrobiota > Verrucomicrobiia > Limisphaerales > UBA9464 > CAIVQB01. The sequence continues at coordinate 8,626 of JBBRQL010000145.1, forward strand.
CGGCAACGCCACCCCCGCCTGAAGGTGTTCCAGCCGGGCCCGGGCGAGACCGTCGATGCGTGAGCCGGGCACGGTGCCCGTGCCTGCCCTCGGCCCCCGGAAAAACTAGTTGTCAACGGTCGGCACCGATTCCTATTGTCCGCCCAGTTGCGCCATTCAGGCGCTCGGGACGGATATTTTTCGTCCTTGTAACTTGGTCAACAACACACAGAACAACTCAGGAGGAACTGACATGATGAACAAATGGACAGTCGCTTTGGCGGCCACGGGCGTGGTCGGATTCGCTTCGGCGGTGCTCGCGGAAGAGTCCCACCCGGTCAACACCTTGCTGCCGGCCACCACGCTGAGCGGCTACGTCGACACGTCGGCGATCTGGAACTTCGGCAACGGTGCCGCCCAGGCCAACCGCTTCATCAACACCGGCGCGAACCGCCAGGACGGCTTCAACCTGAACGTCGTCAAGCTCCAGCTCGAGAAGCCTCTCGACGAGGGCACCTGGTCCGCCGGCTACAAGGCCGAGCTCTGGGCCGGCCCTGACGCCGCGGGTCTCCCGGGCAGCAGCTTCGCAAACAACCTCGCCATCAAGCAGGCCTACGTCGCGCTCCGCGCCCCGGTCGGCAACGGCATCGACATCAAGATCGGCCAGTTCGACCCGATCATCGGTTATGAGGTGGCGGACAGCTACGCCAACCCGAACTTCAGCCGCTCGTTCGGCTTCGCCTACGAGCCCCTCGGCCACACCGGCATCCTCGCCACCTACCAGTTCTCTGAGGTGTTCGGTCTCGCCGCGGGTGTCGCGAACACCTACGCCGGCGCGATCAACGCGAAGGTCGCCACCGAGTCCCGCAAGACGTTCATGTCCGGGATCACCATCAAGGCGCCCGAGAGCCTGGGCTTCCTCGCCGGTTCCTCGCTGTACGCGGGCGTGATCGACGGCGGCAACGATGTCGTCAAGAACACGATCAACTTCTACAGCGGCGCGTCCATCGCCACCCCGATCAAGGCCCTCAGCCTCGGCGTCGCCTATGACTACGTCGCGAACCTCACGGCCAACGGCTCCTACGCCAACGCCTACGCGGTCTACGCCTCCTACCAGATCACCGAGAAGCTCAAGGGCAACCTCCGCGGCGAGTACGCGAACAATAGCGGCGGCGTCCTCTACGGTGCCAACGACGAGAAGATCACCGGCCTCACCGCCACGATCGACTACTCGCTCTGGGCCAACGTCGTGACCCGCGCGGAATTCCGCTGGGACCACGTCGCCGGCGGCTCCGTCGCAGCGCCGTTCAACGGTCAGAAGAACGACCTGAGCGTCGCCGTGAACGTCATCTACAAGTTCTGAGCTGGCTCTTGCCGCTCACCGACCCTTCCGGCTCCGGCCGGAAGGGTTTTTTCGTCTCACGGGTGGCAAGGGCGAGTCCTATGCCGGAACGATGCGGATGCACGTCGCCGCAATCTCCGTCGGACTATGTGGCCGCCTCGTTCGGGCCTTCCACGTCGGTTGACAGGGTCGCAACTGACGGCGAAACCCGACTGTCAACGTAGCACAGGCGTCTCGCCTGTTGCGGACACCGTCGACGATTCCGCCGGACAGTGAACGGAGTACCCCTCTTTGCCGGGACCATACGGTCAAAGGCCGGGGGGAACGGGCCACCGGCCCGTTGGGGCGGGCTACCAGCCCGCCGCGTTGGGTGCGCCG
>JBBRQL010000146.1:0-10171 GCA_038226425.1 Verrucomicrobiota bacterium
ACCGGCCTGTTTGGGCGGGCTACCAGCCCGCCGCGTCCGGTTCGCCGGGAACGCACCCTCCGGTGGGTGCGTCCTCGTGCCGAAGTTCGGCGGCAAGTTGCCGCCGAGAACAGCCAGGTCGGCCGTTCCATCCAGGACCGGCTGCATGATCCCGGAGAAAGAGCGGTCGAAAAGGACGGCGGCGTCGGACCGTATGACAGGAGGAGGCCGAAGCGGACAGGCCCGCGGAGATAGGTCCGGCGCTGGAGCCGGTCGAGTCCGCGCGACGTAGCAAGCTGGCAAACGGCATCTCCGACGCGGAACAGAAACCGGTGATCTCCACCAGTCAGACGGTGTTGCGAGCCGAAGGCGCGAAGGCGCAAAGGCGCATCGGAGTCCTTGTGTCGACGCCCCTCCCCGGGAGAAAGGTCGGGGCTCCATCTGATACCGGTATTTCTGATCGTATCAAAAACGTTCGTTCCGGTTGACGCCGTGGCGACACGATCCGCACGCTAGGCCGATGCTCGCCCAGATCCATTCCGCCGCCGTCCAAGGCATCGAAGCATGGCCGGTCGAGGTCGAGGTGGACGCGAACTTCGGGCAGACCAACATCGTCATCGTCGGCCTGCCCGATGCCGCGGTGAAGGAGTCGCGCGACCGCACGCTCACCGCGCTCACGAACTCGGGCTTCCGGTTCCCGATGGGCCGCACGACCATCAACCTCGCCCCCGCCGACGTCCGCAAGGAAGGCCCCAGCTTCGATCTGCCCATCGCGCTCGGCATCCTCGCGGCCAGCGAGCAGATCGAGCCGGCCGGCCGGTCGCTCCAAGAATATATCATCGTCGGCGAGCTGGCGCTGACGGGCGCGGTGCGGCCGGTGAAGGGCGTGTTGCCGATCGCGCTCCATGCGAAGGCCGCGGGCAAACGCGGCGTGCTCGTGCCGCGAGAGAACGCCGTCGAGGCCGCCGTCGTCGCGGGCCTCGACGTCATCCCGGTCCAGAACCTCCGCGAGGCCGCGCTGTTCCTCGAAGGCCAGGTCAGCATCGCGCCGCTGAAGGTGGACACCACGGCGTTGTTCAACCAGTTGCCGCCCGACGACGTGGACATGGCCGATGTGAAGGGCCAGGAGTCGGTGAAGCGGGCGCTCGAGATCGCCGCGGCCGGCGGACACAACTTGTTGCTCATCGGTCCGCCGGGGACGGGCAAGAGCATGTTGGCCAAGCGGCTCGCGACCATCCTGCCGCCGCTCACCTTGGACGAGGCGCTGGAGACGACGAAGATCCATAGCATCGCGGGGCAGCTGGCGGCCGGCCAGGGACTGGTCACGACGCGCCCGTTCCGCTCGCCGCACCACACCGCGAGCGACGCCGGCCTTCTGGGCGGAGGCATCAATCCTTCGCCCGGGGAGATCTCCCTCGCGCACCACGGCGTCCTGTTCCTCGACGAGCTGCCCGAGTTCAAGCGCAGCGTGCTCGAGACGATGCGCCAACCGCTCGAAGAAGGACGCGTCACCATCTCGCGCGCCGCCGGCACGATGACCTTCCCGTCGCAGTTCATGCTCATCGCCGCGATGAACCCGACGCCGGACGGCAAGATGCCGCACGAGAGCAAGTCGTCGCCGCGGGAGATCCAGAACTATCTCGGGCGCATCTCGGGTCCGGTGCTCGACCGCATCGACCTGCATGTCTAGGTGCCGGCGGTGAAGTTCGCCGAGCTGACGCAGGCCGCGCCGGGCGAATCCAGCGCGGCCATCCGTTCGCGGGTCATCGCGGCGCGCGAGCGGCAGCAGGCGCGCTTCGCCGGACGCAAGATCTCCTGCAACGCCCGCATGGCCACGCGCGAGCTGAAGGAGTTCGTGCCGCTCGACGGGACCACGCTCGCAATGCTGAAGAACGCGATGACGGAGCTGAACCTCTCCGCGCGCGCCTACGACCGCATCCTCAAGGTCGCCCGTACCATCGCCGACCTTGCCGGCCGCGACGTGGTGGACCACGAGGCCGTCTTCGAGGCCATCCAATACCGCTCGCTCGACCGCCAGATCTGGGGGTGAGCGGTGGGAGGCCCGTCAAAGCCCTCCGAGGGCTACACGACGAGGTGGCGGGGCGCGATCTTCCAGACGGTGTGGCCAACCTCACGCGCCGAGCTGCGCCTTGCCGAGCTCACCGCTGGCGCGGGCGTGGCGGCCGTACACCCGCTCGAACACGGGCGACGCCATCAGCGTGGTCACGACCGCCATGACGACCATGATGGAGAACAGCGGGGCGTGGATGACGCCGTGCTGCAGGCCGATGTTGAGGATGATCAGCTCCATCAGGCCGCGGGCGTTCATCAGCGCGCCGACGGCCAGGGCCGTCCGGTTGTCCTCGCCGCTGAAGCGCGCGGCGGCCCAGCAGGCGACGCCTTTGCCGAGGCACGACACCACCAGGACCGCCAGCGCGATGAGCGCGAGCTGCGGGCTATCCACGAGGTCGAGCCTGGTGTTGAGGCCCGAGTAGGTGAAGAACATCGGCAGCAGGAAGACGACCGCGAACGGTTCGAGCTGCCGTTGCAGCTCCTTGGCGAACAGACCGCGCGGCATCGCCACCCCGAGCAGGAAGCCGCCGAACACGGCATGGATCCCGATGGCGTCCGTCACCCAGCAGCAGGCGCAGAAGAGCATCAGCACCGAGGCGAGCATCGTCGGCGTCAGCTTGCCCGAGCTCTCGGTGGCGGCCCCGAGACGGGCGAGCAGCTTGCGTCCGACGGTCACCATGAGGAGCCCGTAGCCGAGGCCGCCCGCGATGGCGAGGACCGCCGTGGACGCGCCGCCGCCGAAACTGGCGAGCACGATCGCCAGCACGCACCAAGCGGCGGCGTCGTCGATCGACCCGGCCGCCAGCGCGAGCGTGCCGAGCGAAGTGCCGGTGAGCCCTCGCTCGTAGATGATGCGCGCAAGCATCGGGAACGCGGTGATGGACATCGCGGCACCGAGGAAGAGCATCGCCTCGAAGCTTGTCGCTTTGTCGGAGAAGAGCCCGGGCACCTTGAGCAGCCACAGCGCCATCCCGCCGCCGAGGATGAACGGCACGACCATCCCGGAGACCGACACCGCCATCGCGCTGCGGATGCGGCTCGTGAACAGGTCGGTCCGGAACTCGACGCCGACGAGGAACATGTAGAGCCCCACGCCGAGCTGCGAACCGACGTAGAGGATGTCCAGCGACTCCTTAGGGAAGATCATCGCTTGGACCTGCGGGAAGAAGAGCCCGAGCAGCGACGGCCCCAGGAGCACGCCCGCGATCATCTCGCCGACCACCTGCGGTTGCCCGATGCGTCGCGCCAGGTATCCGACGCAGCGGCATACCGCGAGGATGGCCGCCATCTGGAGGAAGAAAGCGACGGAGAGCTGGGCTTTAGACATGGTACGGGTGCGTATTAAATCCTCGCAGAACCTTCCGTCAATCTTCGTGGCGGATCAAGGGGTGGATCGCTGGCGAGGAAGGGCGGCTTGGGGAAGGCGGCGGGACGTCCGCTTGGCCCGGTGATCCTGCGGACCAATCAGGAAAAAACGGGCGGCTGACACGGCGTCCGGCAAAGGCGGCACAAGCTATGGAGAAGACACCGGCCGGAGAGCGGATCTGGAAACCAGGAAAGCAGGAAAACCGGAACTTTGCCGGTTCCGTTCCTGTTTTCCTGCTTTCCAGATTTATCTTTTCCTCAAAACAGATGGCGCCTGCTGTATCGCGGGTCTGCGGTCTGCAGACGCCTCCTCCTGCCAAGCGCCAAGGCCGCTCCTCGCGCCGAGTTCCCTCGGTGACACGGCAGAGCACAACTTCGCAAAAACGGTCCGCCACTCCGGATCGCACCGCCGCCCGCCGCCCGGCTTTACTTCGATGCCGGCCTCCGTATTTTTGCGCCGTGGAACTCACCGTCGATTCTTTCCGGACCGAGTTGGCGGTCGCGCTCAAGAGCTACGACCGCCACGTGGTGTGCTTGGAGAAGCTTCCTGACGATTGCGAGGCCGCGCTCCGGTCGCTCCTACAGAAGGCGATCAACGCCTATCTCGCCCGCGGCGCCGACATGCGCCATGGCATCGCGCTCGACCGCCACGTCACGGTGATCCTCAGCCAGACCGAAGGCCAACGCCCGCTCTGCGGCATCTATTTCAACCTCCACTCGCCCTACAGCAAGAAGCCCGCGACGAAGCTGGACCGCGAGCACGCCTGACCGGTCCTTCCGACCGGCGGCCCGCCGGTCATGCGATCCGCACCCCGCGGCGTACCGTCACCTCGGAGCCTTCGGCCAAGAACGCCGACGAAGGCCGGCCCTCGAGGCATCGGCAGAACGCCTTCCCGTAGAGCCCCGCGACATCGCAGTCGAGCACCGCCTCGCGGGTCTCGTGGACCCGCCACCGAGGATGCTCGACGCGGTACTCCAGCGTCGGACCGTCGGGTCGCGAGTTGTAGCCCCAATAGTGCTCGGTGATGAACTCCGCCTCCGATCCGCCCTGGAGCGGCCGCGCGCCGCCGCAGGTCGTCACCTTGAGCCGGTTGTTCCTCCCGCCCGATCGCCATCCGTACTCCGCCGCCGCGACCCCGTCGGCCGTCTCCTCGATCCGGTGCGACATCGGGAGCGCAATGTACGGCTCGTTGTACAAGGTGCGGGCGACCAGCGCGATCGCGGCGCGCGGTACGATCTCCTTGATGAACACCACGCCGCGCCGCCAACCGTCCTCAGCCTTCCGTCGGACGTAGAAGCGGAGGTTCACCTCCTCGAAATCTTGGTGGAACGGGACCGGCCACCCGAGCACGCGCGTCCGCAGGAACAAGAACCCCACGACCGACACGAAGACCTTTCCGTCCCACGGGTCCAGCTCGGTCCCGGCGGGGACGAGCCGGTCCAGCAACGCCGGTTCGACCTCGTAGTTCAACATCGCAAGATGCCTCCACTCCGCGGTCAGGAAGACACCCGGGATCGGTCCGCTCATCCGACACCTATAGTGTGCTCCCGGACCGCGGCAAATCGTCCTGACGGCATGGATGGGCTCTTCGCGGGGACGACAGGAGCCACGGCATCGGAAGCAGCCGAGGATCCAGGCTTGGCCGTGTCCTTCCACTTCCGGCCGCGACAGCCGCGGGCTTTACCCATTGACCGGTTGCCCGGCGGGAAGGGGCAACGCCCGGATCCGACGCCCTGCCAGACCGCTTGAGGGACCGGTTGACTTCGTCGCGGCCCAAGGCTTGGGTCCTCCCACGTCCCTCCGATACCTGTGGCCGCGCCGGAGTCGTCCGAGGCCCCGGAGAAGTCGGCCCGGAGCCTGCTAAGCCGGGACCAACATCCATCCTTCGCGCAGCGATGAAAAAAAACTCTGCTCTCTTTCCCCGTATCGCCCTCTTGGCGATGTCCGGCGCCCTCGCCTCTTGGGTGGCCGCCGCTGACACCGGCACTCCGGTCATCACCGGGATCTCGGCCGAGCCCGGCCGGGTCACGCTCGGGTTCGCTCCGTATCCCGCGACGGTGGAATACCAGATCGAGCGCGCCGATGCGCTCGGCCAACCCTACCGGCCGGACACCACGGGTTTCTTGGACGGTTTTGGATGGACCGGCCTGTCCTCCGCGCCCGGCGACGGGTTTTTCCGGGTGAACGCCCGGGTCCTGACGCCCGATGCTCTGCTCGCGACCACCCTGCTGCAGCGGATCGCCTACGGCCCGTCGCCGGACGACCTGGCCCGGGTCCGGGCAATCGGACCGGATGCCTACATCGCCGAACAATTGGCACCCGAGACGATCACCGAAGACATCGACTCCGCTGTCATCACGCCGAGCTGGCGCAAGGTGACGGTGACCGGGACCGGTTCGTCCTCGTCGCTGTACATCTACCTCGACGGCGCGGGAGAGGTCTACCTGGACGACATCCGTCTCGTCGCCGGCGCGGTGGATGATGCCGCGAAGGCCAACCTGCTCCGCGGCGGCGATTTCGAGACCACGCTGGGATCGAACTGGATCCTGAGCCCGAACGTCGCGGGTTCGGCCCTGACGCCCGACGAGGCCCACGGCGGGAGCTTGTCGATGCACGTCGTCTCGGTCGGCGCGGGCAGCTCGCAGAGCACCGCGGTCTACCAGTCCGTCGCCCCGGCGCTGAACGCCGCCACCACCTACACGCTGAGCTACTGGTACTTCACCTCGCAGACGGTGACGGCAAAGCTGACGGTCCGCCTTTCCGGCAGCGGGATCACGAGCACCCACGGGCTCGGCGGTGCCGTGGATTCCCCGGCACCGATCTTCGCGAAGCTCAAGGACGGCTCGGCCACGATGACCGATCTCCGGGCGTGGCACCTGTTGCACGCCATCCAGTCGCGCAAGCAGCTGACCGAGGTGCTGCGGCAGTTCTGGGAGAACCACTTCGTCACCGATTACTCCAAGACCCGCGACTACTTCGACAACGCCGGCCTCGCCACCGATGCGGCCGGCCGTGTCGCCACGCAGCTCGAGTCCAAGGAGAATCTCCGCTGGCGCGCCGCGATGTCGGACCCGAAGGCCACCTTCCACGACATGCTGAAGATCAGCGCCGAGAGCCCGGCGATGATCATCTACCTCGACACCATCAACTCGAAGGGCAGCGGCACGAGCATCGCCAACGAGAACTACGCCCGCGAGCTGTGCGAGCTCTTCTCCTTCGGCGTCGACAACGGGTACGATCAGGCGGACATCGTGCAGATCTCCCGGGTCTGGACCGGCTGGTCCATCCGGTTGGTCGACCCGGCACAAGAGTTCAACCCCTTCGCGTTCGTCACCACCAACTATCTCGACCCCAACGCGATCACCAACAAGACGGCGGTGACCAACCTGGTCGGCGCTTGGTCGTTCAACTACAAGGCGGCCAACCACAACACCGCCCAGAAGAAGATCTTCTTCAACCACGACGCCAAGGGCGTGGTCACGACCCCGAAGCTCGTGCCCGCCCGGTTCGGTCCGCCGTGGGCCGGCCGCGACTACTCGCTCACCATCCCGGCCGGCACCGGCAACCCCACCCTCCAGGAGGGCTACAAACTGCTCGGCCACATGGCCGACCAGCCGTTCACGCAGGAGTTCCTCTCCGTGAAGCTCTGCCGACTGTTCGTCCATGACGGCTTCGCCATCGGCTACGACTTCACCGACGCGGAGACGACGCCCGAAGAAGAGCTCGTCCATGCCTGCATGCTCGCTTGGGAGAGCCCGTCCAACGGCGGACCGAAGGGCCAGCTCCGCGAGGTCCTGCGCACGATCTTCAACTCCGCGCTGTTCCGGTCCGACGCGGCGTCGCTCCAGAAGGTGAAGACGCCCCTCGAATTCGTCGCCAGCGCCATGCGCGCGCTGCGGGCCCGTCGCGACGACGGCTCTTACACCGTCTCGACCGACGGACGGGAGATCCAGCCCGTGATGGACCGGCTCGGGCGCATGCGGCTCTTCGACCGGATGGAACCGGACGGCTACCCGGAGGACGCCGCCGCTTGGATCAGCGCGGGCACGTTGGCCGAGCGCATCCGGTTCGTGCAGGCGGCGCTCATGCCCGCGGGGAGGACCGGCAAATCCGATGTCGGGGCCAGCACCCAGACCGATCCCGTCGGGCTGCTCCGCATCAAGGCTCCCGAAGCCATGCGCGACGCCGGCAAGGTCGCCGACTACTTCCTCGACCTGCTCTTCCCGGCCGAGGGGAAGGCGAACCTCGCGGCCTTCCGCAGCATCGCCGTCGCGTTCCTCGACACCGCCGACGACGGCACGACGACATCGGCGTTCAGCGCGCTGGCCCCGGGGACCAGCGCCTACGACCTCCGTCTCCGCGGCATGGTCGCCCTCCTGATGGCGACGCAGCGCTTCCAAGAACAGTGAACCGAACCGGCACCGGAACCTTGAAACTGGCCACACCATGAACGTCATCAACCGCCGCTCATTTCTCTCCCACGCCTCCGCGCTCGGGCTCGGCACCGCGCTCTCGACCCTCACCGACATCCCGTTCGTCCTGCAACGCGCGCTCGCCGAAGGCAGCATCGGCATCACCGGCGCGGACGGCCGCGCCAAGAAGCTGATCTTCATCTTCCTCCGCGGCGCGAACGACGGCCTCAACGCGGTCGTGCCCTTCGGCGACCCCTCCTACGGCCCGCCCAACCGGAAGAACATCCTCATCGAGAAAGATCCCGGACAACCGTTCGACGCACGCGGCAAAGCGCTCTTCCCGGTCAGCGGGCAGACGACGCCGACGTTCGACTACACGAGCGGCCTTCCGCTCGGGAACGGTTTTGCCGCGCTGCATCCGGCTCTCAAATTCCTCGCGCCGGTCTACAATGCCGGCGATCTGGCGCTGATCCATCGCGTCGGCTACCCGAAGCAATCCCGGTCCCATTTCGATTCGCAGAACTATTGGGAGACCGGCTCGCCGAACAGCAACTTGGTGAAGGACGGCCTCCTCTACCGGGCGATGATCGAGTCGGGTCTGGCCCACTCGTCGCCGCTCACCGGCGTGAGCATCGGCTCGTCGCTGCCGCTGATCCTCCGCGGGTCCAAGGCGGCGATGACCAACCTGAGCGATCCGACCCGCTACAACCTGCTCGCCGTCCCGAACACGCCGCAGGGCAACCTCAAGGCCGACGCCGCGCTCGCCGCCGCCAACAAGGCGCAGTTCACCGGCAAGCGCGACCGCGACCTGCTGGCGCTCCAGTACGGCAACCTCGCGAGCACGCTCGACATCTTCGCCCAGCTCGATTTCAGCGAGACCGGCAACACCTTCGTCGACGACGAGGCGACCGACGGCGACCTGCCCTACTCGCTCTTCCCCACCACGAACGCGAAGAACGGCGGCTTTGCCCGCGCCAACAACGCGCAGAAGTACGTCGTCCCCACCTCCGCGTACGGCTTCTTCCTGAACCTCAAGGCGGCCTCGCTCGTCCTGAACAAGACATCCGCGCTCGTTGCCGGCACGTCGATCGACGGCTGGGACACCCATAGCAACCAGGGCGCCGCGACCGGTTCCCAGGCCAACCTCCTGCGCCGCATCGGCTGGGCGGTCTACGCGCTCCGGAAGTACTTCACCAAGTACGCCGACAAATGCCGCTGGGACGACCTGGTCATCGTCACCCTCTCCGAGTTCGGCCGCACGACCATCGAGAACTCGGACAACGGCACCGACCACGCCGAGGCCAACGTCATGTTCGTCGCCGGCGGCGGGGTCAAGGGCCTGGAGACCGACGCGCTCGGCACGGTCAAGCGCAGCGGCGTCTTCAACTGCGGCGGCAGCAGCGACCCCATCGCCTGGCAGACGGGCCAGAACGGATCGATGTTCCAGTCCACGGGACGTTACCTGAAACGCAACACCGATTACCGGAGCGTGCTGGGCAAGCTCATCCGCGACCACCTCGGCGCGACGCAGACGCAGCTCGACCGCATCATCCCGGGCTACACGGATCCCAAGGAAAGCCTCAAGGCCCGCGGTGTGCAGACCCGCGACGGCACCGAGGTCATCGGCGAGCCGGACATCGTCTGAGGCAAGGCCGATGCAGTGGGTTCAGGGTGGAACGGCCAACCTGGCTGTTCTCGGCGGCAACTTGCCGCCGAGCTTCGGCACGAGGACGCACCCAACGCGGCGGGCTGGTAGCCCGCCCCAACGGGCCGGTGGCCCGTTCCCCCCAGCTTTTGACTGCATGGTTTCGGCTGAGGCGGGGCGTTTGCGGGGCCGATGACTTGACGTGTCGGATCTTCAGTACCTTCCCGCGGGCAGGTCTTGATGGCGCGGGCGCCCACGCCTCACGGCCCCGTCCTGGCTAAGCCGGAACGATGCAGTTGCACCGCACTGCGACATCCGCCGGACAAAGTAGCACAGGCGTCTCGCCTGTCTCGGACGCCGTGGGCTGCCCTCACCGGACGGTGAACCGGAAATCCCTCCGAGGTCAGACTGCCAGCCGGGCGACCGGTGTGGCCAAGGCAGGCGAGACGCCTGCGCTACGTTGAACTCCAACTGCATCGTCCTGGCTAAGGCCCGTTTCCGCCGCAGTCCGGCCCCTCGGCCGGGTGGACCCAGGCATCGCGGCGCGCTTTGGCTTGGGCGAAGAACTCGCCCACGGCCGCGGCGTCGCCCTCCTCCAAAGCGCGGCGGAACTCCGCCAAGTCCTCGATGAACACGCCCAGCACGCGGCCGAGGTGCCGCCGGTTGGCCAGCGCGATGTCCCGCCACATCTCGGGC
>JBBRQL010000147.1:0-10138 GCA_038226425.1 Verrucomicrobiota bacterium
AGTGCGCACCAAGCCGACCTCTTCGGCCGTCAGCGCCTTGGGCATCTTGAAACCGCCCGGACCGCCGGGGCCACCAGGACCACCTTGAGGCCGGTCGCCGCCTTTGCGTTCGCCGCCCGGACCACCCGGGCCGCCTGGGCCTCCGGGTCCGCCGCGGCCGGGTTTGCGCTTGGGAGGCATCGACTTCTCCTCGTCGAGGCCTGAGATGGCGACGACGAGCGCGCTCTCCTTGCTTTTCTTGGGCACCACGACCTTGCCGTCCTCGCCGCCCTTCAGCACAGCGGCCAACGAATCGAGCCGTAGGTCGCCCTTCTGCTTGTTCTCACCGTGGCAGCCGGTGCAGGAGGCCTCGAACAGGGGTTTGATGTCCTTCTCGAAGGTCACGCCTTTCTGGGCGGAAGGAGGAGGCAGCTTGCTCAGGTCGGCATCCGCGGACGCAGGACCGGACAGCGCGAAGGCCCCGGCAAGGAACAGGAGTGGGATGGATTTCATGGGATGATGTGTGGTGACGCCGTCTTGACCGGCGTGGTGGCGGAGCGGTTACGGAGCGTTGTCGGACCAAGGCAGGGCATCACCCGGCGATCGTGCGGGCGGCGGTTCCCGATTGAGCCGGCGTCCGCCCGCCGCGATAAAGCGCGTCTCCGATGAACATCTTCGAAGACCTCCAGTGGCGCGGCCTCGTGTCCGATTGCACCGATACCGAGGCGCTGCGGCAGCGGCTCGCGGCAGGCGCGGTGACGCTCTATTGCGGGTTCGACCCCACAGCGGATTCGCTGCACGTCGGCAGCCTCGTGCCGTTGATCACGCTGCGGCGCTTCCAGGACGCGGGGCACATCCCCATCGCGGTCGCAGGCGGCGCGACCGGCAGCATCGGCGACCCGAGCGGCAAGACCGCCGAGCGCCAGTTGCTCACCAAGGAGATCATCGCAGCCAACGTCGCCGGCGTGCGCCCGCAGCTCTCCCGGCTGCTCGATTTCACGGCCTCGCCCAACACCGCCCGTCTGGTGGACAACGCGGACTGGACGGACGGCATCAGCTTCATCGGTTTCCTGCGCGACATCGGGAAACATTTCACGGTGAACCAGATGGTCGCCAAGGAATCCGTGCGCGCGCGCATGGAGGACCGCGAGGTCGGCATCAGCTACACGGAGTTCAGCTACATGCTGCTCCAGGCCTTTGATTTCTACGTGCTCTGCCGCGACCAGGGCTGCGACCTGCAGATCGGCGGCTCGGACCAGTGGGGCAACATCACCGCGGGCATCGACCTCATCCGCAAGAAGCTCGGCAAACCCGCGTTCGGGCTCACCCTGCCGTTGATCACCAAGGCGGACGGCACGAAGTTCGGCAAGACCGAGTCGGGCACCGTCTGGCTCGATCCGCGCCGCACCAGCGTCTATCGCTTCTACCAGTTCTGGGTGAACGCCGACGACCGCGACGTGGTCCGCCACCTGAAGTTCTTCACCTTCCTCGGCCGCGACGAGATCGAGTCGCTCGAGGTGCAGCACGCGGCGAACCCCGGCGCGCGCATCGCCCACAAGGCGCTGGCCAAGGCGGTCACCGACCTGCTGCACGGCGAGGCGGCGACGCTGGAGGCCGTCCGCGCGAGCGAGATCCTCTTCGGTGGCGGCCTTGAAGGTATCGGCGAAGGCACGTTCAACGACATCGTGGGCGAGGTGCCGACGAAGGACATCGAAGCCGCGAAGCTAGACGGCCCCGGCCTGCCGCTGGTGGAGCTCTTCGTCCATGCCGGCCTCGCGTCCAGCAAGGGACAGGCGCGCAAAGACCTGGAGGGCGGCGGGCTGTATCTCAACAACATCCGCGTCACGGAAGTGGCGAAGACCGCGACTCTCGCGGACCTGCTTTTCGGCAAGCATCTGCTGCTCCGGAAGGGGAAGCGGAACTACGTGGTCGTGACGGCGCGTTGACGGGCGTTGCGTGCGTTTGGGATAGCCGCCCGTGCCTCCGCGGCATGGTTGCCGGGAGGAGGACCGGGCAACTTCAAGAGGTTCCACCGAAAATCATATGCGCACACCCTTCCTCCGGTCCGCCCAGCGCGGCGCGTTCACGCTCATCGAGCTGCTGGTCGTCATCGCCATCATCGCGATCCTCGCGGGCATGTTGTTGCCGGCGCTGGGCAAGGCGAAGGGCAAGGCGCTCGCGACAGCCTGCCTGAACAACCAGCGCCAGATGGGCCTCGCGACCCTGATGTACGTGGGGGACTTCAAGGCCTATCCGGGCGCGATCGACGCCCGCAACACGGTCGATGGCAAAGCCAACCCGGGATACTTCTCCTACATCTGGGTCAACCGGCTCTTCTCGCAGATGGGCACCAACCGGGCAGCGTTCTGGTGCCCGGCGAACAAGCCGGACTCGAAGTGGGACACGAACGTGAACAAGACGCTCAAGGGCCAGCTCGAGTACATCGGTTCGCCGGTCTTCTCGAAGGGCGCGGCCGCCTTCAGCTACGGCTACAACGACTGGGGACTCCGCGCACCGGGCGCGCTGCCCCAGCTCGGCCTGGGCGGCGACATCGGGGCGGTCCCCGAGGTCCGGGAGGGCGCGGTCGTGTCGCCGAGCTCGATGATCATGTTGGCCGACAGCAAGACGGACGCGAGCTGGGACGGCAACATCGACCCCAAGGAGTCCGACCAATGGCCCGCGAAGCGCCACAACCAGCGCAGCAACTTCATGTTCGCCGACGGCCATGCCGAATCCGCCCTGCGCAAGGAGACCGTCAACCCGAAGAACATTGATTGGCGGCGGCGTTGGAACAACGACAACGACCCGCACCTCGAGATCGGGAACTGGACACCGGACGACGGCAAGTCGAAGGACTGAGCGGTCGCGGGTTCCTGCTGAGCGAGCGATCGGAAGTCCGAAGGGTGCGATCCGAAGTGGCGGTCCGGATCGGAGGGGCTGGGAATAGATCGATCTGGAAAACAGGAACGGAGCCGGCGAAGCCCCGTTTTTCCTGTTTTCCTGTTTTCCAGATTCTCTCTCCGGTCGGTTTTCTCCACCGAGCAGGTGCGTCTCTGCGCCGGTTGCAGTGACCGCCACTTCCGATCGCACTCCCTCCGACGCCTTCGTTGCCAACGCGCCGATCGCTTGCGAACGTCGCCGGGTCATGGGTGCCCGAACCGAACTCCGCACGCTGCTCGCGAAGGCGTCGCCGTTGCGCTCCGGCGACCAGTTGGCCGGCCTCGCCGCCCGGACCCAGGAGGAACGCGTGCGCGCCCAGATGGAACTCGCGGACACCGGGCTCCAACGGTTCCTCGATGAACCCGTGGTGCCCTACGAGACCGACGAGGTCACGCGGCTGATCGTCGACACGCATGACGCAGCGGCATTCGCGCCGGTCAGCGGCCTGAGCGTCGGGCAGTTCCGGGAACACCTGTTGGCCTACGGGACGGGGCCAGCTGAGCTGCGCGCCCTCGCTCCGGGCATCACGCCCGAGATGGCGGCCGCGGTGAGCAAGCTGATGGGCAACCAGGATCTCGTCCTGGTCGCGAAAAAGATCTCGGTGGTGACGCGTTTCCGGAACACCTTGGGCTTGCCCGGGCATCTCGCGGTCCGGCTCCAGCCGAACCATCCGACCGACGACCCGCGCGCCATCGCCGCGAGCACGCTCGACGGCCTGCTCATGGGCGCCGGCGACGCGGTCATCGGGATCAACCCGGCGTCGGACAACGTCGCCTCGCTCGAACATCTCGTGCGGCTGATCGACGAGCTGGTCACGACCTACGGCATCCCGACGCAATCCTGCGTGCTCGGCCATGTGACGACGCAGATCGCGGCGATCGCGCGCGGCGTGCCGGTGGACCTCGTGTTCCAGAGCATCGCCGGGACGCAGGCGGCGAACGCCAGCTTCGGCATCGACCTAAAGCTCCTCGGAGAAGCGCGCGCGGCCGCTTTGTCGCTGAAGCGCGGCACCGTGGGCGACGACGTGATGTACTTCGAGACCGGCCAAGGCTCCTGCCTTTCGGCCGACGCGCACCACGGCGTGGACCAGCAGACGTTGGAAGCCCGGGCCTACGCGGTCGCGCGCGCCTTCTCGCCGCTGCTCGTGAACACGGTCGTCGGGTTCATCGGCCCGGAGTATCTCGCGGACGGCAAGCAGATCATCCGGGCCGGGCTGGAGGACCACTTCTGCGGCAAGCTGCTCGGCCTGCCGATGGGCTGCGACGTCTGCCACACGAACCACGCCGCCGCCGACCAGGACGACATGGACGTGTTGCTGACGATGCTCGGTGTCGCCGGCGTGAACTACATCATGGGCGTGCCGGGAGCCGACGACATCATGCTCAGCTACCAATCCACGAGCTTCCACGACGCGCATTATATCCGGCAAGTGCTCGGCGCGAAGCCCGCGCCGGAGTTCGCCGCATGGCTGGAGCGGATGGGCATCTCGGGCGGGGACGGAAAGCTGCGCGACACCGCCAGGGATTCCGCGCTGCTCCGCCACCGGTTGCTGACGTCGTCCGCGAGCTGAAGGCGAGCCGGGATGTTTCCCGCTTGTGCGTGCCCGGGCGGTCCGCTTAATCGCGCGCCGTGCGACGCGCCGACCTGCTTCTCCTCTCCGCCTTGGCCATAGCCGTCGCCATGGGATGCCGCACGACGCCGGGCGCGTCCGCGACGCGACCCACGACGTCACCGGGCGCTCCGATGGAAGCCGTGGTCGTCCCGGTCGAACCTGCACTCCAAGCTGCCCGAGATCCGCTGCCGGTCCCGGAAGCGACCGTTCCGCTGACGACGCCGCCGGACGTGCCTCCGGTGGTCCCCGCCGCGCTGCCGGCCCCTCCGCAAGCGGTGTGGGTGGACTGGGCGGCATGGCTTGCCGACCACGGCCAGCCTCCGGTCAAAGTCGTGCCCGGCAGCCAGCGCGCCACGTGGGACGGCACCGCGGTGTATCTCGGCATCGGGCCGCGGACCCAGGACGGCCGGGTCGAGGTGTTCCATCGCGATATCGAGAAGACCTTCGTCCCGTTGCTCGGCTCGGAGCCCGCGGTGCCGAAGACCCCGAGGCTCGTGGTCATAGATCCCGGCCACGGCGGCACCAACTCGGGCAGTCGCAGCATCGTCGGCAACGCCTATGAGAAGGAGCTCACGCTCGACTGGGCGCGCCGGCTGAAGCCGTTGCTGGAAGCGCGCGGCTGGGAGGTGCGGATGACGCGGACCGAGGACACCAGCGCGGAACTTTCCGGGCGTGTCGCCATCGCGGAGCAGGCCGGAGCGGCGCTCTTCGTCAGCCTCCATTTCAATTCGGGCTTCCCCAACGCGCAGGCGGCCGGTCTCGAGACGTATTGCCTGACGCCGCGCGGGTTGCCGTCGAACGTCACGCGCGATTTTCCGGACGACGCCGCGCAGACATGGCCGAACAACGCGTTCGACGCGGCGAACCTCCGGCTGGCGTTCCGCGTCCACCGCCGTCTGCTCGCGGCGACAGGTGCCGCGGACCGTGGCGTGAAGCGCGCCCGGTTCATGGGCGTGCTCCGCGGACAGAACCGCCCGGCGATCCTCGTCGAAGGGGGCTATCTCTCGAACCCCGAGGAGGCCCGCAAGATCGGGACGCCGGCGTACCGGCAGAAGCTCGCCGAAGCGGTGGCCAGCGCGCTGGAATAGGCGTTTGCGCTTTTGCCGCGACGGGGCCGCTCACATGCTCGGCGCGTGAACAAACCAGTCCTCGTCACCGGCGGCGCCGGGTTCATCGGCTCGCACCTGACGGAGCGGTTGCTCGCGGATGGCGAATCCGTCGTCGTCATCGACGACCTGTCCACCGGCAGCTTGGACAATCTTCGCGCGGTGGCCGGCCACCCGGGCCTGCGTGTGATCGAGTCGAAGGTCTCCGGGTTCGCCGACCTCGCCGAACTGGTCGCCGGATGCGGCTTCATCTTCCACCTCGCGGCGGCGGTCGGTGTCGAGCTGGTGGTGAACTCCCCGATCCGCACCATCGAGACGAACCTGCGCGAGACCGAAGCGGTCCTGGCCGCGGCCGCGCCGGCCGGCGTCCCCTTGTTGCTGGCATCCACCTCGGAGGTCTACGGCAAGAGCCCGAAGC
This sequence comes from Verrucomicrobiota bacterium, assembly GCA_038226425.1. Taxonomy (GTDB): domain Bacteria; phylum Verrucomicrobiota; class Verrucomicrobiia; order Limisphaerales; family UBA9464; genus CAIVQB01. The sequence continues at coordinate 6,056 of JBBRQL010000147.1, forward strand.
TGGTGTTCAGCGAGGACGACGACCTGTTGATCGGGCCGCCGACGCTCGGACGCTGGAGCTACGCCTGCTCGAAGCTGATGGACGAGTTCCTGGCGCTCGCGCACATGCGGGAACGCGGCTTGCCGGTCACGATCGTCCGGCTCTTCAACACCGTCGGCCCGCGCCAGACCGGCCGGCACGGGATGGTGCTGCCCCGCTTCGTGGACGCCGCCAAGGACGGCCGTCCCCTCCGCGTCTACGGCGACGGGGCGCAGACGCGGTGCTTCTGCCATGTGGCGGACACGGTGGAAGCATTGGTCCGGTTGCGCGGGTGCGACGCGGCACGGGGCGAGGTCGTCAACGTGGGCCACGACGAACCGGTGAGCATCCGCGAGCTGGCCTCACGCGTGATCGAGACGCTCGGGACCGGTTCGGCGGTCGAGTCCGTGAGCTACGAGCAAGCCTATGCCGCCGGTTTCGAGGACATGAGGAACCGGCGCCCGGCGCTGGAGAAGCTGGCCCGCTTGACGGGGTTCCGTCCGGAGCGCTCGCTCCAGCAGATCATCCACGAGGTCGCGGCCCACGCTTCGGTGTAGACCTCGGAGAAGGCGGCGGCGGTCGGGCCGGACGGCTGCCTACGCCGCCCCGCACCTTCTCAAAGCGGACGTCGGCCAGCGGTGAGGAAGTCGAGGTAGTAGATCAAGCGGTCCTTCATCTCCTTGCGCGAGACGATGGCGTCGATCAACCCGTGCTTCTGCAGGAATTCGGCGGTCTGGAAACCTTCGGGCAGCTCGGCTTGCGTGGTGTCCTTGATGACGCGCGCGCCGGCGAAGCCGATTCCGGCCTTGGGCTCGGCGATGATAAGATCCCCGATGGTCGCGAAGCTGGCGATGACGCCGGCGTAGGTCGGATCGGTCAGGACGGAGATGTAGGGCAGCTTGTACTTGGCGTGGTAGGCCAGCGCTCCGCAGGTCTTGGCCATCTGCATCAGGCTGAACATGCCCTCGTACATGCGGGCGCCGCCGCTCGCCGAGATGATGACCACCGGGAGCCCCCGGTCGGTCCCGACCTCGATGAGGCGGGTGAGCTTCTCGCCGACGACCGAGCCCATGGAGCCGCCGAGGAACGAGAAATCCATCACGCCGAGCGCGACCCGGTGGTGGCCGATCCGCCCGACGCCGGTGACGACGGCATCCTTGAGCAGCGGCGATTTCTTCCGGTTGGCGGCGAGCTTGGACTCGTAGCTGGCGGCGCCGGTGAACTGGAGCACGTCGACCGCCTCCATCTGGGCGTCCATCTCCTCGAACGAGCAGGTCTCGACCAAGGAGTGGATGCGTTCGCGCGACGCGATGGGGAAGTGGTGCCCGCACTTCGGGCAGACCTTCAAGTTGTCGTCCAGCTCCTTGTCGTAGATGAGCTCCTCGCATTCCGGGCAACGGGTCCAGAGCCCCTCGGGCATGTCGCGTTTGCGGGACTTCGGGGAGAGCTTCGGCTTGGTGAGGAAGGTCGTCTCCGGACTCTTCGGCGGCGGCGTCACGGCCGGCTCGACCGGGTCGGTGACGACGGTTTTTTTCTTCAGGGCTCTGGAAGGCATGGACTCAGGCCGTTGTGGCGGCTTCGGTGGCAGAGGGGATAACAGGCCGGAAAGACCTTGGCCAGTGCGAGGAATCCGGACCCGGCGTGGTCCGGTCCGCTGGGCGGATGGGAAGTGGACGGCCGATCAAGTCCACAGCTGTTGCCCGCGGGCGGGACGTGGACGGACACGGCGCCAAGGCGACGGAACCATCCGAGGAAGGCCCAGGCTGGATTCTTCCCACCGGTGACCGCGCAGGTGTCCGCTCAGAGCCCGCCGAAACGCCGGTGGCGTCGGGCGTACTCTTCGAGGGCCTCGAAGAGCTGGGCCTTCCGGAAATCCGGCCAGAGGGTCTGCGTGACCACGAACTCGGCGTAGCTGATCTGCCAGAGCAGGAAGTTGCTCACGCGCATCTCGCCGCTGGTGCGTATGAGCAGGTCTGGGTCCGGGAAATGCCGGGTGTAGAGATGTTCGGCCAGCACGCGTTCGTTGACCTCGGCGGCCTCGATGGCTCCGGCCTTGACCTTTCCGGCGATGGCGCGGACGGCCTCGACGAGCTCGGTGCGGCCGCCGTAGCTCAGCGCGAGCACGAGCGTGAGGCCGTTGTTCTTGGCGAGCGCGGCCTTGGTCTTCTCGAGCTGGAGCTGCACGGCCTCGGGCAACCGCCAGATCTGCCCGATCGCCTCGAGGCGGACGTTGTTCCGGTTCAGCTCGCCGATCTCGTTCTTCAGGAACCGGGCAAGGTACTTCATCAACATGTCCACCTCGTCCTTGGGACGGTTCCAGTTCTCGACCGAGAAGGCGTACAAGGTGAGGTACTTGATCCCGGCCTCGCCAGCGGCGCGTACGATGGCGCGGACGGATTCGACACCGATACGGTGGCCTTCGACGCGCGGGAGGAGGCGCTGTTTCGCCCAACGCCCGTTGCCGTCCATGATGACGGCGACGTGCTGCGGCAGGTTGGCCTGCGCGGCGGGGGAGAGCTTGGGTTCTGCGCTCAAGCGAAGAAAACTCGGCGGTAGATGGCAGCTCCCGGCAGCTCCAGGTCCATCGAGGCCAGCCGCACCGCTTGTTCGAGCCGGTCGAAGCGCGCGGGCTGCCAATCATCCGCGCGGCGGAACAACGTCACCTCGATCCGGTCCTGCGCGACCATGACGTATTCCTCAAGCGAGGGGATGGTGCGGTAGGCCAGCAATTTTTCCCGGCGATCGGTCTGCTCGGTGGAAGGCGACAGCACTTCGATGATCAACTTTGGGAAGCGCACCGAATGCGGATCGGTGTCGCGCGGATCGCAGGCCACCATCACGTCGGGGTAATAGAAGATGTCCTCGCCGCTGATGAGCAGGCGGACCTTCAGGTCGCTCGCGAAAACCCGGCAGGGGGACAGGTCGCCGAGACGGGCATCGATCGTGGACCACAAGTTCCCGCAGATCTGGTTGTGGTCCTTGCTGGCACCCGCCATCGCATACACCGCGCCACCGACGTATTCGTGGCGGACGAGGCTGGCGGGTTCGCCCGCGAGGTATTCCTCGACGCTGATGAAGGGCTGCGCGACCGCGGCTTCCATGACGGCACTCTGTTCAGGGCACGCCGGTCAATCAAGGTTCGATGCGCTCACAGGAACATCGTCTGCTCCCGGGCCGGGCCGACGCTGGTGATGGTGAGGCGCGCGTTGGTGAGCTGGGCGAGCGTGAGCAGGTAGTGCCGGCAGTTCACCGGCAAGGCGTCCCACGACGTGATCTGCTCGGTGGAGGTCTCCCAGCCCGGGAACTCCTGGAACACGGGCTCGCAGCGGGCGAGCACCTCGCAGTCGGCGGGGACGTGGTCGATGAGCTGCCCGTCGACGCGGTAGGCGGTGCAGACCTTGATGGTCTTGAGCGAATCCAGTCCGTCGACGTTGGTGACGGCGAGCTCGTCGATGCCGTTGACCATCGCGGCGTGCCGGGTGGCGACGGCGTCGAACCAACCGCAGCGGCGGGCGCGGCCGGTGGTCGCGCCGAACTCGCGTCCCATGCCGTGGAGCATGTCGGAGATCTCCGCGTTCTCGGTCGGGAGCGGTCCTTCGCCGACGCGGGTGGTGTAGGCCTTCATCACGCCCACGACGCGGTCCATGCGGTTCGGCGGCACGCCGGAACCGGTGCAGGCGCCGCCGGAGGTCGTGTTCGACGAGGTGACGAACGGATAGGTGCCGTGGTCGAGGTCCAAGAATGTCCCTTGGGCGCCCTCGAAGAGCATGTTGGCGTGCCGGCGAGTCGCTTTGTGCAGGTAGAGGACCGTGTTGGTGACGAACGGGCGGAGGCGGTCCGCGGCCTTGGTGTAGTCGGCGAGCGCCTTCGACTCGTCCCTGGGGACGCCGATGCCCCACTCGTAGAGGTGCGCCAGATCCACGCAGCCGCGCGCCGAGTTGGCGGTGCACGCCTTCTGCAGGAACGTGAGCGCCTTGGCGTTGTCCTTGGGGACGCCGCGGGCGATGACGTGCATCCATCCCAGCGTGGCGCAGCTGTCGGCGTCGTTCTTGGCGCACTTGGCGG
>JBBRQL010000148.1:0-10117 GCA_038226425.1 Verrucomicrobiota bacterium
GCAGTCACTCAGGAGCGCCGAGGCCAGGACCCGCGAGGAACTCCTCCGCGCCATCGCCTCAGCCTTGGCCTCCGTCACCGCCAAAGACGCCCAAAACTGGTTCGCCTCTTGCGGCTACAGTTTCATTTAAACCGCTCTAGATGAACGCAAACATGCACGGTGGAAAGACATTCGTAGGGCACACGCAAAAGGGTCGCGGCCGGCGTGGGAACCTCTGGAAAGGGCCGGCTTGGTCCACAGCGCTCATCTTGCTGATACCTCTTTGGGGGAACCATTATGTCGATGGATGGAACTGGCACCCCGGCGGCTTCGTTCTTGTCGGCGCTTTCCTGTTCGGCACCGGTTTGACGTACAAGTGGGCGACCCGGAATGCGGACACGCTCGCCTACCGAGCCGCTGTCGGCATCGCGCTGGCGACGACGCTGGTCCTCGTCTGGATGAACGCCGTCTGGATGAGCGATGCTGTCGAGGTGGTAGGCCGCGAGAACCCGGTCAACTCGTTGTTTTTCGGAGTCCCGATCATCGGGATCATCGGTGCCGCCATCGCACGCTTCCGGCCCGGCGGGATGGCGCGCACCTTGTCCGCGATGGCGTTCGCACAAACGTTGGTCACCGGGATCGTGTTGGTCATCTGGCTGCCCCAGATCACAACCTGGTTGCCGGGCGTCGTGCGGATGTTCGGTTCGAATGTGGCTTTCGCGATGCTATTTGTCGGATCGGCCTTGTTGTTCCGGAAGGCGGCTCGGTTTCGAGATACCCGTCCTCGACCGGTCCCGCTACCCGAGCGTGATCAAGAGCGTCCCGATGCCCATCAGACCGCAACAGGCCAGACGGGGGCCAAGCCTCTGTTCCCCGAACCATAGCGCGCCGAGCAACACCTGCAGGACCATGCCGAGCTGGAAGAACGCGAACGAGTAGGCGAGCAGCGTGGTGCGGAAGATCTCCACCGAGGCCCATAACATCACGAAGAAGATCGTCGCGTGCAGCGGTAGAAATCCGCGGGCGACCACCGGGGCCGGCTCCGGCATCCCGACCGGAACCGCTCGCCGTGCCCGCCATGCGGCCAGCGCGAGCACCGGCAAACCGCAGCCGATCCACATCGCCAACGTCAACGAGACGGGTCCGGCGAGCGCTGCCCGCTTGAGGAAGACCGAGGCCAGCACGGAGAGCGACAGACCCGACAACCTCCACCCGAGGGTCCGCCAGGCCGCGAAGTTCCATCGGGCGTCGCCGTCGGGGTTGTCACGCAACAAGAACGTCGCGCCGACCACGGTGACCGCCACGCCGGCACCGCCGAGCGGCGAGACCCGTTCACCGAGGAAGAGCGCTCCGAACGCGAGCGCCATGACCGGCCGGAATCCGTTCAGCGGTCCGAAGACGGATAGATCGGTCGTCCGCAACGCGGAGACGGTGGCCAGGTTCCCCAAAGCATCGATGACGCCGGCCAAGGCGGCGTCCCGCCAGAACCCGGGAGCGCACGCCAAGGACGGCGCTGCGACCACGGCGACGAGCGCGAGCGGCAGCATCCAGGCATGGGTGCCGGCCCATACCACCGGGCCCGGGACGTGGAGCTGGGTGAGCCGCTTCTGAAGCCCGCTGGCCGAGACGCTCAGGACCACCCGGCCGAGCAACAGCAGGAGCATCGACACCGCGATGCGATACGCGCCTCGACGGGGCGCGTCGAGGTTTTCGCCCGGGAGGAGATGACTGTGCGGTTGGGGAGAGATCCAATGATCCGCTGCGGCCCGCGAAATGTGCCTAGGAAGCGGATCGAGGCATCGTCGGCGCGCCAGCGTCTTGGAGTGCGTGTGGCTTGCCACCGCTTTTTCTCGCGCCGACGGGCTGCGGCCACCCGCCGGGTGCCCTCACACCGCGGGCTTCGACGAAAGCGGCAGCTCCGCTCCGCTGCGCCGCCGCACTCCAAGACCTCGCGGAGAACGAACGGTCCATGGGTAGGGGCGAAGGCGGAACTGCAAACGCTGAACGCTGAACATCCAACGCCCAACGCTCAACGTCCAACGTCGAACGTTGAACCGCGGACTTACGGCCGCGGCCAGGGGCCGGTCATGCTTCCAGCTTCGTCCAGGCGGAGTTGGCCTTGGAGGACTTCACCACGGCCTCGATGAAGGCCATGCCGCGGACGCCGTCGGTGATCTTCGGGAAATCGAGCGCAGGGTCGTCCTTGGCCAGCTTGCGGCCTTCGTTCCGGGCGCGGATGGCGGCGGCGAAGTTCTTGTAGATGTTGGCGAAGGCCTCGAGGTAGCCCTCGGGATGCGACGGCGGGGTGCGACCGGCGGCCTTCGCGGCGGCGCCCAGGTAGCCGTTGGCGGTGCGATAGACCTGCATCGGCTGGTCGGGCCATTTCACGAGCATGGTGTTCGGCTCGCGCTGGTGCCATTCGAGGCCGCCGAGCTCGCCGTAGACGCGCAGGCTGAGGTTGTTCTCCTCGCCGACGGAGATCTGGGACGCGTGCAGGACGCCCTTGGCGCCGCCCTTGAAGCGGAGCAGCACGTTGCCGTCGTCGTCGAGCTTGCGGCCTTTCACAAAGGCGGTGATGTCCGCGGCCAGCTCGCTGATCTGCAGGCCGGTGACGTACTCGGCGAGGTTCTCCGCGTGCGTGCCGATGTCGCCGATGCAGCCGGCGGCGCCGCTGCGCTTCGGGTCCGTGCGCCAAGCCGCCTGCTTCTGGCCGCTGGCCTCGATGCGCGTGGCCAGCCAGCCCTGCGGGTACTCGACCACGACCTTGCGGATCTTGCCGAGCTTGCCGCCGTGGACGAGCTCGCGCGCCTCCTTGATGAGCGGGTAGCCGGTGTAGTTGTGGGTGAGGCCGTAGAGCAGGCCGGACTTCTTGACGATGGCGGCGAGCTCCTTGGCCTCGGCGAGGTCGAAGGTCGCGGGCTTGTCGCTGAGCACGTGGAAGCCGCCTTCCAGCGCGGCCTTGGCTGCGGGGAAGTGGACGTGGTTCGGCGTGACGATGGCGACGAAATCGATCCGCTGGTCCGCGGGCAGGGCGGCTTCCTTGGCGACGAGCTCCTGGTAGCTGCCGTACACGCGGCCGGGCGCGAGGAAGAGGTCGGCACCGGATGCCTTGGATTTTTCCGGATCGGCGGAGAAGGCGCCGGCGACCAGCTCGATCTGGCCGTCGATGTTCGCGGCGATGCGGTGGACCGCGCCGATGAAGGCGCCGCGACCGCCGCCGACCATGCCGTAACGGATTTTTCTGCTCATAGGATCAAGTTGCGTGGAAACGTTGTGTTGTGCGCGGAGACGCCGCCCTTATTATCCGGACACGTTTTTCGGGTCAACGCGGCGCTGGCCGTGTCCGCGGATTTTTCGCCGCGCCCGCCCGCAGGACGGCTTTTTCCACGCCATCGCCATGCTTGTCCATGTCTTGAAGTCGAAGCTCCACCGGGCCGTCGTCACCGCGGCCAGCGTGGATTACGAAGGCAGCCTCACCATCTCCGAGGACCTGATCGAGCGCGCCGGGTTCGTGCCCTACGAGCGCATCCTGTGCAGCAACATGGCCAACGGCGCGCGTTGGGAGACCTACGTGATCAAGGGGCCGCGCGGCACCGGCGCCATCGAGCTCAACGGTGCCGTCGCCCACCTCGGCAAGCCGGGCGACCGGCTCACCATCATGGCCTTCACCGAGATCGAGCAGCACCAGGCCGCCGGATGGCAGCCCAAGGTGCTCGTGCTCGGGGCATCGAACGAAGTGCTCAACGAACGCGGGATCTGACGCCATGCCCACCTTCACCACCTCCCAGATCGCCGAGAAGCTCGGAGCACAGGTCGTCGGCGATGCCGCGCTCGCGCTGCACGGGTTCGCTTCGGCGGATTCTGCCAAGCCCGGCGAACTGACCTTCGCCGAGAACGAGACGTACTTCGCCCGCGCCGACCAGAGCGCCGCCTCCGCGGTGCTGGTCGCCGGAGATTTCAAGTCGGTCAGCGGCAAGACGCTGCTCCGCGTGGCCAACGCCCGGATCGGCTTCGCGCAGGTGCTGCCGCTCTTCTTCCCCGAGCCGGCCTTCGCACCCGGCATCCATGCCACCGCCGTGGTCGCCGAGTCCGCCCAGATCGATGCGAGCGCGCACATCGGACCGCACTGCGTGGTGGGCGAGCGCGTGCGCATCGGCGCGGACTGCGTGCTCCAGGCCCGCGATTTCGTGGGCGACGACTGCGTGCTCGGGGAGGGATGCCGCTTGTTCCCGTCGGTCACGCTCTACACGCGGTCCACGCTCGGCAAGCGCGTGCGGATCCATGCCGGCACGGTCGTGGGCGCGGACGGTTTCGGCTACGTGTTCGACGCCGGGGCGCACCGCAAGGTGCCGCAGGTCGGCCAGGTGGTCCTGCACGACGACGTGGAGCTGGGCGCGAACGTGACCATCGACCGCGCGGCGCTCGGCGCGACCGTCATCGGCAAGGGCACCAAGATCGACAACCTCGTGCAGATCGCCCACAACGTCGCCATCGGCGAGCATTGCATCGTAGTCGCGCAGGTCGGCATCGCCGGCAGCACCAAGATCGGCAACTACGTGACCATCGCCGGACAGGTCGGCATCGCCGGCCACCTGCGCATCGGCGACAAGGTCACCATCGCGGCGCAATCCGGCGTGATGAACCATATCCCCGAGGGCCAGAAGTGGCTCGGGTCCCCGGCGCAGCCCGACCGCGTGATGAAGCGCCAGTTCATCGCCGTGGAGCGCCTGCCCGAGCTGCTTCGCCGGGTGCAGGAACTGGAGCGGCTGAGCCGGTCGGCGACCGCGGACCGCTGATCCGAGGGACCGCGGGACCCCAAGGCGGCGGTCTTGGAACAGAACTCGCAAAACTGCCGAGGTATCGCGCCCACCCCATGAGAACGTTCTTCCTCCGTTGGCCGGTCGTCTTCGCGGCGCTGCTGTGCGCATCGGTCCCGGCCGCGAGGGCCGAGCTGCCGGCGATCAAGACGGTGTTCCTCATCCTCTTCGAGAACCACGACTGGATCGATATCCGCGACACCAACTATTGTCCGTACATCAACCAGGAGGTGCTCCCGCGCGCGGCCTTCGCGGACAACTACTCCACGCCTCCCGGTCTCCATCCGAGCGAGCCGAACTACCTCTGGCTGGTGGCCGGGACGAACTTCGGGATCGTGAACGACAAGCCGCCTTCGGTGAACGAGATCGCCACCACCAACCACCTGGCCTTCCAGCTCGACCGCGCCGGGAACCCGTGGCGCGCCTACCAGGAGGACATCTCGGGCAAGGACATCCCCAAGGTCGACAAGGGCAACTACGCGGTGCGGCACAACCCGTTCATGTTCTTCAAGGGCATCAACACGAACCTGCCCTATTGCACCAACCACATCCGGCCGTTCACCGAGATCGCCGGCGACCTCGCAGCGGGCCGCGTCGGGCGCTTCAACTTCATCACGCCCAACCTGACCAACGACATGCACAGCCTGGCGGCGGGCTCCAAGAGCACGCGCACCCAAGGCGACCGCTGGCTGCGCTCGATGTTGCCGGGGATCCTGGCGTCCGATGCCTACAAGGACCGCGGCGCGGTCTTCATCGTGTGGGACGAAGGCGACGAAGACACGAAGGACGTGCCCACGCACGACGGGCCGATCGGCATGATCGTGCTGTCACCGCTCGGCAAAGGCGGCGGCTACCACAACTCGGTCCGTTACACCCACAGCTCCACGCTGCGCACGTTCCAGGAGATCTTCGGCGTGCGGCCGTTCCTGGGCGACGCCGCGGAAGCGACCGATCTCGCGGACCTCTTCCAGTCCGCGCCTGCTCCGCAGATCTCGCTGCGGAGCGGACCCGGCGAGGGCCAGCTGAGCCTCGGCATCGTCGCGGGCGAACCGGGCCGCAGCTATCCGCTCCAGGCTTCCGACGACCTGGCGCTCTGGACCGAGTCCGGCAGGGAGGTCGCGGCCGGGAAGGACCTCGTCATCCCCGACGTTCCGGCCGCGACCCGCTACTTCCGGCTGGTCGTCCGTTGACCACCGTCCCACCGCCCCGGCGGGCCCGGGTCAGCGGACTCGCTTGGCCCGGTAGAACCGCGGTCCGTCGGTCGCCGGCGCTTCGTCGCGGATGAACCCCGCGGACGTCCCGTTCACGAACGTTCCGGAGGACGTCCATTTCCGCAGGTCGCTGCTGGTCTCCAACTCGTAAGCCGACGTGTCGTTGAACGCGTCGTCCTCGACGACCACCTGCGTCGCGCCGTCCTCGGTCGCGGCGATGTGAGCGAGCCGCAGGCCGCTCGACGGCTTGGCCGCCGACAAAACCCCGACCGGCACGCCGGTGCCGTCGATGGAGACGGAAGCTCCCGCGCTGGCTGCGCTGACCGTCGCGGTGCGATAGGTCAACGTGCGCGCTTGGCCGTCGAGGAACGGTCCCCAGCGGACCACGCCCGCTTCGGCGTCATAGGTCCCGTCGTCGCTGATGGCGGACGGTTCGACGCCGACACGTTCCTCGGCGGCGTAGGCGGCGGCGCCGGGCGGCGGCAGCACCCGCAGCGAGACCGACGAGGCGTCGACGGAACGGAGCGCCACGCCGCGGAAGCCTTGGCCGAGGCGACCGGCGCCGGCCGGCTTCGCGCCGGGCACCAGCAGCGGTTCGCTGACCCACCAGAGCGGCGCCGGGCCGGCGCTGGGATCGAAGCGATAGTGCTCACCGCCGCGCCACAAGGTCCCGGCCCGGGTGACGTGGTCGATGGGAATCGCTCCGGACACACCGGGCCAGGCCTTGCCGGCCTTCCACGCGGCGCCGTAGGCCGTGAGCTCGGACGCGTTGATGGAATCGTCGGCCGGCGCGATGTCCGCAGGATGACGGATGGTGCCGTGGATCACGGTGGCACCGCCGATATCGGAAGCGACGCCGTCGGCGACGACGCTGCCGGAGAACGTCGCGTTCGCGACCGCGACGCCGTCGGTCACGACGATGTAGGTGAGCGCGCGCACCTTGTCGTCGAAGAACGGGCCGAACTTCACCGCGCCGGTGGCGGCATCGTACACGCCGTTGTTGCCGATCGCCGACACCATCCAGCGCGGCGGCGCCGGGAGAGGCTGGGCACCGCCGCGGGGCATGAACGGCGGATGGTCCTCGACGACGTAGTTCCGCACGCCGGCGACCGGCTTCACGGTGATGCTGACGGTGAACTTGGAGTTGTACGGCAGGACCGTGGGCAGCACGCGTTCCGCGACGATGTGCGGCGCGACGACGACGACGACGATCGGCTTGGACACGACCTCGTGGCCGGCGAAATCCTTGCCTTTGACGACCAGCGTGTGCTTGCCGGCCGCGGCGCCGGTCCAAGCGAAGCTGTGCGGGATCGTCGCGCCGGGCGCGAACTTGCAGGTCGGACAGCTGAAATCGGAACCGCCGATGAGTTTCCCGTCGGCGTAGAAATCGACGTGGTAGATCAGGCCGCCCGGATCCACGGCCTCGACGCCGAGGCGGACCGGCGTCCCGGCGACGAACGTCTCGCCGTCTGCCGGCTTCACCCAGGTGATCGTGGCCGGTTTCGGGGACGTCGTGGAGACCACTTTCACCGGCGCGGAGACGACCGTTTTGTCCTTCAGGTCGCGCGCGGTGAGCACATGGGTCCCGGCGGGGATGCGCACGGAGAAGGTGTGCTTCACCGGTTCGTCGATGCCGGGCGGCCGGATGAAGACGAGGTCGGACACCGCGATCCGCGCGCCGTCGAGCAGGAGCTCCACGTCGAGGATGCCGCCGGCGCGACCGACGCCCACGGCGACGACCTGAATGTTCGCATCGGCGCGAACGGTCGCGGGCGCGGTCAGGGTGAGCGTCGGTTTCAGAACCTCGGAGAGGACCTTCACCGGCGCGGAGACGATGCCCGGGTCCGTGAGGTCGCGGGCCGTGAGCGCATGGCTGCCGGCGGGGATCCGGACCGAGAAGGCGTGGGTCACGGATTCATCGGCGCCCGGAGCGCGGATGAAGCGGATGCTCGACGTGGCGAGATGCTTTCCGTCGAGCAGCAGCTCCACGTCGGTGATGCCGCCGTAGCGGCCGACGCCCACGGCGAGGACCTTGGTGTCCGCATCGGGCCGGACGGTCGCGCCGCTCGCCGGGGTGGTGATGACGAGCTTCGGCTTGGGGATCTCGGACACCACTTCGACGACCACCGGAGCGGACTTGGTGAGCGTGTCCGCTCCCGAATGGGCGACGGCCGTGAGGGTGTGCTTGCCGGGTTTGCCGGGCGTCCAGGCGAACGAGTTGTGGAACGGCGTACCGGGAGGGAAGACGCCCTTCGCCAAGCAGAGGAAGCAGCTCTCGCCGACCCGCAACCCGTCCACGAAGAACTCGACCGTGCTGACCAGCGAATCGGGATCCTGCCCGATGGTGTCGATGACCACGGGCTTGCCGAGCAGGACGTAGTCACCTTGGAGCGGCGTGACGATGACCAGGCTCGCGGGCTTGGGCGTGCCGGATCGGATGGTCACCGGCGCTGACACGACGGCGTGGGAGGCCGCGTCCTTCGCCCGGGCGACCAGGATGTGGCCTCCGGCGGGCGGGTTCGTCCATGTGAAGCGGAGCTGGCGCGGGCGGCCGGGGATGCTCAGGTCCTTGGTGAGGATCTCGGAGACGCCGAGCAGCTTCTCGTCGCCGTAGAACTCGACGCGGCGGATCTCGCTGTCGGGATCGACGGTCGTGACCTCCATCGCCACCGGGCCCGGGTTCGGGAAGATCTCGCCATCCTTCGGGGTATTGAACGTGACCGACGACCTGAGCGGCTTGACGACCGCGATCCGCACCGCGGGCGAGACGACGACGGCTCCGGCGAGGTTGGTGCCGCGGACTTCGATGGCGAACTTGCCCTCGGAAAGGACACGCCAAGTGATGCCGTGCATCAGGGTCGCACCCAAAGCCGGCAGCACGCACGGGCGTGCCGGGCAGGGCGGGTCGAAGCAAGGCGGGCAAGGATCGTGGACCGCGGTGCCGATGAGCTCGCCGTTGGCGTAGAAGCCCACCGCCGTGATGAGCCCGACCGGGTCCACCGCTTCCGCGCTGATCGCGATGTCCTCGCCGATGCTGAACGTCTGGAGATCCTTCGGCGCCAGGATCTGGATGGATGCCGGCTTGGGCTTGGAGACTTGGACGAGGACGGTCGGCGACGCGACGCCGTTCCCGGCCGCGTCCTTGGCGCGCACGGAGATCTTGTGAGCGCCGGCCGGCGCGCCGTTCCAGAGGTAGTAGTGCTGCACCGGTTGACCGGCGGGCACCGGTGCGAACGTGGCGATCTCGGAGACGCCGATGCGGATGTCGCCGTCGAAGATCTCGGCGCGCAAGATGGCACCGGCCGGATCGACCGCCGTCGCGCGGATGGCGATCGGCATGCCGGTCAGGAACTCGCTGTTGCCGGCCGGAGAATCGACGGTGATCCACGCGGAAGGCACCGGAGGCCCCGGCGGCCCATCGGCAGGCCGGGCATCGATGCGCAGGCAAGCACAGAGGAGCAGGACGAGGAACGAGAAGTTCTGCGGCAGCGGTTTCATGTTCAGAAGGCGGAGAGGTGCGCTGAGGAACCCGGACGTCATGCTATGACACAAGACCCTCGGAGGCGCCAGAGGCGGCTTCACGGTCAGGACCGGTCACGGCGAACCACGACGGTTCGGGCGGGGAAAGGTCGGGGAACAGCATCCGCTCCGTTATCCGCCGTCCGGACCGGATCGGATGCAACTTTCTTTCGGACCGTCTCGGCACTGACGTCCCCGCTGGCCATCCCGCGCGACCACGGTAAAGTCACGTCCACATGCTCCTCCGCCGATTTGCCACCGGGTGGTCCCTCGCCCTTGCCGTCTCCGCGTCCGTCCTGACCGCTGCCGAGGGCACGCCGAAGGTCCCGCGGTTCTCCGTGGACAACATGGACCGCACCGCGGATCCGTCGGTCGATTTCTTCCGCTTCGCCGCCGGAGGCTGGGTGAAATCCAATCCGGTCCCGGCCGACAAATCCCGCTGGGGCGGGTTCGACGAGCTGCAGGACCGCAACTGGTTCCTTCTCCGCGAGATCCTCGAGAGCGCGGCCAAGGACGCCGGATCACCGGCCGCCGCGAGCGGTCCGCGCCGTCAGGTCGGAGACCTCTTCGCGTCCGCGATGACCACGGAGC
>JBBRQL010000149.1:0-10103 GCA_038226425.1 Verrucomicrobiota bacterium
ATGCACGGCATCCGCGCGCGAAGCGGTACCGGCTGCTGTTCCGCCGCGACGGCACGGCGCGCTGCACGGTCCCGCGGCGCGGGACGCTCGCCGAGGCGAAGCGTTTCGTGGCGGAGAACGATGTCTGGCTGACCGACCGGTTGCGGAGATATCTCGGCAGCGCTCGCGCGCCGCGACCGTTGCGCCCCGGTGGAACCGTCCTGGTCGGTGGCGAAGAAGCGGAGCTGCAGGTCGAGCCCGGAGAAGGCGACGTGCCCGCCCTCGCCCGGTTGCCGGGGATGGAATTCACGGTCGACCTCGCCGCGGCGGACCTGAGGCCGCAGGTGGACCTAGCGCTCCGCAAGGCCGCGACGGCGTCGCTGCCGACGCGGACCAAAGACCTGGCGCTCGCCCACGGCTTGGAGGACCGGATCCGCCGCGTGAGCGTCCGCGACCAGCGCACGCGTTGGGGAAGCTGTTCGCGTCGCGGAGTGATCTCGCTGAACTGGCGGCTCGTCCAGATCCCGGAGTCCGTCCGCGACTACATCATCCTCCACGAGCTGGCCCACCTGAAGCACATGGACCACAGCGCGCGCTTCTGGGCCGAGGTCGCGCGGCTCTGCCCTGGTCACGAGACTGCCGAGGCGTGGCTCAAGCAGCACGGCAAACGGGTCCTGTGAACGGCGGCACGGCGAACTTCGTTGCCTCCGCGTGACCCGCTCGCCGATGTTCACCCGCGGCATGACCACCCGACGCCGCCTGACCTTGCTCTTCGCGATCTGCCTCGCCTGCCTTCGCGCCGGCGCCGCGGATGCCGCCTCGTTCGCCGAGGTCTACGGGCTGGTGCGCTCGAACCTGACGCGCATCGATGCTCCTGCGCTCGATCAGATGGCGGTCGAAGGATTCCTACAGAAACTCGGTGGTCTCGCGCAGCTCGGTGACGCCAAGAGCGACCTCCGGACGATGGGCGGGCCGGATCCGGTCGCTTTGGTCCACGATGGCCATTACGGCTATGTCCGCTTGGTCGAGGTCCAGGCGGATGCGCCGGCCGGACTCGCGGCAACGCTCACCGGCTTTGCGGCGACGAACGATATCAAAGGACTGGTGCTCGACCTGCGTTTCGCCGGCGGGCGCGATTTCGCCGCCGCAGCCCGGGTCGCCGACCTGTTCCTGCCTGCAGGCCGCCCTGTGCTCGACTGGGGCGAAGGCACCTTCGCCTCGACCGCGAAGACCAACGCCTCCACCAACACGCTCGTCGTGCTGGTGAACCGCCAGACCCGTGGAGCCGCCGAAGCGGTGGCCGCCGCCTTGCGCCGAACCGGGACCGCGCTGGTGATCGGCACGACGACTGCCGGCGAAGCCAGCTTGTACCGCGATTTCCTGCTGTCTTCCGGACAGAAGCTGAGCCTGGCGGTCATCGCCGTGAAGACCGGCGACGGAGAGCCGATCCCGGCGACCGGCATCGTCCCGGACATCGTCGTGAACGTCCGCCCCGAGGTCGAACGCGGCTACCTGGCCGATCCGTTCGGCGTGGTGAGGACCACCCCCACCGCGGCCGGCCAGACGAACCAGATCATCTCCTCGGTGCGGGTGCGGAAGCGCCTGACGGAAGCCGACCTCGTGAAAGCCAAACAGACGGGGCGTCCATTGGAATCCGCATCGGAAGCGACCAACCTGGCTACGGCGCCGACCGAACCGCAGAAGATCGTCCGCGATCCGGTCTTGGCCCGGGCGCTGGACCTTCTGAAGGGGCTGGACGTCATGCGCTCGCGATAGCTGCGCCCGTGGTGCCGCAAGCGTCCCATCCCCCCGAAGCGATCGCTGATCCAGACGGTCGATTCGTCACAGGAGCGTGGCCGATCCACCCGGGGACCGACACACCGGACCGCGACGTTCGAGGCGTGCCGCACTGCTTCCTCGACGATCCCGACGGCCGATGCTCCGGTGAAAGCGTGGTCCCAGAGCCTGATCCCGGTCGGCCGGTGGACCGATGTGGAGTCGCCACAAGACGGTCATCGCCCGGATTCGCGACATTTTGTTCTGCCATGGCCCTGACGTTGGCGACCGGCGCCGACGCCGCGCAGGTCTGGGACGGCCCAGCGATCACTTTCATCCAACGGGGGATCGACCCCAATCTGCCCGAGAACCAGGACCGGATCACCGACAATGTCTGGCTCTCCCGCGCGAAGACCCGCGGGCTCTTCAATGCCAAGACCGAATCCGGCTACGGCCCGGGCAGCCCGGCCGACACCCGTTGGTCCTTCGGAAGGTTGGAAGACCTCGCTGCCCTCCGGTTCGAGAACTGGGAGACGTGGAACGGCAAGTTCCCGCCCGGGATGGCCGGGCAAGAAGCGGTCCTCCACCTGGTCTCGGACGACATCTATCTCTCGATCATGTTCAAGTCCTGGGGACGGCAGTCGGGCGGCGGTTTCTCGTATACCCGGTCCACGCCGCGACCCTTGCCCACGCCGGCTCGGTTGACGGCCAGGACGCCGTTCGGCCTCACGGTTGAAGGGGTTGCCGGAGCGACTTATCGGCTCGAAGGCAGCGTCACGTTGACGCCGGAGACCTGGATCCCGGTGGCCACGTTGACGCTCACCAATTCCGTGCAGTCTTACTCCGACGACATCTCACAGGACCGTCCCCGACGTTTCTATCGGGCGGTCCTTCTGCCATGAACCAAAGCCGGGGCCGATGCCGGCCGCCGTCGACGGAGAAGCACGCAGAGAAGCGGGAGCCAATTGAGGATGTGGGCAGGCGCGGAGAACGTCGCCGTCCTGTCGCCGTCCTTGCCACCGACGCCTCTTCCGGACCAGTTTCCCTCCATGATTCCCTTCCGCCCGGTCCTTCTCGCGCTCGTGTTCGCGTGCCTCGCCGCCCACGGCGAGGACAAGCCGGCCTACGACCGCACCGAGGTCATCTACGGCCGCAAGCACGGCACGGCGCTCACGTTGGATGTCATCAAGCCGGCCAAGCCCAACGGCTACGGCGTGCTCTTCATGGTGTCGGGCGGGTTCTTCTCCAGCCACGAGGCGCTCGATGGCGCGCTGAAGAACGGCTTGCTGGGCCCGGTGCTCGACCGGGGCTACACGGTCTTCGGCATCGTTCACGGTTCGCAACCGCGCTTCGTGATCCCGGAGATCACCGAGGACATCCACCGTGCCGTGAGGTTCGTCCGCGCGAACTCGGCGGGATACGGGGTGAAGCCGGACCGCTTCGGGATCTTCGGCGCCAGCGCCGGCGGCCACCTTTCCCTCACGATGGGCACGCAGGGCGGCCCGGGGAAAGCCGACGCCAAGGACCCGGTCGACCGTGAGTCGAGCGCAGTGCAGGCGGTGGCATGCTTCTTCCCGCCGACCGATTACCTGGGCTGGCGCAACGCGGGCGACGACGCCGTGGGCGTGGGCGTGCTCGCCAGCTTCAAGCCGGCTTTCGGCGCGCGCAGCGACACGGCGGAAAGCCGCGCCGTCTTCGGCAAGGAGATCTCGCCGATCAACTTCATCAAGGCCGACATGCCGCCGACGCTGATCATCCACGGCGAGGCGGACAAGCTGGTGCCGATCCACCAAGCGGAGGCCTTTCTGGAGAAGTGCGAGCAAGCCGGCGTGAAGGCGCCGGTGAAGCTTGTGCGCAAACCCGGCGCGGACCACGGCTGGGCGGGCATCGAGAAGGACGTCGTGCTCTTCGCCGATTGGTTCGACGAGCATCTCCGGGGGATCAAGAAGTGAGTCCGGGTCAGGCGCCGCTGCGGACGGACCGATAGACGAGGAACAACTCGTCGCCGTGGCGTTTCATCGACTTCAGCGAGAACCGGGCGGCGTCCTCCAAACGCGAGACACCGAGACCGTCCGCGATGGTCGGCGCGGAGCGTCCGCCGAAGACCAGCGGGCAGTGAGTGAGATGGACCTCGTCCACCAAGCCGGCGCGGAAGAGCGCGTCGTTCAACTCACCGCCGCCTTCGCAGAGCAGACGCTTCACGCCGAACTCCTTCCGTAGCCACGCAAGCGCGGCGCCGAAGTCCACCTCCTTGCCCGGTGAGACCCAGACGTGGTCGGCGAGCCGGCGGAGCCGTGCGAGCTTGGTCTTCGTCGCCCGTTGGCTGGTGAGGAGGACGATCCGTGAGAAGCGTTCCTGCCACAGCGCCGCGTCCGGAGAGATCGTCCCTGATCCGCTCACGACGACGCGCAACGGATGCTCCGCGAGCCCGCGGCGAAGACGCGCGCGGCCGTGTCTGGCGGAGCCGTTGCCCAAGGTCGCCCCGGTCTGCTCGACCGTCCGCGCGCCGCAGACGATGGCGTCGCAGGTGGCCCGGAGCGCGTGCAGATGCTCTTGGTCGCGCGCGCTGCCGAACGTCGTCACGGCACGGTTGGCGGTGGCGATCTTGCCGTCGGCGCTCATCGCCATGTTGACGAGGACGAACGGGGCTCCGGTCCGGGTGCTCATAGGATCAGCATCGCGTCGCCGTAGCTGAAGAACCGATACCGCTCGCGGACCGCTTCGGCATAAGCAGCGAGGATCCGCTCGCGGCCGCGAAGCGGCTCGCCCGGCGCGGCGAACGCGCTCACCAGCATCAGCAGCGTGCTCTGCGGAAGGTGGAAGTTCGTCAACAAGCCGTCGACCACCGCGAACTTGGCCGGTGGATGGAGGAAGATGCGGGTCGTGCCGGCCCCGGGCACCAAGGCGCCAGCGGTGGCCCGCGCGACGCTCTCCAGGACACGCACGCTGGTCGTCCCGACGGCGATGACCCGACGTCCCTCGGCCTTGGCCCGGTTGACGGCTTCCGCCGTGCTGGCGGGCAAGTCGAACCGCTCTTCATGCATCCGATGGTCTTCCAGCTGCTCCGCCTTCACCGGCGCGAACGTGCCGTGGCCCACGTGGAGCGTGACGAAGTGCGTCTCGACGCCGGAAGCGCGCAGACCGGTCAGCAATGCGTCCGTGAAGTGCAATCCCGCCGTCGGGGCAGCCACCGAGCCGTCGTTCTGAGCGAACACCGTCTGGTAGCGCGTACGATCTTCCACGCCGACGGCAGGGGTGGAGCGGAGGATGTAGGGTGGCAGGGGCATCTCACCGAGATCGGCGAATGCCGCGGCGACATCCGTGACGCCACCGAAACGGAGCAGGCAGTGGCCTTCGATGTTTTTCTCCAGGACCTCGGCCTCGAGCGGCGACACTTGGCCGAGCGGCGAACGGAAGCGGATGCAGGTACCCGGCCGGACCCTCTTTCCCGGCTTCAGCATCACCCACCAGCAAGCTGGCCTTTGCTCATGCAACAGAAGCACTTCGACCGCACCTTGCGTCTCCGGTTTGAAGCCGCGGAGCCGTGCCGGGATCACCCGGGAATTGTTGAGCACCAACACGTCCCCCGGTCGTAAAAAAGAACCCAGGCCCGAAAATTGCCGGTGCTCGATAGACCCTCCGGACCGGTGCATCACCAGCATGCGTGATCCGTCCCGTTCCGGCGCAGGATGTTGCGCGATCAGATCAGGAGGCAGGACGTAATCGAACTCGGCGGTCAGCACGATGCCGATAGGGTACCCGAAACAGCGAAAGACGACACCGGGAATCCCCGGCCGGGCCAGATCCGGGCCGCGACCGGCAGTTGCCCCCTAAATGCCCCTACCCAGTCCCCGTCAAGATACCGACAGGTTGTCCACAACCCCGGCCTCCCGACTGATCGACTTGTTAGTATTTGCGCACAATGGCTTTGTGTCATCGCTAGCCTGTTCTCGGCAGAACCGTGCTAATAAGCCGAGAGACCCCATGTGAATAGAATGAGACCCAGCCGACGCACTTTGTTGTTGCGACCTAGGGGGGTGTAGGGGAGAAAAGGTTCAGGCAGTCATAGAAAGTTTTTCCCGCCAGTATGTCCGAAAATCCCGACAGCATGGACATCCCGCCCCTTCCGGGCGGTGGCATGCCATCGCCGAAGTCGGGAGATCCTTGGTTCTGCTGGAATTTCGACCACAAACTGGACACCCAGAAACGGGTGCAGTTCCCGGCCACCTGGCGCCCTGAGAACCCCGACACCCGGTTCATGGTGGTGCTTTGGCCGCATCCCCACATGAAGCCGGTGCGTGAGTTCGGCTTCATCATGGGTTTCACGATGCGGCAGTTCGGAGAGATGCTGGAAAAGCTGGAGGCCAAGGGACCGGGCAATCGTCAAGCAGCCGCGCTCAAGCGGAAAATTTTCCACAACGCATTCGAACTCGGAGTGGATCCCGCCGGGCGCCTTTGCTTGCCGCCCAAGATGGCGACGCAGGTCGGCTTGGACAAGGAGGCACATTTTGTCGGGGCCGGCGGCCATTTCGAGATCTGGGATCCGGAGAGTTTCAAGGCCTGCTCGCAGGCCGAGGACGCCATCGCCGACGAGGGCTACGAAAGCTTGGGCTGACCTATGAACTGGAAGAATCTTTTCGCGACCGGCACCGGGATGGCGGGCTTGGGCACCAAGCCGGTCTATCGCCCGGCCGAACGGGGTTCGCTCCCGCATTTCGGTGCGGCTCCGGACGGTTCCGACACCGGCCTCTTCGCCGCGAAGGCCGGCCCGATCGCCGGCCCGGTTGCCAAGGACACGAGCGTCCTCGGAGCACCGGCGGACAAGGTCCTCGCGGCACCGACCGCCACGTCGGTCATGGCGACGAGACGCGAGACAAAGGCGAGACGTAGCTGGTTCGGATGGCTGTTCGGCGGGAACCGTCGTCGTGAGATCGGGCCGCTCGTCCAAGGCGAGCTTTCGCTCCAGAACGTCCGTCCGCTGCGCAATACCCTTCGCGATGACGATATCGCCCTGGTCGAGCGCAGACAATCCAAGGTCATCTGGGAGACCCCGGCCGCCGGGACGACCCGGGACGACCAAGGCCACGCTTGGAACCGCCTGCGCGGCCGTCGCCTGGACAAGCTGGTGGTCGATCCGGACTGAACCGAGGCGCCATGCGTGAACCACGTCTTCATCCATCTCCCGGTGTTGTTGGCGGAAGTGCTGGCGGTCCTGCGCCCGCGGGACGGCGCGAGGTACTTCGACGGCACCTGCGGTGGAGCTGGGCACAGCGCGGCGATCATGGAGACGAGCGGACCGACGGGTTTCCTCTCCGCGTGCGACCAGGACCCGGCCGCGATCCGGGCGGCCACTGAGCGGTTGGCCCCGTTCGTGGGGCGCTTCGATCTGCGACGGATGAATTTCGCGGAGGCGGCGTCCTGGGTGGCGCCGGGGAGCTGCGCCGGGGCCTTGCTGGACCTCGGGGTGAGCTCGCCCCAGCTCGATGTGGCGGAGCGGGGGTTCAGTTTCCAGCACGACGGTCCGCTCGACATGCGGATGGCCTCGGACCGCGGGCCGACGGCAGCGGATGTGGTGAACGGATGGGGAGAAGAAGAGCTGGGGCGGCTTTTCTGGGAGAACGGCGAACGGGATGCGAGGCGGATCGCGAAAGCGATCGGACGGGAGAGAGCGATGAGACGTTTCGAGACGACAGGGCAGCTGGCAGCATGCGTGGAGCGCACCTGCCCGCGCGCCGGGCGCAAGGCGCATCCGGCGACGAAGGTCTTCCAAGCGGTCCGCATCGCCGTGAACGGCGAGGTCGAGGCGCTCCACAAAGGCCTGGCCGGCGTCACCGGCATGCTCACGCCGGGCGGCGTGCTCGCGGTGGTCACCTTCCATTCCGGCGAGGACCGGATCGTCAAAGATTTCATGCGCACCGAGGCGCGCGACTACGACCTGCCTCCGGGCGAACCGGACCTTCCGCACCTGCGGATCCCGCGCCGGCCACGAGCAACCGTGATCACGCGTCGTCCGATCTTGCCGACGGACGCCGAGACTTCCGCGAACCCGCGCGCACGCAGCGCTCAACTCCGGGCGATGGCCCGCCTCTGAACCCATGGCAAAGAACCAGAAACGCGACGTCCAGGCCCTCCGTTGGGACACCTTGGCCTTCGTGCTGTCCGCGGTCGTCGCCGTCGCCGGCATGACGCTGGGCTACGTGCTCCAACGCCGCGAGCACCAGCGGCTCGGCGAGCAGGTCGTCGAGCAGGAACGTCGCGCGCAAGGACTGAGGACCGCCCTGCAGCAGGCGCGCGTCCAACAGGCCCGTCTTGTCTCCCCGGCACATCTCCGCATGCGCATCGGCGAGCTCGGGCTGCGGTTGACGAACGTCGACCCGAACCAGCGCCTGTTCGTCACCCTCCCTCCCCTTTCCCTTCCCGCGGCCGTCGCCACGACGCCCGCGACGCAACCCGACACCGCCCGCTTGCGGTTGCCCTTGGCGGCCGCCCTCCGCTGATATGAGAACGCCCGACCCCACCCGACGCCTCTGGGCCATCGTGGCCGTCTACTGCGCCGCCTTCGCCGTCCTCGCCGGCCGGTTGGTCCAGGTCCAGGTGATACAACCCGCGAGCCCGGCCGAGCGTTCCGCGGACGCGACGTTGCGACGGGTGATGAAGCCGGCCCACCGCGGCTCGGTGCTCGACGTGAACGGCGTCCCGCTCGTGATGTCGGAGTTCGCCGTGACCGTCCGCGCCGACCCCGCGAAGCTCGGAGCCTTCACCCCCGAGGTCGCCCGCTTGGCGGCACCGTACCTCGGCATGCCCGAGGCCGAGGTGGCCGCCCGCCTGCTCCCTTCGACCTACCAGCAGACCGTCACCAACCGGACCACCAACGGCTCGGTGGTGACCTTGAAGGTCGGCCCGGTCGAACGGGTCCGGCACAACAACGGCGTCAGCACCAACCTCCCGTTGGAGCGCTGGACCGCGCTGGAGACGTTCTTCACGACGAACCGGTTCCAGCGCGAACGCGAGCTCGCCGGCATCCGGACAAGCCTGACGAACGCCGCCGCCGTGGCGAAACGGCAGACACCCTGGTGGGATCTCCTGGGACGCCGCCGCGTTTCGCGGGGGTTCCGCGAGAAGCTCGCACCGGTGGTCGCCGAGCTCGCGTTGGTCCGCAGCAACGCCAATGAATGCCGCGTCGCCGGCCTCTATCCGGAGCTCGTCGAGCTGCGCTCCTATCCTCTCGACCACCGCGGCGCGCATGTCCTCGGCTTCACGACGAACAGCGTCGAGCAGCCCGCTGCAGGCTCCCGCTTGCCGACCCGCCTGCTCGGCGCCACCGGTATCGAGCAGCGCTTCGACCGCGAGTTGCAGGGCTCGCACGGCCTGATGGAGATCCGCCGCGCCGGCGGACGCGAGCTGGTCCCGCTGCGCGAGCGCGACATCGCGCCCACCGACGGGATGAACATCATCCTGAGTCTCGACGCCAACGCCCAGGCCATCGTCGAGGACGCGCTCGATTTCGGCATGGAGACGCTCCACCCGAAGAGCCTCTCCGCGGTCGTCGTCCGGCCGCGGACCGGCGAGATCCTCGCGATGGCCAACCGCCCGACGTGGAACCCGAACACGCGCCGCAAACCTTCCCTCGAAGCCCTGCTGAACCGGGCGATCATGCAACCGGCCGAGCCCGGCTCGACCTTCAAGATCGTCACCTATTCCGCCGCGCTCGACCTTGGGATCATCCGGCTCGACGACATGATCGACTGCGAAGGCGGCCGCTGGGCCGTCCCCGGCATCCGCCGCACGATCAGCGACGACCAGTCCGACCGCTTCCACTCGGTCACCGCCGAGTTCGCCTTCGCGCGTTCGAGCAACGTCGGCGCCGTGAAGCTCGGGTTGAAGATGGGCACCAACGCCATGCTGGGCTACATCCGGAACTTCGGCTTCACGGCACGCACCGGGATCGAATGCGGGGAAGAGGCGATGGTCTGGCGCGTCGTCGACGGCGTGCGCAAACAGGTCGCCGTCCGCGGCGAGAACAGCGGCCCGTTCTCTGGATGGGACGGATTTAAACCGAGCAGCCTCCCGTTCGGCTACGGGCTCTACGCCACGCCGCTCCAGACCGCGATGGCCGCCGCCGCGATCGCCAACGACGGCGTGCTGATGCAGCCGAGGCTCGTCCGACGGCTGGAGACCGCGGACGGCCAGGTCGTCCGCCAGTTCGAGCCAAAGGTCGTCCGCCGCGTGATCAAGTCCGAGACGGCCAGGCTCATGACCCAGGCGATGCGCCGGGTCGTCGTCGACGGCACGGGGAAACAGGCCGCGATCGCCGACTTCGATGTCGCCGGCAAGACCGGGACGACCAA
>JBBRQL010000150.1:0-10092 GCA_038226425.1 Verrucomicrobiota bacterium
CTCGGCGGCGGGGTCGGCGATCTTGAGGGCGTTATCCATGACGTTCCTTGAGCTTTTGCCGCAGTGCGAGCATGCCGCGGCGGATGCGGGCTTTCACGGTGCCGAGCGGAGCGCCGGTGGCGCGGGCGATCTCCTCCTGGGTGCAGCCGCGCCAGAAGGCGAGTTCGATGGCTTCCCGCTGCTCGGAGGGAAGCTTGGCGAGCGCGCCGTTCAACCGGCCCGTGTCCTCGCCTTCGCCGGGCCGGGCGAGGCCGTCGTCCTCGGTCCGTCCGATGGCGGCGATCTCCGACCGGTAACCGTCGAAGGCCGTCGCCTGCCGGGCGCGCCGGCGGAGGCGGTCCAGAGCGAGGCCGCGGGCGACCATCACCATCCAGGTGAACGGGCCGGCCTTCGCGGCATCGTAGTTCCGGGCCCGGCGCCAGAGCTGCACGAAGGTGTCCTGCAGCGCCTCCTCGGCTTCGCGGTCATCGCCGAGCATCCGGGCCAACAACCCGTGCAACGTGCCGCCTCGTCGCCGGTAGAGCTCCGCGAGCGCCCCGGATTGGCCGGCCGCCAGCTCAGCCAGCAACCGCGCGTCGGTCGCCGTGTCCGACGCGTCGACCGGACGCGCCACGACCCCGGGGAACGGGATGGGATTGTCGGATGGCTGCATCAAGGGACGGGCCGGCGGCACAAGTTCGCCCGGTTATCCGCAAGCCACGGGGGTTTGGATGCAATTTTCTCGGCCTGGTGGAAACGTGTCCGGTCCGCGGCGGTGTGCGGATGTTCGCGACAGAAACCGGCTTTTCCTCCAAGACCGGACACCATCGCCTGTGGCAGGTTCTAAAAGTCCATTCGCACGCGGGCCATCCCGGCGAGCGCGCGATGGTCGTGCGCATCCCATGAAACCATATTGGTCCGGCGTCTTCCCCGCCATCACCACCCAGCTCCACAAGGACGGCTCGCTCGACCTCGACGCGACCGCGGCCCACGTCGACGCGCTCATCCTCTCCGGCGTGAGCGGCCTCGTGTTCCTAGGGTCGCTCGGCGAGAACCAATCGCTCACCGCCGACGAGAAACGCGCGGTGATGGGCGAGATGGTGAAGGTGGTGTTCGGCCGTGTGCCGGTTCTCAGCGGCGTGGCCGAGAGCAGCGTGTCCGAGGCCTGCCGCTACGTGCGCGACCTCGAGCAGGTCGGCGCCGACGGCCTCATGCTCATGCCGCCGATGGTGTACAAATCGCCGGACCCGCGCGAATCGCTGCACCACTTCCGCACCGTGGCCAAGGCGACGGGCCTGCCGGTCATGGTCTACAACAACCCGCTCAGCTACGGGCACGACATCACGCCCGAGCTGTTCGCGGAACTGGCCGACCAGAAGAACCTCGTCGCCCTCAAGGAATCTTCCGGCAACACCCGCCGCATCACCGACCTGCACAACACGGTGGGCGACCGATACGCCATCTTCACCGGCGTGGACGACCTCGCGCTGGAGAGCGCCATCCTCGGCATCGACGGTTGGGTGGCGGGCACGGGCATCGCGTTCCCGGCGGAGAACCAGCATCTCTGGGAGCTCATGCGCCGCGGCGAATGGGCCCAGGCGCGGGAGATCTACCGGTGGTTCACGCCGTTGCTGCATCTCGATACGCACCCGAAGTTCGTCCAGTACATCAAGCTGGCCGTGCAGGAGACCGGTCTCGGCAAGGAATGGGTCCGCGCGCCGCGCCTCACGCTCGCCGGCGCCGAGCGCAAGGCCGTGCTGAAGATCATCCACGACGGCATCGCCAGCCGGCCGAAGCTGCCGAAGCGGAAGTGAGCCCCAATTCATCGCTTGGAAAGCCGCCTGTGCGCGATAGGCTGCCGCCATGACTTCGTTCCTCGACGATCCCAAGGTGCGGGCGGCGGTGTTCCCGCTCTCGGTCGAGTTCTACCATCAAGCCGGCGAACTCGGCCTGCTGGGCGAAGACATCGAGCTGCTGGAAGGAAACCTCGTCAAGAAGATGGCCAAATCCCCGCTCCACGAATGGCTGGTCGGATTCCTTTTCGACCTGCTGGCCGATGATCTTCCCTCCGGTTGGCGTGTCCGCAAGGGAGGCCCGTTGACCTTGGTTCGTTCCGAACCGGAACCCGACCTTGCCGTGGTGCGGGGAGGCCCTGCAGATTTCCGCCATGCCCACCCGACCACCGCCGAACTCGTCATCGAGGTCGCCATCTCGACCGTGGAGGTGGACCGCCAGAAAGCCGCCATCTACGCCGCCGCCGGGGTGAAGGAATATTGGATCGTGATCCCCGCCGCCGATTGTGTCGAGATCCACCGCGGACTTGTCGACGGAACCTACGCTCAGCGGCTGACGCTGACGTCGCCAGCCCGCTTGGAATCCAGCGTGCTACCCGGTTTCGCCGTGGAACTCGGCGCTTTGTTCCACTCCTGAGCCTGCGGCCGCGCCTGACGCTCCACCGGCGCACGAGCGCAAGGCAGTGCTCCAAGGTCCACGCGACACGACAGCATCGCCGTGCGCCCGAAGTTGCCGAAGCGGAAGTGAGCTGGTGGAGGCAAAATGCGGGGTAGGACCGGCCCGATCGATTGCGGAGCACGACCCGCTTGGTAGGCTGGCCCCATGGAAAACAACCGGCTCGAAGCTTTCAGCGACGGCGTGCTCGCCATCATCATCACCATCATGGTGCTAGAGCTGAAGGTGCCGCATGGCGCGGACTGGGCGGCGTTGCAGCCTTTGTTGCCGGTGTTCCTGAGCTACGTGCTGAGCTTCATCTACGTGGGCATCTACTGGAACAACCATCACCACCTGCTGAAGACATGCCATGAAGTGAGCGGCGGCATCATGTGGGCGAACCTTCACCTGTTGTTCTGGCTGTCGCTCTTGCCGTTCGTCACCGGCTGGATGGGCGAGAACCATTTTTCGCCGTTGCCCACCGCGCTTTATGGAGCGGTGCTGCTGCTCGCGGCCATCGCCTACTACCTGTTGCAGAACCGGATCATCGCCGGACAAGGGCACGACTCGGGACTCGTCGTGGCCATCGGGAGAGATTGGAAGGGGAAGCTGTCTCCGGTGTTGTACGCCTTCGCCATCGGCCTGTCGTTTTTTCGGTGGTGGATCGCCTGCGGCATCTACCTCTTCGTCGCTCTCCTTTGGCTGATCCCCGACCGACGCATCGAACGATCGCTTGCCGGCTCGGTGGATGCCCATCGCGTCCGCACCTGACGACGGGTGAAGACGATGGCGATCCCTCGCGGGTCCGCGCGTTCGTCCCGCACATCAAAGCTCGCCGCGCGAGAGACCGGCCTCGGCAAGGAGCAGGGATGAGCGGCGACGTGTCGGGGATTGCCTGCGGCGAGCTGTCGGGTAGGCTCGCGTCCGCACCAGCAGACGAGCAAAACCACACGCACGACCTATGGCACTACGACTTGGCGACATCGCACCCGACTTCACGGCGGAGACCACCGAAGGCACGATCACCTTCCACCAGTGGCTCGGCACCTCGTGGGGCGTCCTCTTCTCCCATCCGGCGGACTACACACCGGTCTGCACCACCGAGCTCGGAGCGACCGCCAAGCTGAAGGCCGAGTTCGCCAAGCGGGACGTCAAGGTCGCCGCCGTCAGCGTGGACGACATCGGGTCGCACCGCGGCTGGGTCGGCGACATCAACGAGACGCAGGGCACCACCGTCGATTTCCCGATCATCGCCGATCCGCAGAGGGTCGTCGCGACGGCGTACGACATGATCCATCCGAACGCCGACGACAAGGCGACCGTGCGCTCGGTCTTCGTCATCGGGCCGGACAAGAAGATTAAGCTCACGCTCACCTACCCCGCCTCGACGGGGCGCAATTTCATCGAGCTGCTCCGCGTCATCGATTCCTTGCAGCTCACCGCGAAGCACCGCGTCGCCACCCCGGCCGATTGGAAGGCCGGCGAGGACTGTATCATCACGCCCGCCGTGAAGGACGCCGAAGCCGCGACGCTGTTCCCGAAGGGCTTCCGCACCGTGAAGCCGTATCTCCGCTACACCCCGCAGCCGGACCGCTGACCGGACCACGACCGCCCGGGCCAGGGTCCGGATCGCCACGGGGAAGGATGCCGCACGACGACGTCCTTCCTCGTTTGCCTTTCCGATGCCATGTCCGCGACGGCGCGACCGACATCCGATCGTGACATCGCCGCCGAGGTCCTCGCGATGAAACCGCTTGTCTCACCGCGCCGGCTCACCAAATCTTCGCGCGTGCTAGATACCGTGTCGGGTCCTGCCGGTGCCGCCCCTGCTCCCGCGGCGGCAAAACCATCCCGCAAAGGCCGTCCGAAGGCCGCGTCCGCCGCCGCCGCGGCCAAGGCGAAGAACTACGTGCTGGACACCAACGTCCTCATCCACGACCCGGACGCGCTGCTGAACTTCCAGGACAACTCGGTGCTCCTGCCGATCGAGGTGCTGGAGGAGATCGACAAGTTCAAGCGCGAGACCTCCGAGCGAGGCCAGAACGCCCGCACGGTCAGCCGTCTGCTCGACCAGCTCCGCAAGCGCGGGTCGTTGAGCGACGGCGTCCCGCTCGAGAACGGCGGCAAGCTGCGGATCATCTTCGGCCCGCAGCTGGGACTCCCGGCCAACGGCGGATCGTCGGCCGGCAACGGCCACGCGGAAGGCGCGCCGAACGGCTCGGTGGACAACCGCATCCTCGCCCTCGCCCTCGCGGTGCGCCGGCGGGAACCGGGCACGCCGACCATCCTCGTCACGAAGGACATCAACCTCCGCCTCAAGGCCGATGTGTACGGTCTGCCCGCCGAGGACTACGAGACCGACCGGGTCAACCTCAAGGACCTCTACACCGGGATGTTCGACCTCGCGGTGTCGGCCGCGAAGCTCACCGAGTTCCGCGCCAACGGAGAGCTGCTGCTGCCGGCCTCGGGACCGAAGCGGGGACCGAACGAGTACTGCACACTCTTCAGCGAAGCGGATCCGAAGCGCACGCTGCTGGCTCGGGTCGATGCCACGGGCAAGAAGCTGGTGCCGCTGCACGACTGCCAGAGCGTCTGGGGCATCAAGCCGCGCAACAAGGAGCAGCACTTCGCGCTCGACGCCTTGCTCGACGAGAAGATCAAGCTGGTCACGCTCATGGGCAAGGCCGGCACCGGCAAGACGCTGCTCGCGCTCGCCGCGGGGTTGAAGCGCACGGTGAACGACCGCGAGTTCCGCCGCCTCGTCGTCGCGCGGCCCACGGTCTCGATGGGCAAGGAGCTGGGCTTCCTGCCCGGTTCGCTCGAGGAGAAGCTCGGCCCGTGGATGCAGCCCATCCACGACGCGCTCGAGATGCTCGGCGACCTCAACATGGGCCGCGGCGACGGACACCGCAGCAGCGACCTGCTCCGCAGCGGCACCATCGTGGTCGAGGCGCTCAGCTACATCCGCGGCCGCAGCATCGCGAACCAGTTCGTCATCGTGGACGAATCGCAGAACCTGACGCCGCTCGAGGCCAAGACCATCCTCACGCGCGTCGGCCAGGGGGCGAAGATCGTGCTCACCGGCGACCCGTACCAGATCGACAACCCGTACGTGGATTCCGCGTCGAACGGGTTCATCTACGTGATCAACCGGTTTCGGGAGCAAGGTCTCGCCGCCCACATCGAGCTGTCCCGCGGCGAACGCAGCGAGCTCGCCGAGGTCGCTGCGAACATCCTCTGAACGCCTCCGGAGAAGTGCCGCGCGCGCCAGCCTTCAGGGTCTGTCGCTCGCCGGCCGTTCGCGACGGCGTTTGAGCTCGAACCCGCCGATCTGGTCGTAAGTGACGAAGTTGTCCGCGATGTGGCGATACAACCGGTTCACCGGGACCGTGGCGGGCTGCAGCCGGAACTGTGGATGGGTCAACACGATCGTCCCCGGGTCCCGGTCCAGATCGGCGATCATGCGGGCCTCCTGCGCGGCGCTGAGGATCGCCAGGAAACCCGCTTGGCTGTTGCCCATGACCAGACCGTTGACCGGAGGTCGCCCGCTCCAGAGGTGGATGTTGTTGAACCCGGTCGTGCAGAACACCGGAGCGGTCCCTCCTCTCAGGTGGTCCGTCAACCGGCGGAGCGTCGCCGCGCCGGGCGCATCGATCCGTACCCACCGCGCTCCCGGTTGCCCGATCGAGACCCCGCTCCGGTATCTCAGAGCCGCCTCGGCGATGTGGTGCCCGAGGATGCCGGCGACCGACAGGCCCGCCACGGAGACCGCCGCGGTCCTGATCCGCGCGGCCAGATGCCGGGGCAGATCCAGCCCCTCGGCCCAAGCGGCTGCGTCGTTGATGCATACGACCGCGACCAGGACCATGAGGATCGTGCCGCCGAAGCTCTGGCTGCCCGGGGTCGGGAACGCTTGGAAGGGCAACACGGCCGCGAGGAAGCACAGCAGCAGCCGTCCGACCTCCGGTCCGTCCTCTTCGCGTGGGACGGCCGGGAAGCGGACCAGAGCCAGCCAGATGAACGGCGTGCCGAGCGCCATGACATGCCACGCGGGAGTGATGCCTCCGGTCGGACCCATGGCAAAGCGGCAAGACAGCCAAATCCCATATGTCAGCTTGATCACCGCGGCCGCGGCGGCGTACTTCCTTGGATGGATCCTGCCTGCGATGCCTGCCTGCGATGCGTGGACCGCGGCCAGCACCAACGCCGCGGCACACGCCGGCAAGGCGAGGACCGAGATCGGCGTCACCGGCACCAGCCCCTTGGAAAGGCGCATCGGCATCAGGACCAATCCCTCCAGCAACGTTCCGGGTGTCGCGCCCCGGGTCAGCGCGAAACCGACCGAGACCATGGCGACCGAGAGGAACCCGGCCGCTGCACGCCCCAGCTCCGGCAGCCCCGGACGCCAGGTCGAAGAGCGGCCGAAGCGAAGCAGCGGGACGGTCGCCAAGCTCACCACGCCCGCGAACAAGAGGATCCGCGGGTTCCCGAGGCGCGGCGCCGCGATGGCGAACGGCAGGAGCATCGTGGCCGTCGCGACAAAGGCTCTCGCCAGCGACCGCGGCACGTCGCTTCCGGCGCTCGCCAAGGCCGCCAAGGCGATCGGCAGAAAGAAGAAGACGCCGATGTTCAGCTTCGTCAGCGCCAACGCGGCCGCCACGGCCCCGGCGAGGAACGGCAAAGCCGCCCGGGTCCGTCCGGCATGGCCCGAAGCCACCGCCACGAACGCGACGACGAGCAGCACGCAAAGCTCTTGCGGATGCCCGGGCTCCTGCGAGAACGCCCAGAGATAGCTGGCCGCCAAGACATAGGCCGCCGCCGCCAACAGGGTCCGGCGGGTCAACCGGAACGCGGCCCAAGCGATAAGGCCGCTGGAGGCGATCCAGACGGCCACCCAGCGGAGACGCGTGGCGTCGTGGGTCAACGGCAGACCCAGCAGCCGGTACCATACCCACTCCCAGAGGAAAAAGAACGGTCCGTAGAAGGTCTGCAGTTCCCCATAGAGCTTCCGCCCGGCGAGCATGTGCTTCGCCGCTACCATGATGTAGCCCTCGTCGTCGTAGTCGGAGAAACGTCCGAAGGCATCGAGCAACGCGAACAACGCCGATGCGGTCACGAGCAGAAACCCGGCGACCAGATAGGAAGTCCCGTGCGCCGCCTTGTTTGGCCGTCCGTGCGGCCCCTTTGCTGAGGCCCGGGTAGAGGGTTTCGCGTCCATCGGGCTCAGTCCGCCCGGGAGCCGACTCCGATGCGCCGGGCACTCACGAGGTGCTCCTTCCTCGGAGGACCGACTTCTTCCGGTTGATGTGGTAGTTCGGCCGCATCAGCCCGTTCTTGTAGACGCGCGCCAGATAAAGGCTCACACCGGTCATCGAGAAGCAAAGGAAGGCCAGCCCGCCGACCACGGCGAGTTGGAAGAAGAGGTCGTCGCCCGTCGCCAGCAACGCGGTCAGGCAAGCGGCCGTGGCCACCGCCCAGAACGGGAACACGAACGCCGGCACGCGCAACCACAACGTGCTCGACGCGAGGATCCCGGCCACCGCGAAGACGGACATCCGCCACATGTTGTAGTGCGTCTTGCCGGCGATGCGCCGGTGACGCTTGTACGGCACGTTCTTCACTTCGAAACCGACCCGCCCGATGGAGGCCCGGATGTACGGGTACGAGGACGAATCGGCGACGATGGCCTCGCGCACCATGCGGTTCATCACGCCGAACTCCGCCATGTCGAGGATAAAGTGCTCGTCGGCCGCGGCGCGGTTCACGCGGTAGTAGATCTTCCGCAAGAGCTTCACGAAGGCGGCCTCCTCGCGGTCCTTGCGCTCGCCGTAGACCACGTCGAACCCCTGCTCGATGTGCCCGAGGAACTCCACGAAGAGCTCGGGCGGATCCTCGCAGTCCACGTCCACGACCGCGGTCAGGTCGGCCGTCGAGTTGCGCACGCCGCACTCGACGGAGCATTGGTAGCCGAAGTTCCGCGACATCACGACCAGGCTCACCCACTCGTGCTTCTCGCAGAGAGCCCGGACCAGCTCCTGTGAACGGTCCGCCGAGCTGTTGTCGATGAACACGAGCCGGCAGTCGTAGTCTTTCCCGAGGGTCCCGAAGACCGCCTGGATGCGTCCGAAGAAGAGCGGGATTGTCTCCTGCTCGTTGAACACCGGGCATATCACGTCGAAGGTCTTCATGGAGCGCATCCAGGGCGTCGGCCCGGCCCATGAGTGCCGCGGATGTGGCGAGGGTCAAGCTTCCGGGCCCGAGATCTCTCTCGTCCCTGATGAGCTCCGGCGCTCACTTCGCCGCTTTGAGCTTGCCGAGCAGGTCCTTCGTCTCGCGGTCGTCGGCATCCTGGGCGAGCGCCGCTTCGAGCAGCGCGACGGCGTCGCCGCGACGGCCGTGCTCGAAGCGGATCTCCGCCAGCTCGCGCGCCGCCAACCCGTCGGCCGGATCGACGCGCAACGCCTGGACGAAATGCCCGGCCGCCTCGTCGTCGCGCCCGGCCTCGCGCGCGATAAAGCCCATGTTGCCGTGGGCGCGCCCGTGGTCCGGGTCCGCCGCCAGCGCCGCGCGGAACTCCGCCTCGGCCGGCGCGGTCCGCTCGGCCATGCGGTGCAGCAGCCCGAGGTAGTAATGCGCCTCGGCGTTCTTCGGCTGGCGCGCGACCGCCTCGGTGAAGATGCGTCCGGCGCTGTCGCGGTCGCCGGTCACCAGCTTCGCGCGGCCGAGGTTGACCATGGCGGCCACGTTGCCCGGGTCGGCGCGCAGGCGGAGCTCGTTGTACTGGACGATGTCCTGGGTCGTCTGCGCGGCGATGCCCCGGTCCATCTGCGCCCGGTCGCGCGCGGTCCGCGGCAACAGCTGGAACCACAGCTCGGCCATCTCGTCGGACGTGCTCATGCCGAACCCGACGCGCCGGGGCGGCGACGACGGGTTGCGCGGGTTGGCCGCCGAGTTGTCGAAGGTGAACCGCATGTGCAGCCGCGACCCGCGGGGCAACGGGACCGCCGCGGCGTACCGGTAGTCGCCCTGCCAGTTGAAATCCCACGACGGGATCACGAGCAGGTCCCGCCGCGTGCGGTCCGGCAGGTCGGCCCACGCCTCGATCTGCCGGCCGAGATAATGCGTGTGCGGCAGGACTCCCAAGAGGTCCGCGTCGCCGGGCAGCACGAACTCGCGGTCGTACACCACGTTCGTCGCGCCCGGCGGCAGGTCGATGTCGTAGACGTTGAGCCCGAGCTTCACCGGTTGGTTCGTCGCCGGCACATCGGTGAACCACAGGCCCACGCTGGCGGCGACCGGCTCGGGTTTCCCGCCTGGCACCAGATGCATCTGCACCACGAGGTCCATCCCCGGCGCGAGCCGCCACGCGAGGCCCGGCGGCAAGGGCAGTGGTGTCTTGCCCGGCTGCCAGCTCAGGAAATAGCCGCCCGGGCTGCGCACCTCCGGAGGCGTGTCCATGCCGCCGAACCCGACCTCCGCGTCCGCCGCGTCGAGACGGCGCGTGTCGTTCGTCCGCGCCAGATAGATGAAAGCGTGATGGACCTGCTGCGAACCAGGATGGAACTCGACCGCGCGCACCCAGCGCGGCCGGTCGAGCGCCTTGCCCAACGGCAGCGCGAAGTGCCGGTACACGTCCTTGCCGCCGGCCTTGAGCGTGTAGGCGGA
>JBBRQL010000151.1:0-10091 GCA_038226425.1 Verrucomicrobiota bacterium
CGACCTGCCGGAACCAAGGCCTCAGGAGCGCCATGACGATCCAGTCCCGGTAGAGCGAGGTCCGTTTCGGCGGTGACGGAACGTAGTACAGCGTGTCGGCGCCGTGACGGACGCGCAGCCAGATCGCGCGCGCGCAATAGCCGAGCAATCTCGGCAACTTCCCACCCCGGGCCGAACCGACGTCGCCGAGGTCGTCCGACAAACGGGCGTCGACGTGGAAGACCTCGATGCCCAGGGAGAGATCGGCGCGGAAACCATCGACGAGGTACTTCACCATCTGGCTCTGGCCGTGGAGCGGCGGCGGCACATGGGCAAAGACGAGGAGCTTCATCGGCCCGCCGATTTGGCAACGCACGCGGACAAATTCAAACCGGAATCGGCCGGACCGGTGCCGGACGGCTTTTTCCTGCCCCTTGGACCTTGGGACCGCTAGCCTACGAACCGCTTGGCTGTCGCCTCTTCCATCGTCCGTTTGCTGCTCGATCTCATCGCGATCCCGAGCGTCAATCCGGCATTCCTGCCTCCCGGCGATACGCGGGCAGGCGAGGCCCGGGTCGGTGGACTGGTGGCCGATACGGCACGGGCGGGCGGATTGGACGTGACGACGGTCGAAGCCGCTCCCGGCCGATCGAACATCATCGCCCGGCTCGGGCCGCGCGGTCCGGTGAAGCACCGCGTCCTCCTGGCGCCGCACCTCGACACCGTCGGGTTCCCGGGGCTCGACGCGCTGTTGCGCCCGAAGCTGGTGGCCGGACGCGTCATCGGCCGGGGCGCGTGCGACACGAAGGGCTGCGTCGCCGCGATGCTCTCGGCTGTGCTCGCCGTCGCGAGGTCCGGTCCGCGGCCGATGTCCACGGAGATCGTCTTCCTCGGGTTGGTCGACGAGGAGAACGGCCAAGCCGGATCCCGATTCCACGCGCAGCACGGCGACAAGGCTGATCTGGCCATCGTCGGCGAGCCCACGCGTCTGGAGGTGGTGACCGCGCACAAGGGCGACGTCTGGCTCCAGCTCCGGACGCGCGGACGCAGCGCGCATGGCGCGACGCCGCGGCTCGGGCGCAACGCCGTCCACGCGATGGCCGGAGTGGTCGACGCGCTCGAAGTGGATTACGCCGCGGAACTCGCGCGGCGGTCCCATCCGCTCCTGGGTTCGCCGACCATCAACGTCGGCGCGATCCGTGGCGGCACGCAGCCCAACATCGTGCCCGACGAGTGCATCATCTCCGTGGATCGCCGGACCCTTCCCGGCGAGACCGAGGCCGGCGTGAAGCGGGAGATCGCGGCGTTGCTGCGGCGCAAGAAGCTCAAGGCAGAGTTCGAGAACCTCCGGCTCTCCGCGTGCGATCCGTTGGAGACCGATGCGCGGCTGCCGCTGGTCCGTTCGCTCTGCCGCGCGGCCGGCCGTCGCCGCACGCTCGGCGTCCATTACTTCTGCGACGCGGCGCCGTTGGCCGCGGGCGGAATCCCCAGCGTCGTGTTCGGGCCCGGCGACATCGCTCAGGCGCACACCGACGACGAATGGATCTCGGTCGCCAGCCTCGAGCGCGGCGCCAAGGTGCTGGAGAAATTCTTGCGCGACCTGAGCTGAACCACCGATGCGCACAGACAAACATAGATGGCATCGCGTGCGCCGGCTCTCCGACCGCATCGGTGTCCGGCCGTGCCCAGCCGTGGTTGATCCCCGCTGATGCGCGTCGCTTTCCTCACCCACGAACCGTTCTACCCGCCGAGCGGAGGCGGCTCCGCGGAGGCGGTCTATCTCGTGGAGGAGTTCGTGCGGCGGGGGCACCAGGTGCATCTGTTCTGCCCCGATTTCCCCGACCGCGGTGCCGTGGCCGGGAAGTACCGCATCAATGTCCATCCGTTCACGCGCTGGGAGATGGGCCGCTACACGCGGATGCGGAACCTCAAGTACTTGCTGTATCCCGGCGCGCTGGCGGCGCACGTGCGGCGGACCTTGCTCGCGCAGCAGAAGATGCGGCGCGAAGAGTTCCGCTTCGACGTGCTCTTCGCCCAGCACACGATCGCGGCGGTGGCCGCCGGCAAGCTCCGCGTGCCGTCGCGGACGCCCGTGGTGCTGAACTTCCTGGACTACCTCACGGGCTTCATGGAGACGTGGCCGGGCTGGGTCATGCCGGGACCGGTCGTCCGGGCGCTCACCCGTTTCGAGCTCGGCCTGCCGCGGCGATACGATGTCGAGGGCGTGCTCACGGTGTCGGAACCGCTCGCCGAGCGCTTCGCCGCGACCGGCTTTCCGCGCGAGCGGATCCAGGCGATCCAGTACGGCTACGATCCCGCGTTGTTCCATCCCGGGCCGAGCGAGGAACGGGGAACGGGGAACGCGGAGCCGGTGGTCGTCATGCACGGGTCGTTCGATGAACATCACCTCGGCCGAATCGCCCGCGGCGCGGTGGCACGTATCTTCGCGGCGCGGCCGACGACGATCTTCCGTTTCGTCGGACGCGAGACCTCGGCTCTACGACGCTTCGCTGCCGACGTGCGCGCGGCGGACCCGGGGATCCGGCTGGAGCTGACCGGGTTCGTCCCGTACGACGAGGTCGCGAGGCATCTCGCGTCGGCCGACGTGGGCCTCGTGCCGTACGAAGCATCGAACGGCACGCACTGCGCCTTCGTGGCGAAGGCGGTCGAGTACCTCGGTTGCGGCATACCGGTCGTCAGCACGCCTTTGGAGAATCTCCGGCGCTACTTCGCCGACGAACCGGCGATGAAGTTCAGCGGCACCGACGGCGCAAGCTTCGGCGACGCCGTCCTCGCATGGCTCGCGGTGCCGGTGGCGGAGCGTCGTCGGCTCGGGCTGGCGGCCAGCAGCCGCGTCGCCCGCGAGCTTGATTGGCGGGCGGTCACCGGGAACGCGGTACGGGCCGTCGAGACGATGACCGGCAACCCGGCGGAGGCCGGCGCATGAGCACGGCCAAGGACGGATTCTTCCGGCAGAGCGCTTGGTTGGCCGCCGCGACCGTCCTGGGCGGCGCGTTCATGACCGCGGTGCATCCCGTCGCGTCGCAGATGGGCGACACCGAGTACGGCGTGCTGGGCACGATGCTCAAGCTCTTCCTGCTGCTCGGGATCCCGAGCGGCGGCGTGCAGGTGGTCTTCGCCCAACAAGCCGCGGCAGCGGTCACGCCCGATCTGCAGCGAAGGCTGGCCAGCACCGCGCGCGGCGTGTTGTGCGGGATCGCCGTGGTCTGGTCGTTGATGGCCGTGGTCACGCTCGTGTGGAGCGAAGCCATCGCGCGCCGGCTCAATCTGTCGGATGCGACGGTGCTCTGGCCGACGCTCGCGGTGTCGTTCACCTGGCTGACGCTGCCGGTGTTCCGCGGGCTGCTGCAGGGACGGCAGGAATTCGGGATGCTCGGTTGGATCGGCATCCTCGACGGCGCGGGCCGGTTCGGCGCGATGGCGGTCGTCGTGCTCAAGCTCCACGGCCACGCGGCCGGCGCGATGGGCGCGGTGGCGTTCGGGCAGGCGCTCTCCTTCATCCTAGCGTTGCGGGCCACGCGCGCTCAGTGGCTCGGCCTGGGAAGCGGCGTGGATTGGTCCGGTTGGGTCCGCCGTGCCGTGCCGTACACCGCGGGTGCGGCCGGCTTGCTCGTGCTGTCGCTCTTCGACCTGGTCTATCTCCAGGCCGTGATCCCGGCGGCGGAGGCGAAGACGTTCGCCTTGAGCCAGCTCTACCTTCCCGCGGCGACGATCGGCTTCGCGTTGACGCAAGTGACCGTTCCGTTGGCGATGGTGATGTTGCCCAAGATCGCCCGGAGCATCGCCACCGGCGCGAAGTCGGACACCCTCGCCCTCGCCCTCTCGGGCACCGCGCTGCTCGGGTTCTGCGGTTGGATCGCCGTGCTGGCGCTGCCGAAGCTGCCGTTGCAGATCCTCTACTTCAGGACGCCCGCCAACTGGGCCGCGGCCCCGCTCGTGCCCTGGTGCGTCTTCGCGATGCTCTCGTACGTGCTCGCCAACGTGCTGGTGACAGACCACCTCGCCCGGGCGCGCTTCGCCGTGGTGCCGTGGGTCGTGGCCATCGCCGCGGCCTACGTGGTCGCGCTGGTGGCGCTGACCCCGACGCTGCTCGCGATGGACCCTGTCGCGGCCTACCGGCTGGTGGCCTCGGTCGTGGGCGGCGCGAACCTGTTGCTCCTCGCCGTCGCCGCGCTGCTCACGTGGGGCCGGAAAACAGGGCCGGTCCAACGTTGAATCCCTTGAATCCACCGTTAAGCGGAGCGATGCCGCGGGAGTGGTCCCCGAATCGGAACTGGCCGGACCGGCGACCGATGCACCGACGACATCCGGCGGCTTTCCCCTCTCCCGGAGGGAGATGGAGGATCGAAGGACCGCCCTGGAGCATCCGTGGCCGGACCGACGGATGGAACAGGCCCGCTGTGTGCCCACAGCCAAGGCAGCCAAGGCCAGACATGTGGGAGAACGGGGCGTTTCAGTCCCGCTCCCCCACTTTTGTCCGCCACTTCGGATCGCACCCGATCGGGTGGGGTGCGATCCGAAGTGGCGGTCAGCGGAGAGTGGCACTTGCTCTGTAGAAGACACCGGACGGAGAGAGAATCTGGAAAACAGGAAAGCAGGAAAAACGAGGCTTTGCCCGCTCCGTTCCTGTTTTCCTGCTTTCCAGATCGATCTCTTCCCGTCTCCACCACTTCGGATCCCACCCGCGGATCGGTACCTAAGTGACATTGACCGATACAGATTGATACTTTCCGAGACAAAAGTATCGATTGAAGCCGAGCTTGGTACCTTTCCCCTCGATCCCCGCGGTCGCATCCGCCCGCAAGTTCACTTCACGACACCGGGTGCCGGAGCCGCCACCGCGGCGGTCTCCTTCTCCGGGGCGCTGACGACCAACGTGACCGGCTGCGTGCGCGGCCGCCAAGTGCGGTCATCGGCCGTGGCGGTGCCCACGACCGTGAACATGTGCTCCTTAACGGCCGTTTTCTCCGACACGACCAGACGGATGGTCGCGAGACTCGCATTGGCCGGCACCGGGCTGACGGTGGCGAAGACACCATCGGGCAATCCATCGATGCGCAGCGGGATCTCGTTGGTCACGCCGCGCCGGTCCGCTTTGACCACGAACTCCGTGGTGTTCGCGGGCGAGGCCGAGTTGGTCGGCAACGCGACCACGGCGAGCTTGAACGGATCGGTCCGGAAGAACGGCGAACCCGGCAGCATCGCGGTGAGGAACAACGGGATCTTGGACACCGTGAGCGGCACCGGCGCAGCCACATGCTCGGCCACGATGGCGCCGTCGACCGTCGTCTCGGCCCGGACCATCACGGGGCGGGTGGAGACCTCCGAATTGTAGGCGGCCGAGAACGCGAACTTCGCGCGGGACTGGCCGGAAGGCACGGTGACTGCCGGCAGGCTCACGCCGGCCAGGTCCTCGGCAAGCACCCGGACCTCACCAGTGAAACCGGCGCGCCGGACGATGCTGATGTCGAACGACCCGCCGCCGTTCTGCTCCGCGCCGGCCGCGAGCGTCGCGACATCGACCGAGAATGGCGCGGCGGGGATCACCGACAAGAACCCGAGCGACGCAGCCGAAGCGGTCTTGGCCACGATGCGGCCTCCGGCTTCACCGGTCGCGACCGGTTCGAGACGGAAGTGTCCGGTCTCCGCATCCGGACGCGCGGAGAAGACCAGCCATCCGGTGGACGGGCCTTCCGGCGAGAGCATCAGCGTGCCTGCGCTCACCCCCGGCGGCAAGATCCCGCCGGTGACGCGCACGACCCCGTTGAAACCGTTGCGCCGCTCGATGTCGCACCTCACGGCGGTATGGCCTCCGGCGTGGACGCGATAGCGGTCCTGCGCGAGCCGCACCGTGAAATCCGGCGCCGTGTCGGGTGGACGCACGCTCATCCGGTATCCGAAACGTTCTCCGCCGCGTTCGGTGAGGTCGCGGACCGAGAGCAGGTATTCGGCGTCCTTCTTGGCGTCGAACTCGAGGCGTGCGTCGAGGCCGTTGGCGTCGTCGTTGCGCTGGAGCATCGCGCCGGTCGAGTCGCTGAGCGTGAGCAAGGCATCCAACGGCGATCCGAACTGCCGCGCCCGGACCTCGACCACGAGCTTCTGGTCGGCGACGGCTTTGAACCGGAAGACATCCACGTCCTTCGGCTCGCCGATACGCCCGTTCACGACCACCGGGACGGTGATGACGTTGGCATTGGTCCCGGTGCCGTTGGGCTCGGCCTCCATCTGTTCAGGCAAGTCGCCGGCCTCGAACGGAAGCGGGTTCGACCGCCCTCGCGGTGTCGCGAGGCGCACGTCTTGCAGACCGGGCGGAGCATCGGCCGCGATCGCGACGGCGAGCTTCTCCCGGCCTTCCAGGTTCAGACCTTTGAGTCCGACGTCCACCGTCGTGCCCCGACGTCCGCCGAACGGGAACAAGAAATCGAGGTACGGCAACGTCCCTGCGACGAGGCGGTAGCGGTAGTTTCCGCCGCCTTGGAAGCGGAGGTCCTGGATCTTCGCGAAGTAATCCGCATCGGCGGGCACGGTGAAATCGAGGAACGGATCGAGGCCGTGGACGTCCTCGCTGCGCGCGATCTCTTTCCCGGCGGCGTCGAGCAACAGGAGCGTCGGGTCCAGCGGCGACCCGGCGCGGTTCGCCTGCACGTCGAAGAGGATCCGCTCGCCGGACCGGGCGTGGAACCGGAAGAGGTCCGCCTCGGTGCTGGCGTGGATGACTCCGGAGACCGCGGCCGGGAGCGCGATCAATTGCGCCTCGGCCGGAAGGTTGTTCGGCTCGCGTTCCGTGAACTCGGGCAGCTCGCTGACGTCGATGGCGACCGGATTCGACAAGCCGGTCGGCGAAGCGGCGCGGAGTTCATGCGGGCCGAACGGCGCATCCGCGGCGACGACCAAGCGCACCTCGACGGATTTGATGTCGGCCGGCGAGGCATCGCCGGTCAGGCCTCCCTTGGTGGATTCGAGCACGACCGCCGTGGAACCGGACCGCGGCAGCACGGTCGCGACGACGCCGTCCCCGGTGACGAGCACCTTATCGACGGTGCCGAGGCGCTCGCCGTCGAGGTTGAGGACGTTGGTCGTGCCGCGCTGGAACCAACGCACCGAGGCCGATTCCAGGCGCTGGAGCGACTGGGCGCCCAAGCGGGAGTTCTCGGCGAGACAGACGACGGACAGCAATGTCAGGATGGGAAAGCGCACAGGAGACAAGGGCGGGCGGGACGTTCGTCGTCGCACGGAGACGGTCGCAGGGTTCATGGAAGCCGGGACGGGCTCCCTTCTCGGTTCAACTGAACAACCCGAGCACCGGCTCGGCCTGCACCAGTTCACGCGGTTGGTTGAGGTGGTTCATCACCATCGTGTGCGGATCGATGCCGAGCGCGTGGTAGATGGTGGCGACGATCTGCGTCGGATGCACGGCGTTCTCGGCGGGGCTGCTGCCGGTGGCGTCGGACTTGCCGTAGAGAGCGCCGCGGCTGACGCCGGCGCCGGCGATGAAGGCCGTGTAGCAATACGGCCAGTGGTCGCGGCCGTCGGGCGAGTTCGTGTTGCCGCTGGTGCTGACGCCGAGACGCGGGCTGCGGCCGAACTCGCCGAGCGCGACCACGAGCGTCTCCTTGAGCAGGCCGCGCTGGTCCATGTCCGCGATGAGCGCGCTGAGGCCGGAATCGAGCTTCGGGCAATGCAGGTTGCGGAGCGGACCGAAGTTCGCGGCATGGGTGTCCCACGCGTCGACGGTCGGATCGCCGTTCGCGACCGCGGGCCAGTTCATCTGCACCACACGAGTGCCGGCCTCGATCAGGCGGCGCGCGAGCAGGCAGCCTTGGCCGAAGGTGTGGCGGCCGTAGGTGTCGCGGAGCTTGTCGGGTTCCTTGCCGAGATCGAAGGCATCGCGCGCGCGCCCGCTGCTCACGAGGTCGAAGGCCTTGTGGTAATAGCTGTCGAGCGCGTACTTGCCGACCGCCTTCTCCATGTCCGGCATCGCGTCGTTGACGGTCTTGAGCAACGTCTCGCGCCGGCCGAGGCGCTCCTTCGAGACCTCTTTGCGGAGGGTCAGGTCGGCGAGATTGATCTCCTTCGCCGGGTCCTGGTAGAAGTAGTACGGATCGTACGCCGCGCCGAGGAACCCGGCGGTGCCGCCCTTGCCGATGACGTTCGATTCCTGCAGCGGGCGCGGCAGCATTACGAACGGCAACATCGGCACCTCGGGCGGCCGGAGCCGCGAGATCTGCGAGCCGAGGTGCGGGAAGTCGTTCGGCGCCGGCGGTTCGAGCTGGCCGGACGGCGACACGCGGTCGGGCGTGTACCCGGTCATGATCTGGTAGATCGCGGCGGTGTGGTTGAAGAGGCCGACCGGCGTGTAGCTCATCGAGCGGATGAGCGTGGCCTTGTCGATCTGCTGCGCGAGCTTCGGCATCACCTCGCTGAGGAAGGTGCCGGGCACCTTCGTGCGGATGGGCTTGAAGTCGCCGCGGACGTTGGACGGCGCGTCGGGTTTCGGGTCCCAGATGTCGATGTGGCTCGGCCCGCCCTGGAGGTAGAGGATGATGACCGACTTCGCCTTGCCCCAGCCGTTCTTGGGCATGCCGGCGGCCGGTCCAGCACCGGTCGCCTGCTCCGCTTGGAGCCGGAGGATGTCCGCAAGGCTGACGCCGACGATGCCCGCGCCGCCGAGGCGGAGGAATTCACGACGGCTGAAGCCGTCGCAGGTCGCGCCGAATTTTCCGGGGATGGAGATCATGGGGCAAGGCGGGTCAGCGGTTGAACAAAAACGCCGGGCTGTTGAGCAAGGCCCATGCGAGGTCCTGGGCGCCTTCGAGGCGTTTGCCGCCTTCACCGAGCTGGATGGCAGCGAGCTCTTTCTCGGTCGGCGGACGGTTGAGGCAGCTCAGGTAGAGCTCTTCGACCACCTTGCGGTCGTCCTTCTCGGTGGCGACCAGCTTGGCGAAACGGTTGTCGGCGCTGGTGACACAATCGCCGAGCGTCGGACCGTTGATAAGGTTGAGCGCGTGCGAGAGGGTGACGTTGCTGCTGCGCTCGCATTCGCAGGCGCTCTGGCGCTTGGGCCGACCGAAGAGCGTGAGGAAGTCGTTGCCGCCGACCATGCCGTCCGGCACCGAGACCGCGCGCAGACCGGCGGGCAGGTCCTTGAACTGCGCCCGGTAGCCCGTCGCCACCGACACGGCGTCGAGCATCTGCTCCGCGCTGAGGCGGCGCGGGACGGCGTGGGAGAAGTTCATCGTGTCGTCCTCGTTCCAGCGGTTCGGC
Source organism: Verrucomicrobiota bacterium (assembly GCA_038226425.1). Taxonomy (GTDB): domain Bacteria; phylum Verrucomicrobiota; class Verrucomicrobiia; order Limisphaerales; family UBA9464; genus CAIVQB01. The sequence goes on from JBBRQL010000151.1 coordinate 9,265, forward strand.
ACGATGCTGAGCTGGTAGGCGCGCGACTGGCACAATGTGCGGAGCAACCAGCGCACGTCGTGGCCGCTCTTCACGAACCCGATGGTCAGCGCGTCTAGGAGGACGGGGTTGCTGGGCGGGTTCCCGGCGCGGATGTCGTCCACCGGGTCGATGATCCCTCGGCCGAAGAAGTAGCTCCAGAAGCGGTTGACCGTGGACCGGGCGAAGTACGGGTTCTCGGGCGAGGTGAGCCACTCGACGAAAGCCGCCCGCCGATCCTCGCCCGACGCGATGTCGCGGGCGTGGCCGTACGGCACCTTCGGCGGCACCGGCTTGTCGTTCTTCGGGTGCTTCACCTCGCCTCCGTCGTAGCTCTGGTAGACGATCTCCTCGGAGACCTGTTCGGAGGCGTAGGTCTCGGTGCCCCGGATGAGCGTGTCGCGGCCGAGCGTGCCGCGCTTAAAGGCCACCTGGGCGAAGAACGCGCCGAACTCGTAGTACTGGTTCTGCGTCCAGCGCTCGAACGGATGGTCGTGGCACTTGTTGCAGTTGAAGCGCACGCCGAGGAACGTCTGCGACACGTCCTCGGTCATCTTGCCCGGATCACGCAGCGCGCGGAGGTAGTTGCCGGCAGGGTTCTCGAAGGTGCTGCCTTTGGCGAGGAGCAGGTCGCGCGCGAACTGGTCGTAGGGCCGGTTCTTGGCAAACTGCTCCTGGATCCACGTACGGAAGACCCAGACGCCTTTCTTGCCTAGGTTCTCCGACTTGCACTGGAGCAGGTCGGCGACCTTGTTGGCCCAGACCTCCGCATAGGTCGGCGACCCGATGAGCTCTTCGACCAAGGCATC
>JBBRQL010000152.1:0-10046 GCA_038226425.1 Verrucomicrobiota bacterium
AGATCCGTGCTCGTCGTTCGCCCCCTTGCCCGTCGGACATCACGGGCCGTGGCCCCAGGTTTCTCTCCGCCGCGTTTCTCTCTCGCGAAGCGGCTTCGGACACGTTACGACGCGGCCATGCACACCTCCGCCTATCGCCTCGCCATCGCGTCCTCGCTCGCCTTCGGCCTCGTGCTGCACGTCGGCGCCGCCTCGCTGAAGCGCGTCGAGCAGTCCGACTTCGGCACGACCAAGGACGGCTCCCCGGTGAAGCTGGTCACGCTCCGGAACGCCAAGGGCATGAGCGCCCAGATCATCACCTACGGCGCGATCATCAAGGACATCCAGGCACCGGACCGGGACGGCCGCTTCACCAACGTCGTGCTCTCGACGAGCAGCATGGAAAAGTACGAGAGCGGCTTCGGCGGCGCGGCGGCGGTCATCGGCCGCGTGGCCAACCGCATCGCCGGCGCCCGGTTCGACCTCGACGGCAAGACCTACAAACTCGCTGCGAACTCCGGGAAGAACTCGATCCACGGCGGCAACAAGGGCTTCGCCCAAGCGGTGTGGACCATCGGATCCGTCTCGGAGAAGGCCGGCGGTTCCTCGGTGAAACTCACCTACCTGAGCAAGGACGGCGAGGAAGGCTTCCCCGGCAACCTGAAGACCACGGTCACCTACACCCTCTCGGACGACAACGCGCTCCGCATCGACTACGAGGCCGAGACCGACAAAGCCACCATCGTCAACCTGACCAACCACGCCTACTTCAACCTGGCCGGCGGCGGGAGCTGCTTGGGCAACATCCTCTCCATCCCGTCCGACAGCTACACGCTTTCCGACCGCGACCTCATCCCCACCGGTGAGATCCGTCCGCTCAAGGGCACGCCGATGGATTTCAGCAAGCCGACCGTCATCGGCGACCGCATCGAGCAGTTGAAGCCGATGCTCAACGGCTACGACCACAACTTCATCCTCGGTGGATCGAAGACGATGAAACTGGCCGCCCGCTTGGTCGAACCGAAGAGCGGCCGCACGATGGAAGTGCGGACCACCCAGCCCGCCGTCCAGCTCTACACCGGCAACCATCTCGGGCACACGGGCGTCTGCCTGGAGACCCAGCATTATCCCGACTCGGTCCATCACGCGGATTTTCCATCGACCGTGGTCCGGCCCGGCACGCCGATGAAGGAGAGCACTTTGTTCACATTCACTGCGAAGTGACCGCCGAGGCGCATCGGCGAGCGGCGATCTCGCCGACATCCCGGCAGGCCCGCGGTCAGCTTCCGCAGCACTTCTTGTACTTCTTCCCGCTGCCGCACGGGCACGGGTCGTTCCGTCCGACCTTGGGAGCAGCGACGGCCGGGACCGAAGCCTGCATCTCCTCGCCCTCCGCGATGCCCATGGCCTCCCGGATCTCGGCCCCCCATTCGCTCAGCGCGTTGGGCCGGCGCGGATGCGTCCGGTGGAGCTTCAAGCCGAGGATGATCTCCACGTCCTCGAAGTCGCCGAAAGTCGTCTCGTCCACCCGCCCCGATGCACAGGCCTGCTCGATCGCGGGCAGCGCTTCCACGGCCTTGAGGTCCAACAACGGCGATATGATATAGGCGTTCAACAGCTCCGGCTGCTCGGCGAAACGGGCGAGCTGCGAGACGAGGCGGGCGACGCACTCGGCCCGGAACTCCGGATTCTGTCCGCCGACCTCGGCCAATGCTTTCGCGGCCGCGATCCGGGCCCATTCATCGTGCGCGGGATCCGCGAGGTATGCCGTCACCGGATCCATCGCCGGTCCGCCGATCCGGCCCAGCACGATCGGCAACTCTTCACCGACGAAGTCGTCGTGCTTCGGCCAGATCCGCCACAACAAGCCCAGCAACGGGACGACCGCCGCCTCCGCCCGCAGTTCCCCCAGAGCTCGCCAGGCGTGGATAGGCCCATAGGCCTGCGAACCATCCGCCCCCTCGTACAGCACTTCATCGGTCGCCATGCGGATCAGTTCCTGCACGTGCTCGGCACCGATGCCGACCTTGGCGTAGTCCCGGGCGGGCTGGCGCGACCGGACTTCGCCCAAGCGAAGCAGGCGATCGACCGGTGGCAGGTAAGCGGGCTGGGCGGCGGAAGGTGCCATAGGCACGGATGCGCTTGGATCAACGATAGACATAGGGAGGCTGCTCTTCTTTGGCGGAATAGAAATGGGCGGCATCGGCGTACGACTGCGCGGTGGAACCGTCCTCGATGGTGCCATCCGGTCGCCGCGGACGGATGCAATCGGCCGTGACCAGCGAGCCGGGTTCCGGATGGCCGGCCGGGACGCCGGGGGCGGTGACGGGCTCGCCCCGATCGAGGCGCGCGGCGACATCGAGGTTCAGGGCGAGGAGCTGGGCGAGCAGGTCCGCCTTCGGGTCGAAGCCGTAGGCGGCGAGGACGGCGGCATCCAGCGCGGCGTGGGCGTCCTTGAGCGGGTTCGCTCCGGGCAGTTCGAGCGTTCGGTAGAGGGCGCGCAGGCCGCCTGTCAGCTTCGGCAACGTCTCGTCGCGAAGCCGCCGCACCGCGCGCCCGGCGGCGGCGACCGCGTCGATCTTCGCGAGGGCGACGGCCGAAAGCATCCCGCCTGACGACCGTGATGCCTCCGGCAACCCGAACTGCGGCCACGGGAACGTGTCGAAGACGGTGCTCGACGTGTAGTTGAAGCGCTCTGTGAGCTTGGAGCACTTGGTCACGAACCACAGCCAGTGCGCGTGCGACTGCAGGATCCCGAAGCTGTAGTCATCCGAGAAAGCGAAGACTCGCAGTTTGTGGTCAGGGCGGATGTCCCGCGAGATGAAAGCAAAGACGGGGCGTTTCGTCGTGTCCGAGCAGACGATGTAACGCGACCTCGTGGCGATGAGGTTGATCATCTCGGGACGGTCGAACGAGTGACGCCACCAATATTTGAGGAAAGCCTTGTGGTGGGAACGCTGCTCGCCGTCGGCCGTCTTGCCCTGCTCGGCTTTCTCCATCCGCGTCGGGAGAACGAGCGTCTTCACGCGTGCGAACGGCGCGGCATAAGTGCTGGCCTCGATCACGGTCCGTGTCTGGAAGTCGACGACCCATTCGCTCGGTGAGCCATCCCCGCTGAGCATATCGCGCCCGATGAGGAATGGATGAACGACCTCACCGTTGCGGGAGTCGGCATTGATCAACTCCGCCGTTTCTCGCGGCTGGAGAACGAAGCCTTCATGGCCCGCGACTTGTCCCGAGAAGCAGACTTGCGGTTCGTGGTTGCAGAGCAACCGGGCGGCATCGCTCACGTCGGTCTGATCGGAAAGGGTGGAGGAAAGATGCGCCACGTCGCGGAAGCAGAGCTCATATTCCTTCGCCGTGGTCTTCCCTTGGCTTTTCCACAGCTTCTTCGTCGCCGCCGACGGCTCGGCCTTGGACCACAGCCGCCGCGTCTTCGGCAAGAGCGCGCTGTCCTGCGTCTTCACCCAATCGGCGATGGAGACGTGGACGTCGGCCTCGCCGCTCCACGGCTGGTTGTCCACCGCCTCGATGAGGGTGCCGTCCTTCACGACATGGTCGAGGCCGCCGATGCGGGAGGCGTTGTTCCGGATGTTCTGCGTGCCGACGAGGCCCGCGCGACCGGCCACCGGATCGGCCGCGGTGCAAGGAGGCAGATGATCGTGCGCGCGGCGGAACCAATACACGCAGTAGTCGGCCATGCCGGGCACCTCGGGATAGAGCTGGCGCAAGCGGTTCACGGCGTCCGGCCCGAGCTGCGGCTTGAGCAGCTTCGCGCCGATGAACGGCGGGTTGCCGATGACGACGTCCGCTCGCGGCCACGGGGTCCGGATGGACGTGCCGTCCGCGCCGGTGGTGACGAGCGCATCGGTGGCGATGAAGTTCCCGTCGAGGTTGTCGAGCGGCAGGGCGCGCTCGGAGATATGCAGCTCATCGATCGCGAGCTTGCGCGCGACCATCATCGTGACCTTGGCGATCTCGACGGCGAACGGGTTGATATCGAGGCCGAAGAAGTTCTGCGCGCTCAGGTAGCTGAGCGCGATCTGCCCCGGCTCGGCCCGGCTGGGGAACTCCGCGATGCGCTCCAGCAGGCGGGACTTCAACCGCTTCAGCTCGCGGTAAGCGACGTAGAGGAAGTTCCCGCTGCCGCACGCCGGGTCGAGCACCCGGAACTGGTGCAACCGCTCGCGCAGCTCGCCGAGGCGCTTGAGCGTCTTCGCCCCCTCGATCTGCTCGCGCCACGGATCCACGAGGGTGGGCCCGACGATCTTCATGATGTCGGCCGGATGGGTGAAGTGCGCGCCCTGTGCCCGGCGTTCGTCGCGCGTGCCGGCCACGGTGCCGTCGTCGAGCGAATGCTCGAACAGCGTGCCGAAGATCTCCGGCTGGACCTTCTTCCAGTCGTGGGCGGCGGCTTTCCGCAGCAGCACCAGCTCGCGGTCGTGCAGCTCCAGCCGCGCGGGTTGGGCGAACAGGCCGCCGTTGAAGTACGGCACCCCCTTGAAGCGTCCACCGGTGAGGGCCGGAGAGGTGTCCATCGCCTCGAACAGGCCGCCGAGCAGGTCGTGGCTCTGGGCCGGAGTGGTGATGTCCTGCAGCAGCTGGGTGACGAAATATTTCGGCAGCAGGTCGATGTCCTCGGCGAACAGCGCCACGAGCATCTGGAGGATGAAGCGCTGGGCCGTGGGCTGGTCCACGCCGCGGGCGCGCAGCTTGCGGAAGCACTCGGCCAAGCAATCGGCCGCCTGCCGGGTGACGGCGACGCGGTCGTTGTCGAAGACGGGCTTGGGCTGGCCGGGCGCGAGGAAGTTCAGCGGGCCGTAGTGTTCCGGAAGCTCGGCCAGCGCGGTCCGGCCGACGGGCGAATCCATCTGCGTCTCGAAGTCGAAGACGTGGAACTCGTCGAAGTCGCACTGGACCACGTAACGCGGCCGGCCGGGGACGAGGCGGGTCCAATTGTCGAATGCCTGGCGATAGTGCCTATGGAGCTTCTCGCCCCGTTTCTTCATCTCGATGAGCACGACGGGCTTCCACACATAGTCGGCAAAGGCCACCCCGCCGCCGTCGTCCTCTGCTCTGCGGAGGCGGAACTCGGTGATGCCGCCGACATCGAGGCAGCCGGGCTGCCCGAAGGCCTGGAACAGGCGGTCGAGGAAGATCTGGGCCTGGCCCTTTTCATCGCCCGTGATGTGGGCGGCACACCACGCCACGAACTTCCTCAACTGGTCGGCATCCGGCATGCCCCGTTCTTGCCGCATCACGTCCGTCCTGTCACGCCGCGACGTCCAGTCACCTACGCCGTCGCGGTCGAGCGGGCTTCCGGTCCGCGACGGACCGGCCGGACCTTTGACCACGCCGGATCCGTCCTTGCCAGCCGGATCGCGGGAAAACCAGATGCGGAGATGATTCCCCGTGAGCCGTCGCCGTTCCGGTCTGCCGTCGAGCGGCCGGGCGGAGCCGGGCAGGAGCGCGCCTTCACCTTGATCGAGCTGCTCGTGGTCATCGCCATCATCGCGATCCTCGCCGGGCTGCTGCTCCCGGCGCTGGGCAAGGCGCGCGAATCCGGCCGCGGCGCGGTCTGCGCCAGCAACGTGCGGCAGATGGGGTTGGCCTCGATGACCTATTCTTTCGATTTCGCGGGCAAGATGCCGTCGTTCCGCGATTGGCTGTGCAAGCGGCCCGGCAACCTCACCACCGGCACGCTCTACCCCTACCTCAAGTCGCGCGCGGTGTACCTCTGCCCGACCGACCAGCAGGAGCTCGCCTCGCACAAGCGGACCAGGGTACCGGCCACCGGCGGCTTCGGCCCGAAGCCCGGGAAGCGCGACTACAGCTTCGCGATGAACTGCGGCCTGTGCCACGTGTCCGACATCGCCGCCTTCATCAGCCCGACGTCCACCATGGTCTACATGGAGGCCCAGATGGCCACCAACGACTACTCGGGCCAGGCCGGGCCCACCTTCGGCTCGCACACGCTGTCGCTGCGCCACAACGGCCGCGGCCATTACTTGATGGGCGACCTTCACGTGGAGAAGGTCCGCCAGAAGCAGAGCGTCGCGATGGAGAAGCTCAAGCGCTTCTGGTTCCCCACCGACGACACGACCGGCGCCAACGGCATGCAGTTCGGCGCAGGATTGCAGTGAAGCGCCGCCCAGGCCCGGTTCCTTGGCGCCGACAGCGGCGCACCTGCGACCGCCCAGCCGGTTGCGGACGGCCTCGAGCTTGAAGGTCGTGTCGAACTTCCGGCGGGTCTGAACGGGGATGCTTTGATGATGCGTTCCATGGGACTCGATCTCTCTTCCTCTCCATCCGAGAAATCGAAGCAATCTCAGTCGCAATCTTGAAATCCTGCCACAGCTTGGCTGAAGCCTTGGAGAAGCAAGGGAACATCGAAGCCGCAAAACTCTTGCCCGGCGCGCCTACGAGTTTGGCCGGCGTGTCACGCCTCTGGATCATCCAGTGATGAAGGAATTCAAAGCCCTGTGGGAACGGTTGCAGGCGGTGAAGTGAGAGCGGAGGCTGGGGAGCTCCGCTGCTTTTGGGTTGGCCGCAAAAGAACGCAAAGAACTCAAAGGGGCCGGGGCCAGGCCACTTTTTCTTTTGTGCTCTGTGCGTTCTTTCGCGGCCATCTCCGTCCGAAAACGGCGGCAAGCCGCGCGACCCCGAGACCTCGCGGCCCCTGCTCCGGAACCATGCAGATGGATCAGGGTGGACCGGCCAACCTGGCCGTTCTCGGCGGCAACTTGCCGGCGAGGTTCGGCACGAGGATCCACCCACCGGAGACAGCGTCCCCGGCGCACCCAACGCGGCGGGCCGGTGGCCCGTTCTCCTCGGCCTTTGACCGCATGGTTCCAGCTCATACCGGCCGATATCTGATCTCAGAGGACGATTGCCACGAGAGAGATCAGAAGGGGGACAGGGAAACCGATGACCGAAATCGTCTCCGAGCGCTTGGGGCCAGCGGAAGACGTGGGCGCCATCGATGGGTGCGGTCGGAGGTGGCGCGGAGTTGCACGATCCCGGGTGCGCGGACTTTCCAGTCCTGCGCCCGCCCGACCGCGCGAGACGCCAAGGAAGTCTTCCCGCCACCTCGCCAATTGGCAGGGCCCACAACAACAGGTGCTCGGCTTTGATCGGCGCACTCCACAGGGCGGACTAGAATGTCCGCCCTCCCGGGTGCGCGGCATTGCCACCCGCGGCGGCGGGCGGCAACCTCGCAGCGCCAGCACCGACCAAACCTCACCGATGAAAATCCGGCCCACGATCTTTCCGAGCGGTGTCTTTCAACCGCTATGAGCGAGAAAACTGTCTTCATCAGCTACCGCCGCGATGCGACTGGCAAATCATTCGCTCGTTCACTTATGCAGGCGCTCACTCATGAGGGCTATGATGTGTTTCTGGATGTGGATTGCCTCGACGCTGGCAAGTGGGCCGCACAGATCCTGACCCAAGTTCCCAAACGGGCGCACTTTCTCCTGCTGCTCACCCCCAGCGCGCTGGATCGTTGTTCGGCGGAAGATGACTGGGTTCGCCGGGAGTTCCTCGCGGCGATCGGGTCCAATCGGAACATCGTGCCGATTCGCGAAGAGTCGGTGGATCTCGGTGAACTGAAACGATGCTGCCCAGGATGCGTCAAAGGACTCTTCGATTACCAGATAGCCACCGTACAGCACTCCGGGTTTGCGCGCGACATCACGGACCTGATCGAACGGTACATTCCTCCGCACAAGGCCCCGTCCACCGTCGCTGCACCAGCGGCTCCTTCCCTGTCCGTCCCTTTTCCCGCCGACATCTCGCGCATCCTGAAATACGCCCCGGTGGAACTCATCGGGCGCGACGACGAGAAAAAGCGCCTCTTCGACGCATGGAACAAGGCGGTCCTAAGCATCACACCGCGCCCCCACATCCTCACCTTTGTCGCGCTCGGGGGCGAGGGGAAGACATCGCTCGTGGCCAAGTGGGCGGCGGAACTGGCGCATCAGGACTGGCCGGGCTGCGACGCCGCGTTTGCATGGTCGTTCTACAGCCAAGGCACGCGCGAGCAGGTGGCCGCGAGTTCCGACTTGTTCCTCAAGGAAGCGCTCACCTTCTTCGGCGACGACGCGGACAAGGCATTCGCCGCCGGCAACGCCGGCGCGTTCGATAAGGGCAAGCGCCTCGCCCGCATCGTGGGCCAGCGGCGTTGCCTGCTCATCTTGGACGGCCTCGAGCCGCTGCAATACGCGCCCACCTCGCCCACGCCGGGCCAGCTCAAGGATCAGGGCATCGCTGCGCTGTTGCGGGGCTTGGCCGCCGCCAGCAACGGCCTGTGCGTCGTCACCACCCGATACACCATCCCGGACCTGAAGGCGTTCTGGCAGACCACCGCGCCGGAGGTAAAGCTGCTGCGCCTGTCCCGCGAAGCCGGCGTGCATCTGCTGAAGACCCTCGGGGTGAAAGGGAGTGAACTGCGGAACATTCCGCTCACTCCGAGTCCCGGTTCGGAAGCCCCGAAGTCGTCCCATGCCGGTCCAGCCCCGAAGGGGGCGCCACAAGCCAGCCCAGGGCAACGCCCTGGGTTGGCGGACGAAAACGATCCAGCCCTGAAGGGGCGGGACAAGGCGCCGCCGCACGAGGGTGCCGCCCCTACAGGGCTCGACGTGGGGTCGGGCGAAACCCAGGGCGTTGCCCTGGGCTGGCCTGTGTCAGGCCGTTGGCCTGCGGATGCGGAGATCGCGCCTACCGACGGCAAGGCGGGGCCTGTATTCCGCGACGGCAAGGAAGTGGTCAACGCGTTCGAGAAACTCGTGGAAGACGTGAAAGGCCACGCGCTCACGTTGACCATTCTTGGCAGCTTCCTAAGACGCGCCTTCCACGGCGACATCCGGCAACGCGACCGCGTGAAGTTCGAGAAAGCCGACGAGAAGATGGACGGCGGGCACGCCTTCCGGACCATGGCCGCTTACGAGCAATGGCTCTTGCGCGACGGTGGCGAGGAAGGCCGGCGCGAAGTGGCCGCGCTGCGGCTCATGGGCCTGTTCGACCGGCCGGCCGACGCCGGCTGCCTCGCGGCTCTGCGGCGCGATCCCATCCCCGGCCTCACCGAACCGCTCGACGGATTGGCCGACGACGATTGGGAATTCTGCCTCACCGGCCTCGAAGCCGCGAAACTGCTCACGGTGAACCGCGACGCCGCCGGCACGCTCGTCTCGCTCGATACGCATCCGCACATCCGTGAATACTTCGCCAAGCAACTCCGTGCCCCAACGGGGCGGAACAAGCCAGCCCAGGGCAACGCCCTGGGTTCGACAGCCCACGTTTCCACGAGCCCTGAAGGGGCGGCACCGGGCGCGTCTGTTTCGCCCTTACAGGGCTCGGGGATCTTGGGGACCGCGCAGCCTGGGGCGTTGCCCCAGGCTGGCTTGTCCCGCCCCGTCGGGGCTGAAGCGGACGCCTGGCGCGCGGCCCACCGGCGGCTCTACGAACACCTCTGCGCGACCACGAAGGAAGGCGCCCAGCCCACGCTCGAAGACCTCCAGCCGCTCTACCAAGCCGTGGCCCACGGCTGCCAGGCGGGGTTGCAGCAGGAGGCGTGTGACAAGGTCTATTACGCCCGTATCGCGCGGGGAAAGGAAGCCTACGCCGTGAAAAAACTCGGGGCGTTCGGTTCTGATTTAGGTGCGGTTGCTTGCTTATTTGAAGGACCATGGCATCGCGTCTCGCACACTCTCATCGAACCCGTGCAAGCTTGGCTATTGAACCAAGCCGCCTTCCGCCTGCGCGCTTTGGGCCGGTTGACCGAGGCTCTCGAACCGATGCGGGCGGGGCTAGAGTACGTCGTCACACAACAGAATTGGGAAAACGCTACGGTCGGCGCCAGCAACCTGAGCGAGCTGGAGCTGACGCTGGGCGAGGTGGCCGCGGCGTTGGGGGACGCCGAGTTGTCCGTGACCTACGCTGACCGCAGCGGCGATGCGTTTCAGCGAATAGGCCAGCGCTGCACCCACGCCGACGCCCTGCACCAGGCGGGCCGCCGGGCCGAGGCGGAGACGCGCTTCCGAGAGGCCGAGCAAATGCAGGCCGAGAGC
>JBBRQL010000153.1:0-10044 GCA_038226425.1 Verrucomicrobiota bacterium
CTTCTTGAGGACGAAACGCGTCTGCGGCAGCGGGCCCTCGCTGGCGTCGACGAGGAGCAGGACGCCGTCGACCATCTTCAGCGTGCGCTCGACCTCGCCGCCGAAGTCGGCGTGGCCGGGAGTGTCGACGATGTTGATTTGGAAGTTCTTGTAATTGAAGGCCGCGTTCTTGGAGCGGATGGTGATGCCCTTCTCCTTCTCGAGGTCCATCGAATCCATCAGCCGCTCCTCGGACGACTCGTGCTGGTTGGCGCGGAAGGTGCCGGATTGCTTCAGGAGGCAATCGACCAAGGTGGTCTTGCCGTGGTCGACGTGGGCGATGATCGCGATGTTGCGGATATGCTGCATAAACGGGTCCCCTAACTAGGGCCGGCGAGCATGCCGGCTGGCCGCGAGAGGTCAAGCGTCCAACCGGTCGTCACACGATCGGCGCGGTCGGCGGCTGACGAAGATCCGATCGCGGCCGGCGAAAGAAGGCGCGACCGGTCCCGACAAAAAAGACCTCCCGGCGCAAGCCGGGAGGTCTTCGGGAAAAGCAGTGCTCAGATGAACTCGTTGAAGAGCGCTTCCAAGCGTTCTTGGCGGCCGCTCTCCAGGTCCGTCACCTCGCCGAGCTTCAGCGCGTGCTTCTCGCAGTCGGCGAACGTCGCCTTGCCGGCCTCGATCTTCGCGCCGATGCCGGAATCCCAGCTGCGGTAGCGCGACTTCACGAAGTCGGCGAGCCGGCCGTCGGCGCGGACCTTGGAGGCGATCTTCAGGCCGCGGGCAAAGGCGTCCATGCCGGCGGTGTGGGCGTAGAACAGGTCTTCGAGGGTGTGGCTCTCGCGGCGGACCTTGGCGTCGAAGTTCGTGCCGCCGGTGGTGAAACCGCCGTGCTTGAGCACGGTGAGCATCACCTGGCTGGTGAGGTAGAGGTCGGTGGGGAACTGGTCGGTGTCCCAGCCGAGCAGCATGTCGCCCATGTTGGCGTCGATGGACCCGAGCGCGTCCGCCGCGGCCGCGACCTCGAGCTCGTGCTGCATGGAGTGGCCGGCCAGCGTGGCGTGGTTGGTCTCGATGTTGAGCTTGAAGTGCTCGAGCAGGCCGTACTCGCGGAGGAAGTTCAGGCAGGCCGCCGCGTCGGAATCGTACTGGTGCTTGGTCGGTTCTTTCGGCTTGGGCTCGATGTAGAAGGGGCCGGCGAAGCCGAGCTTCTTCTTGTAGTCGACCGCCATGTGCATGAACTCGGCGAGGTGGTCCATCTCGCGGGCGAGGTCGGTGTTGAGCAAGGTCGAGTATCCCTCGCGTCCGCCCCAGAAGGTGTAGCCCTCGCCGCCCAGCTCGTGGGTCCACTCCATCGCTTTTTTGACCTGCGCGGCGGCGTGGCAGAACACGTCGGCGCTGCAGCTCGTGGCGGCGCCGTGCATGTAGCGCGGATGGACGAAGTTCTGCGCGGTGCCCCAGAGGAGCTTGATCCCGGTGTCCTTCTGCAGCTTCTTCAGCTCCTTGCCGATCGCGTCGAAGTTCTTGTTCGACTCGGTGAGCGTCTTGCCGTGCGGGGCGACGTCGCGGTCGTGCCAGCAGTAGTAGGGCGCGCCGACCTTCGAGGTGAACTCGAACATCGCGTGGGCGCGGGCGACCGCCTCCTTCACGGTGCCTTCGCCGGCGTTCCACGGACGCTGCGCCGTGCCCCAGCCGAACATGTCGCCGCCCGTCCCGCGCATCGTGTGCCAGTACACCACCGCGAAGCGCAGGTGCTCCTTCATGGACTTGCCCTCCACGAGCTCGCCCGGGTTGTAGTGCTGGAACGCGAGGGGGTTCTTGGTGCCCGGGCCCTCGAACTGGATGTTCCCGATGTTCGGGAAGAACTGCTTGCTCATGATGTGTGTTGGATGCGGAACGGATGAGGAGTCTAGGGAACGTCGACCGCTTGAGAAGAGGTGAAATTTCTCAGCCGGGGTTGAGAAAAAACCCAGGCAGGCGGCAAACCGGGCTAGATCTGGTTCTCCTCCAGGAACCGTCGCCCGACGCGGTCCACCAGCCCGCCGAGGAGACGGAACGCGGCCTGCCGGACCTTCGGCAGGTGGGCGGTGTGGACCGCGTTGTGCTCGATGACGGGCCGGCCGCCGCGCCGCCGCTTGAAATCGCCCGCGCCCGAGCTGTAGTTCAGAAGCAGTCCGCGTTCCGCGACGCGCTGGAGGAGCATCGACACCAGGTGCCGGTACAGACCCAGGTCCGTCGGCAGCGTGGTGTCGTGTCCGATGAACGGCGTGGACGTGACGCCGCCGTGGGTGAAGCAGCCGTACACGCCGTCGAGCCGCCCGGAGACGTGCCGGAGCCCGCGGAACTCCAGCCAACGTCCGGTCAGCGCCCGCGAGACGAACCTCCGGGTGTACCGGGGGTTGAGCCGGGAATGTTTCTCCACGTAGAGCTGCTGGTAGAGCTCGGTGATCCGTGGCACGTCCTCCTCGGTGAACGCGTCGTGTTCCACGACATGGTGGGACGTGAGCTGCCTGAGCTCCTTGAGGTCGCGCTTCACCGTGCTCTTCTGAGTGAAGTCCTTCATCCGTCCGTCGAAGAGGTAGACCTGCCGGCTGGTGATGAGCTGGTATCCGGCGCGGACGAGCGCCTCGGGAAGCCCTGTGGCGTCCGCGTCGTGGACGTTCTTCAGGAGCACCGCGTGCCGCGGGAACGCCGCCGCGAGCGCCGCCGTGACCGGTCCGACGGCGCCCGCCGTGGCCGAGGCGTGCAGGTTGGTCGAGTAGAGCCAACTGCTCCACTGCACGACGCGGTCGGCTTGGGCGATGCGCAGCAGGGCATCCATCACGACCAGTCCGGCGCGAGCCGCGAGCCGTTGCGCGGGTGTCGGCACGAGGGCCAGCTGGGCGCGCGGATAGCGCACGTACTGTGTGTGCAGGGAACACGGGTACGAGTTGTCCTCGACCGCGTCGTTGACGGTGACCGGCCAGACCTCGCCATCGAAGGCCACGATGCCGGGCCGCGTGCGGAGGTTGGGCGCGAACGCCGCGGAGCCTTCCTCGAGGACGCCGCGCCAATAGCCGTGGTTCTCGCCGGCATGAGCGGCCAAGCAGGCCTGGGCCTGTTCATGGAAGTGGATACGGACGACGGGCCCGGCGCTGCTGCGCGACGTGGCGGCGATGGTTCCCCGGGAGTCGGGCCGCCCGATGCCGTCAAGCGGCCAGGTGGGCGAAGTGGAAGCTGCCATAGGTGTGGACGCGGTCGCGGGCGTGGCATCCGGCGGCCTTGTCGCGGTCGTAGCGGAGCAGGTCGCCGACACGCCGCGTCCGTCCGCCGTGGCGCACCATCAGCGGGTCCACGAAATCCACGTCGGCACCGCCGCTCCGCCAGAGCACGCGCGCGCCGGGCCGGGCCTTGTCGACGATGGCCTGCCATTCTTCCGTGAGCAGCGCCGGTCCCTGCTGGCTCAGCCAATCCATGTGGTCGAGCAGCACGAACCGCGAGAGCGTCCCGTCGTGGCCCCGGAGGAAACGGGTGACGTCGCTGGTGTGGACGTGGATGCGGTCGACCAGCCCGCCCTTGAGGCGCGCGAACGCGTCGCGGCGCAGGTAGCCGGGGCAGCACTCCGGCGTGTAGCGGCCGAAGAGATAGACGCGCCAGAAGTAGTTGTCCGCGGTCGGCAGCCGCGTGAAGACGGCCTCCACAGATTCCTGCATGAAGTCCGCCATCGTCTGCGAGCAGGACTTCTCGAGGTGTTCGCGCTGGGCCTTGGGCACCCCCAGCAGGCTGAGCATCACGTCGGTCCGCAACGCTCGCTTCAGGGCCGGGCTCCACATCCGGTCGCGCACGGACCCGAGATAGATCCCGCGCTGTTCCTCGACCGTGGCGGCGGCGAAGAGCCGCTGCACGTCGGGAAGGATCCCGGTGAAGCGGATGTAGCGGACCATCATCCGGGCGAAGAGACCGGTGGTGCCGTGGTGGTAGAACGACGCCTCGGGCGTCGGACGGCTCAGGCAGCGCAGGTTCTTGTCCCAGTAGGCCTGGGAGGCCGGCGATAACCCCGCGCGCAACCGCCGCTGGTACCATGCCGGGAACTCCGGGTGCCCGCCGCTGCCGAAGAGGCTGAAGAACTCCTCGAACTCCAGGTTGCGGATGCCGCTGAGCTTGAGCTCGAGCAGCGCGTTCTGGCGGAAGTTCATGTCGACCGCGTGGACGCTCCGAGGCGCGTCGAGGGCGTAGTCGAGCGCGTTGCAGCCGGCCGAGGTGATCAGCATCACGTCGTCGTCGCCGCCGAGCTCCATCACCTCCCGGTCGAGGCGAGGATCCTCCCAGCAGCAGTTGTAGACGAGATGGTTGCCATGGACGTAGCGGAAGATGCTCTTGGTGGTCCAGTCGGCGAGGGCTTTCATGGTGTCGTCGAGGTCGGTCTTGTCGTGTCTCCGAAGCCGTGAGCCTGCGCGACGTCCGGGCGGGTCCGCAACCCGGCTTGGCACCGACGCGACAAAGTAACGCCGCCGACGCCCGCCGTTCACCCGCCGCCGGATAGGCTGTGCCGCAGATGGAGGCATCCGCTCCGCACGGGCCGTGGGCGAACGCGTGGAAGTACGCGCGTTTCGGCCTGCGCGCGGTGGGGCAGAAGGGCTGGCGGCGCAGCATCGCCGACGCGGCGGACGAGATCCGCTTCGACCTGCGCCACCGCGCCGAGACCATGAGGCCGCGCGAGATCGCCGCGCTGCCCTTGGCCGGCGGCTCGCGCGAGGACGCCGTGCAATACCAGGCTGCCGCTCCGCGTGTCGTCCGCGCTTTGCTCGACCGGCTTCCGCCCGCCGCCCGCGGCGCGACCTTCGTCGACTACGGATGCGGGAAAGGCAGGGCGCTCCTGCTCGCGGGCGAGTCGGGCTTCCGGCGGCTCGTGGGCATCGAGTTCGCGCCCGGGCTGGCCGCTGTCTGCAGGGACAACCTGCGCCGGAGCCCGGTGCTGCCGGCGGACGTCGTCTGCTCGGTGGTCGAGACGGACGCCGCGGTCTACACGCCGCCGGAGGGCCTATTGGTCGCTTTCCTCTACAATCCGTTCTGCGGCGGGACGCTGTCTCGGGTCGTCGAACGGTTGCGGCTCCGCGCGGCACGCGACCCGGCGGACGTGTGGGTCGTCTACGTCAACCCGGTCGGGCTCGATGTCTTCGCCGAAGCCGGTTTCTCGGTCACCGATGCCGTTCGAGCCCGCACGACGTTGGAAGGCGTGACGCTCCGATGGGACCCGGCTCGCCTCGATCGCGCCGCGTCGGCGATGGCGGGACGGTCGTCGGCCAAGGCGGTGCTTGCTCCGGAACACCCTCCGGGTTAATCGGGAGGCGCGTGATCCAAGCTTCCCCCTCAGCCAACCCGGACAAGTGGCCGCCGCAGATCAAGTACATCGTCGGCAACGAGGCGGCCGAGCGGTTCAGCTACTACGGGATGAAGAGCATCCTGGCGCTCTACATCACCACGGCGTTGGCGCAGACGCAGGACCGCGCGACACAGATCATCCACCTCGCCGGTTTCGCGGTGTACTTCATGCCGCTGGTCGGCGCCTGGGTGTCCGACAAGTTCTGGGGCCGCTACCACACGATCCTCTGGATCTCGCTGTTCTACTGTGCCGGCCACGGCGTGCTCGCGATGGCGGACCTGTTCCAGCCGACCGACTACGACGCGAAGCTCTACTGTCTCTACTTCGGACTCTCGCTGATCGCCTTCGGCGCCGGCGGGATCAAGCCCTGCGTGTCGGCCTTCGTCGGCGACCAGTTCGCCGCCGACCAGTCGCACCTGATGCGCAAGGCCTACGGGGCGTTCTATTTCTCGATCAACTTCGGCTCGTTCTTCTCGTTCCTCGTCATCCCTTGGGTCGCCCGGTCGCACGGCTACGGCTGGGCCTTCGGGATCCCCGGCGTCCTGATGGGGCTGGCGACCTTCGTCTTCTGGCTCGGCTCGAAGCATTACGTGCGCAAACCGCCCGCGAAGGACACCCGCAGCGCCGGCTTCCTGCCCGTGTTCCTGACCGCCTTCCGGAACCAGCCCGGCGGCTTCAGCCTGCTCGCGGTGCAGAGCATCCTCACCACCATCGTCCTGCCGATGGTGGCGATGGTAGGACTGGTCATCGTATCCTTGCTGCACCAGCCGACGCCGTTCGTGAAGGCGGTCGGGTACGCCGCCTTCGGTTGCATCGGCCTTTGGTACCTGCTGGTCATCGTCTCGACCGTGTTCCGGTTCAGCGAGCTGCCCGAGAGCTTCTGGAAAGGGGCCGCCGGCAAGTTTAGCGACGCCGACATCTCCGCCGCGCGCTCGGTCGGGCCGATCCTGTGCATGTTCGCCTTCGTGCCGGCCTTCTGGGCGCTCTTCGAGCAATCGAACTCCACCTGGGTGCTCCAGGGCGCGAAGATGGCCGTGTGGACGGCGGGCGGGATCACCATCGGCGCCGAGCAGATGCAGTCGATGAACCCCCTCCTCGTGATGATCCTCATCCCGCTGCTCAACTGGGGCATATATCCGGCGCTCGAGAAGGCCGGCTTCAAGGTCACCTCGCTGCGCCGGATCGCGGTGGGTCTCGTCCTGACCGCCGGTTCCTACCTCATCGTGGGCTGGCTCCAGACCCGCATCGAAGCGGGCGAGACCTTGAGCGTGTTGTGGCAGACCGTGCCCTACATCGTGCTGACCACGGGGGAGATCCTCGTCTCCACCACCGGGCTGGAGTTCGCCTACACCCAGGCGGCGCCGACCATGAAGAGCACCATCATGAGCTTCTGGCTGCTCACCATCGCGCTGGGCAACCTCGGCGTGGCCGCCATCACCACGTTGGCCGGCGGCGGCCACGGCGACTCGTCGGTCTCGGCGGGCCGGTTCTTCTTCTACGCCGGGCTCACTTTCGTGGTCTCGGTGTTGTTCGTCGTGGTCGCTTCGTTCTATCGTCACCGCGACACGCCTGCCCCGGTTGAGACCGCTTCCGTCCACTGAACTGCCATGTACAAGATCCGAGGAGCCGACAACAACGAGTACGGTCCGATCACCGCGGACCAGGTCCACCAATGGATCCGCGAGAACCGCCTGAACCGAGCCTCGCTCGCCGAGGACGTCGGTTCGCCCGGCTGGCGGGCTTTGGCCGAGTTCCCCGAGTTCGCCGCGGCTTTGGGGGGCACCGGTTCCGCGCCTCCGGCCGCGGCTTACGTCGCAGCGCCGGTCGTCGAGGATCCGGCGACCCTCATCGAGCGGCTGAAGGTCCCGGCCATCCTGCTGGTCATCCTGGGCGTGCTCGGCCTGTTGTTCACCGTGATCGGGCCGTTCCTGAAGGCGTCCATGATGGACACCATGCTACAAGTCTTCGAGAAGATGAACGTCCCGCTGAACGCCGACCAGCGCTCGCAGATGGTGGCCGCGAAGACCGCGGGCCTCGGTCTCAGCGACATCTTCAGCCTCGCGCTCGGTCTGGCCGTGAACACGGTCATCCTCGTGGGCGGGCTCAAGATGATGAAGCTCCAGTCGTGGGGCCTCGCGCTCGCCTCGGCCATCCTGGTGATGCTGCCCTGCGGGAGCTGCTGTTGCCTCATCGGCCTGCCCATCGGCATCTGGGCGATCATCCAGCTCAACAAGCCCGAGGTGAAGTCGGCCTTCCGCTGAACGTGTTCACGCCCGCCTCCACGCCGGTCCCGCCACGACTCGGGGGTTCAGCAGAATCGCGACCGGGCGTGGTTTGGCGAGGATGGCTTGCGGCTGGTTGCGCTGTCGGCGCGCTCTCCGTGGTCTGGTGGTTTGATCCGCAGGGACAGTTCTTCTACCCTCGCTGTTGGCTCCACCAGTCCACCGGGTTGCTCTGTCCCGGTTGCGGCGCGACGCGGGCGCTGCACGCTCTGCTCCACGGCGACCTGCGGACCGCTTGGACCTTGAACCCGCTCGCCGTCGCGCCCCTGCCCGTCGGGCTGGCCTGCGGGGTCCGTGTGGCGTGGGCCTGGCGGACCGGGCGCCGCTGGACGCCTCCGTTCGGGGCAAGTCACCTCGCGGTGCTGACCGCGGTGGCCTTCGTGTTCGGGATCGTCCGCAACCTGTCGGGGTGGCCGTGACGTCCCGACCTGCCGGATCCCGGAGAAACCCCGGAGAAACCTGTTGCACCGCCCGCCCGGCTTTCGCACCTTTCGCGGCCTCGGCGGAGAGGTGGCTGAGTGGTTTAAGGCACACGCCTGGAAAGCGTGCGTAGCTAATCCCTACCGGGGGTTCGAATCCCCCCCTCTCCGCCAATCGTTTCAACCTGCTGAGGACCGGCGGGTTGTTTCGTTTTCTGGTTCCACGATATCGAACGATCCAGAATCAGATTCGGAATAAGTCCGAGGATGTCGCCGAATGTTTTCCGCGCTTTCGGATGAAATCTTCAGGAGGGCGACCGGTTGTTTTCCGGACCAGGGAGGCATCGTCTCCTACCATGGCACTTCTTTTTGATGGCCGTTTTATCGATGCAGGCCCAATTGGTCTCAAGGCGATGGCACAACGCCCCTCCGTCACCGTTCGCCAAACCTCTTGGCCTTCTTTCTCTCCGGCTCCTTTGGCCATGTGCCGGCGATTGAACGTGCCCGTTTGCGTTCTGGAGCATCGAAGCTAGAAATCCAGGTAGATGTTCGCCCGTGCTGCTCTCCTGATCACCGCCGTGCTACCGCTGGCTGCCCAAAGCCCCGCCCGCCCCGCGTACGCCGCAACCGTCGACGTCGTCACAGAATATGTCCCTGGCGCGGGGATCCGGGAGGGTTCCCTGGAACTCGGCGATATCGACACCCTCCACACCCGCTTCCAGTACACTGGAGTGTTCAACACCGGCGGCCCCGTCAGTTGGTCCGTGGGACTCGCCGCCGAACGCTTCGGATTCGGGCGGGAGAAGATGTCCCTCCTGCCGACGGCTCTCGGTTCGGTCAGCGTCCCTTTGGGCGTCACCTGGGAGATCGACGCGCGATGGTCGTTCCGGACCGAAGTGGCGCCTGGCATCTACAGCGATTTCAGCGAAATCGGTTGGAGCGACTTCAACGCGCCGATCATCTCCGGCATCTCCTACGCTGTGAATGATGACCTGCAACTCTTCCTGCAGGTGAGCGTCGATGCGCGCCGCGACATGCCCGTCGTGGGTGGTCCCGGTCTGCGTTGGCGGATCAACCCGCGATGGACGCTCTCGATCCTCGTGCCCCGGCCCCGGATCGAGTACCGGCCCGACGATTCTTGGCTTCTCTATGCGGGCGCGGAGCTCGTCGGCGGGGCTTACCAGCTCAGCGTTCATCATGGCACCGGTCGCGGTGATGCCCAGTTCGATGACGTCAACATCACCTACCGCGAGATCCGCGCCGGCGTCGGGGCGGTCTGGAACCTCGGCCATGGTTTCCGGGTGGAGGCGGCGGGCGGTTGGATGTTCGATCGGCGGTTCCTTGTCGATGAGCGGGACCGCCAATGGAACGGGGACGCCGCCCCCTACAGCCGTATCCAGCTTTCCTACCGCTACTGATCGGTCCCGCGAGCGGCGGTCCAGAGCCACGAGGCGCTTTACAACCGCACAGAGTGGGAGGGTGCGCTCCCGATGAGCTGGACCGGGAGTCACCGGGCGTCCCAGTGCTTTGACGGCTGGTCGGATCGAGCCCTGCGGTCGACGGCTAGATCGGTCACGCCGATCGTCAGGGCCGATCCCAGCGCGGTCCCTGTGTCGGACGGCAAACGTCCTCCCTCGGCGTCGTGTCTGATGGGAAGCCCAGGTTCTTCCGCCTGCGCAAGGAGGTCGCATGACGCCGGGAAAACGAGGATCCTCGGTATCCGGTCAGGCCGCGTTGAACATCGGATGCTCGCGTAGCGCGGCCTCGCTGGCGGCGGAGAGCGGAGCTTGCCGGTAGACCGCTCCGGTCATCGGTTCGGCGCTGGTCGAGCGTCGCGCGCGGCCGAGCCATGCGCGGTCGAGGGGTGCCACGAGCAGTTCCAGCGTGTTCGCCGCGATGGTCGTCTCCTCTTTCTCGCCGGTCGCGGATCCGGCGCCGACCGACCAACCGGCCAGCAGCAACGTCACCCGCAACAGTGTCGCGCGCGAATAGGTGGCCA
>JBBRQL010000154.1:0-10034 GCA_038226425.1 Verrucomicrobiota bacterium
CTTCATCCCTTTCGTCCCCGTTCCTCCAACCCTCATCGTCTTGTCCATAAGACCCTTCCACTACCACATCCCTCTACCCGGATCCACCTCTATCTCACCCATCCACCTTCCTCTTCTGACCGCCACTTCTAATCGCACCCGGACTGATCGTCCGGCTTGGAGGCGCGGACCGGCCGGCGCAGACTGCCGCCGATGACCATCGTCGCCAACGGACGCGGACTGCCCGTCGAGCCGCCCTGCACGGTCGAGGAGTTCCTCGTCCGCCAAGGGCTCCTGCCCCGCAGCGTCGTCGTCGAGCACAACGGCGACGCCGTCGCACCGTCGGAGTTCGCCACGCGCGACCTCGCCGCCGGCGACCGCCTGGAGATCGTCAAGATCGTCGCCGGAGGCTGACCGGAGCCGGCGCGGAGAAGACGCGCGGTCAAGCCGATCTCGCCGCGCGGACGAATTCCGCGAGCTTCTCGGGGTCCTTCTTGCCGGGAGAGGATTCGACGCCGCTCGAGACGTCGACGCCGTAGGGGCGGACGGTCCGCACCGCCTCGGCGACGTTCGCGGGTGTGAGCCCGCCGGCGAGAACCAGCGGCCTTCCCAGGTCCCGGGCCCGGACCGCGAGCTTCCAATCGAACTGCGCGCCGGTCCCGCCGTGGGCGCCGGCGACGTAGGCATCCAGAAGGATGGCGTCCACGGCATCCGCGTACGCCGGCAACCGCATGAGCGTCTCCTCGCCGCGCACGCGGAACGCCTTCATGACCTTCACCGCGCGCCGGAACTGCCGGACGAGATCCGGTGTCTCCTCGCCGTGGAACTGCAGCGTGTCCATCCCCGACCGCACCAGCGCCTCGGCCACGGTGCGCGTCTCGGCGTCCACGAACAGCCCGACGCGGGCGATGAACGGAGGCAGCTCCCGCACGATCTCGCCGGCCAGATCGGGAGCGATATAACGCGGCGTGCCCGGCACGAAGACGAAGCCGAGGGCGTCGGCGCCGGCGGCGATGGCGGCGCGGGCGTCGGCGAGGTTGGTGATCCCGCAGATCTTGACACGGACGGACATGATGCGGCCGATGCTAGGCGAGAGGTTGCGCCCGGCAACAGGCCATAACATCCTTGCGTCCTCTCCATGAAGCCGATCACCCGCCGCCGTTTCGCCATCGCGACCTCCGCCGCTTTGGCCTCCGTCCCCTCGCTGCTCGCCGCCGACCGGCCGAAAGCCGTGATCGGCATCTCCGTGCTCACGCTCACGAACCCGTTCTTCAAGGACATGGCCGACGCCATGACCGCCGAGGCCAAGGTCCACGGGATGACCACCGTGGTGACCAGCGGTGAGTTCGACCCCGCGAAGCAACGCAACCAGGTCGTCGATCTCATCGTGCGCAAGGTCGACGCCATCATCCTCTGCCCGTGCGATTCCAAGGCGATCGGCACGTCCATCGTCGACGCGAAC
This sequence comes from Verrucomicrobiota bacterium, assembly GCA_038226425.1. GTDB lineage: Bacteria > Verrucomicrobiota > Verrucomicrobiia > Limisphaerales > UBA9464 > CAIVQB01. The sequence continues at coordinate 1,442 of JBBRQL010000154.1, forward strand.
AAGGCGGGCATCCCCGTGTTCACGGCCGACATCGCGTCGCTGGCCAAGGAAGGCAAGGTCGCCGGCCATGTCGCCACCGACAATCTCGGCGGCGGCAAGCTCGCGGCGGTGGCCCTCATCGAGGCGCTCGGCGGCAAGGGAAAGGTCGCCATCCTCGACCATCCGGAGGTCGAGTCGGTGATCCTCCGCACCCAGGGATTCAACGACGAGCTCGCCCGCCAGAAGCGAGAGAACGGCGTGTCGATGACCGTGGTGGCTACCTTGCCCGGCGGCGCGGCCAAGGACCGCTCGATGAAGGCGACCGAGGACCTGCTCCAATCGCATCCCGACCTCGACGGCATCTTCGCCATCAACGACCCGAGCGCGCTCGGGGCTGTCGCCGCCCTGGAGAAGGCCGGGAAGCTCGCGAAGGTCAAGGTCGTCGGCTTCGACGGCATGCCCGAGGGGAGATCCGCGATCAAGGCCGGCAAGATCTACGCCGACCCGGTCCAGTTCCCGGATGTCATCGGCAAGACCGCGGTGCAGAACATCGTCAGATACCTCGCCGGCGACGACGTGCCCAAGGAGACGCTCATCCCGACGAAGCTCTACCGCCAGGCCGACGGAGCGAAGGACGCGACGTTGAAGTGACGGCGGGACCGCCCGCCATGCCGCGTCAGGACTGGCTCAGCCGCTTGACCGGGGCGTCGTGGTAGAGCTCGTGCGCCTCGTCGAGGATCGCCGGGATGCGGTCGGCGAACGGGCTCTTGGCCACGGCGGCGCGGACCTTGTCGCGATCGAGCTTGGCGACGTGCTCGCCGGGGAACCAGTGGTCGGCGTTGCCCAGCATGTTGTAGCGGAACTTCGCCCACTTGGTCAGCTCCAAGGGCTTCGCGTAGGTGTAGAGGCGGAGGATCTCCAGCACGTTCACCTCGCCCGGCACGTCGAAGTACTCGGGCAAGTTTGTGAACCAACGGCGCATCCAGTCCGCGCCATGGGCCTTCTCAAGAACATCCCGGAGCCGCCGCTCGATCGGCGCGACCACCTCGGCGGCGCGCTCGTAGTGCTCCAGCCCGGCGATGTGCTAGTCGAAATCGGACGGCTTGGCCGCGCCGAGCGAGAGCGTGTGGATCTCGGGCCGGGCGAGACAGTAGAGGTCGTTGAACTGCATCGGCGTCAACGGCGCGGTCAGCGCCCGGAGCTTGGGCAGGCCGAGGTAGAGCTTACCGCCCTTGTCGTTCGGGCTGATGATGAACACGCCCATGTCGCGCTGCGCGGCCTCGGCGATGCATGGCCGGTTCAGGTCGTTCACGAAGTACCAGTGCAGGTTCACGTAGTCGAACTCGTCGCAGCGCACCGCCTCGGAGACCACGTCCGGCGTCGCGTGCGTGCTGAACCCGATGAAACGCGCGCGGCCTTCGCGCTGGATCTTGCGCGCCTCGTCGAGGCAGCCTCCCGGCCGGAGCGTCTGTGCGATGTGCTCGCGGTTGTTGATGCCGTGGATGGAGAGCAGCTCTACGTGGTCGAGCTTCAGATAAGCCATCGACGTCTCGAAGGTCTCGCGGAACTCCTTCGCCGTCGGTTTCGGCATCACCTTGGTCTGCACGATCAGCTTCTCGCGCGGGAACTGCGCCAGCACCGGGCCGAGCTGCATCTCGGACGACCCGTAGCCGCGGGCGGTCTCGATGTGGTGGATGCCGAGCTCGATGCTCCGGTGGATGGTCGCCTCCAGGTTCGCTTGCCCGGCTTTGTCGACCTGGTCCCACGGGACGTCGGACCACGATTGCTGGTACCGCATGCCCCCGCAGGAGAACACGGGCATCTGGAGATCCGTCCGACCGAAACGACGATAACGCATGGCCGCGGAGGAATCGCACGGACTGCCGCCGAGGGCAAACATCGGGAACGGACTTTGTCCGCGGCAGGCCAGGATAAGGTGAACACCCCATTGGGCCTTGCTCGCACCGGGATAACTTTCCGGTCGGTCTACCACCCATGGCTCTCATCACTCCCGCCCCGTTCCTGTTGTCCTGCTGCCTTTTGTCCCCGCTGCTCGCCGCACCGGACCCGGCCGAGGACCGCCCGAAGAGCGGCGGGACGCTGAGCTTGTACGTCGAGAACGACTCGGTCGCCGGCACCGACCACAACTACACCAGCGGTCTGAAGATCGGCTGGAGCTCCCCCGATCTGAGCAAGTTCAGCGACACGGTCGTCGCCCGGCCGTTCCTGCCGGCGTTGGACGCGCTTCCCGGCATCAACGGACCGGCCTACCAGAAGAACCTTGTGCTCGCGCTGGGACAGAACATCTACACGCCGGACGACACGCAGGCCACCGCGCCCATCCTCACCGACCGGCCGTACGCGGGTTGGTTGTATGTGGGCGCCGGCATCGTCTGGAAGACCGCCAGGGTCCGCAACTCGGTCATCTTCGACATCGGCGTCGTCGGTCCTTGGTCGTTGGCCAAGGAGACACAACGCCTCGCGCACGACATTCTTCAGCAGGACCATCCGCTGGGATGGGACAACCAGCTGCACAACGAGCTGGGCGTCGTCGGGACCTACGAGCGCACTTGGCGCTGGCCCAAGCACGAACGGCGGAGCGGACTGGACTGGGAACTCCTCCCGCACGCGGGCTTCGCGCTCGGGAACGTGGCGACCTATGCCAACCTCGGTGCCGAGCTCCGGTTCGGGCTGAACCTTCCCGACGACTTCGGCAGCTCGGCCATCAACACCTCGGCGATCACCTCGACGCCGGTCGACGGCGTGATGGCCGCTGGCGGGCCGCGGGCAAATTTCGGGATCCACGTGTTCGGCCGGGCGGACGGCCGCGCGGTGGGCCACAACGTCTTCCTCGACGGGAACACCTTCGGCGATAGCCCGTCGGTGGGGCACAAGGTGTTCGTGGCCGACCTGAGCACCGGCGTCGCGATCAACTACAAGGACACGTCGCTCGCCTACGCGTTCGTCTACCGCACCCGGGAATTCGACGGTCAAGAATCGGCGCAGATCTTCGGGACCATCTCGCTGAACGTGACCTACTGACCGACGCGTCCCGGTCCTGGGGACGCCACGGATTCCAGCGGCACGCTCGAGCATAAGGGCAGGCGGCCGCTTTCGCCGTTGCGCCGGACCGCCGGGAAGGTTGCATTCGCGCCATGCCGAAGAGCACATGGGTTTTCGCGTCGGTCGTGTCGGCGCTGCTGCTGCTGGGGATCGGGTCCATGCAGGTCCGCGAGGCCGGTCGCGCCCGCGCCGCCGCCGAGGATGCGTCCGCGGATTCGCGCCGCTTCGCCGAGCAGGCCGCCGCGACCAACGCCGCGCTCGCCGCCGAGGTGCTGGCGCTCCGTGAACAAGCCACCGAGCTGGAGCAGCAGGTCGCCCAGGCCGCCAAGGCGCAACAAGGCCTCGAACAGCAGATGCGCGCCGAGCTGGATTCCCGCGACGTCACCATCTCCGAGCTGCAGGGCAAGCTGACGGTGGACATCCTCGACCGCGTTCTCTTCCCGTCCGGCCAGACCGCGCTGATGCCCGAGGGCCAGGCCGTGCTGCTCAAGGTGGCGAAGGTCTTGTCGCAGTTCCCGAAGCGGCCGGTCCAGGTGATCGGCCACACCGACAACGTGCCCATCCGCGCCCGCACGCCCGACGGCTTCACCGACAACTGGGCGCTCTCCGCCGGACGCTCCGTCGCGGCGGTGCGCTTCCTCGTCGAGCGGGCCGCCGTCGACCCGCGGCGCTTGAGCGCGGTGGGCAGCGGCGAGTTCCGTCCGCTCACCGACAACACCACGCCGGAAGGCCGCTCCAAGAACCGCCGCATCGCCGTGGTCGTGCTCCCCGAAGAACTCGGCACCGCCGACCTCCCGAAGCCCGGGCCGTTGCTGCCCCAGGGCGGCGCACCCGAACCGAAGCCGGCCGGGCCCGCGGTGCCCTGAACGCCGATCCACCCCGGGTCGCCGCGGCGCTTGTCATCACCGGTCCGGCCGGTACGGTGCCGCCGCATGATGGCTCATCGTCCGCTCCACGCCCTGTGCCTCGCCTCGGCCTTGTCGCTGGCGTCCGCCTCGGCGGCGACCCCCGCTCCGCTCGCCGGAGCGCTCCGCGAACTCCGTGACGTCGCCGCGGAGGGCAAAGGGAACATCCCCGCCTCCGCCGCCTGGAAACACGTGGCCGCGGCCGATGCCAAAGCCGTCCCCGCCATCCTCGCCGCGATGGACGGCGCGAACGACTACGCGCTGAACTGGCTTCGCGCGGCCGCCGAGACCGTCGCCCAGCGCGAGGCCGCCGCAGGACGTGCCCTGCCCGTCGCCGAGCTCCGGAAGTTCCTGGCCGACGTGAAGCACCATCCCAAGGCGCGCCGCTTCGCGTACGAGCTGATCGCCCGCGCCGAGCCCGCGACCGCGCGCGCGCTGCTGCCCGGCTTCGTCAACGACCCGGGCAACGAGCTCCGCCGCGAAGCCGTCCAAGGGCTGGTCGATGCCGCCGCCAAGAACGTCGCGACCGACAAAGCCGCCGCCGTCGCCGGATTCCGTTCCGCGCTGGGATATTCCCGCGAAGCCGACCAGGTCGACGACATCGCCAAACGGCTGACCGATCTCGGCGAGAAGGTGGACCTCCAGGCGGCGTTCGGCTGGGTGACGCGATGGAAGCTCATCGGGCCCTTCGACAACACCGGCGGCGCCGGCTTCGAGAAGGCCTTCGCGCCTGAACGGTCCGTCGACCTCGCCGCGGAGACCGACGGCAAGACCGCCAAGGTCCGCTGGGTCGACCTCGTCACCAAGAGCGACTACGGCTTCGTCGATTTCAACCAGCCGTTCAAGGAGCTCAAGGAGGTCACCGGCTACGCCTACGCCGAGTTCTGGTCCGACAAGGCCCGCACCGCGCAGGTCCGCATCGGCACCGACAACGGCTGGAAGCTCTGGGTGAACGGGAAGTTCCTGTTCGGCCGCGAGGAGTACCACCGCAACACCGAGGTGGACCAATACCGCGTGCCCGTGGAACTCAAGGCCGGCTCCAACACCTTCCTCGTGAAATGCACCCAGAACGAGCAGGTCGAGGACTGGACCAAGACCTGGCAGTTCCAGCTCCGCGTCACCGACGACCTGGGCACGCCGATCGTCTCCGCCAAGTGAACCGCGCCGGCAACCCGTCTCCAAGGACACCATGAAACTCCCCTCCCTCGGCCTCGCCTGCCTGCTCGCGCTCTCCGCCCGCGCCGACGACTGGACCCAGTTCCGCGGCCCTGCTGGCAACGGCATCGCCACCGGCCCCAAGCTGCCCACGAAGCTCGACACCCGGTCCGTGACCTGGGCGGTCGACCTTCCCGGGCGCGGTCTGTCGTCGCCGGTCATCATCGGCGACCGGGTGTTCGTGACCGCCAGCAGCGGCGCGCGGCAGGACCGCCTGCATGTGCTGTGCTTCAACCTCGCCGACGGTTCGCTCCGTTGGGAACGGCAGTTCTGGGCGACCGGTCGGACCATGACCCACGAGAAGATCAGCGCCGCCACGCCGAGCCCCGCGAGCGACGGACGCCGGATCTTCGCCATCTTCTCCTCCAACGACTGCGCCGCCCTGGACCTCGACGGCGACCTGCTCTGGTACCGCGGCCTCGGACGCGACTATCCGAACGCCAGCAACTCGCTCGGCATGTCGTCGTCGCTGGTCGTCGCCGACGGCGTGCTCGTGGCGCAGGTCGAGAACGACAGCGAATCGTTCACCGCCGGGCTGGACGCCGCGACCGGCCTCAACCGCTGGAAGATCGACCGTCCGAAAAAGGCGAACTGGACCTCGCCCTCGCTGCTCAAGGGCGCCGACGGCAAGACGCTCGTGGCGCTCCAGTCCTCGAAGGGCGTCACCGTGGTCGAACCCGCGACCGGCAAGACGGTGTGGAGCTACGACGACGGCGCCTCGACCGTGCCGTCCACGACCGTGAGCGAGGGGAAGCTCTACGTGCCTTCGCAAGGATTGACCGTGCTCGAGCCCGCCGCGCCCGGACAACCGCCCAAGCAGCTCTGGCGCTCGTCGCAGATGCGCCCCGGCACATCGAGCCCGCTGGTGCTCGGTGACCGGGTCTTCACGATGAACGACGGCGGCATCCTCAGCTGCGCGGACGCGGCCGACGGCAAGCGGCTCTGGCAGCTACGGCTGAAAGGGCCGTTCAGCGCGACGCCGGTCTCGGCCGGAGGCTTCCTCTATTGCGTGAACGAGAAAGGTCTCGTGCAGGTCGTGGACCCGTCCAAGCCGGACGGCGTGGTCGTCAGCGAGCTGGACCTCGCCCAAGCGGTGATCGGGACGCCGTCCATCGCCGCCGGATCGTTGTTCGTCCGCAGCGACGGCAAGCTCTGGCGCATCGGTCGCGACAGCGCGCTGTGAAGCGGGGTTGCCAGCCTGTCCAAGCCGGCTCCGTCCGGTGACGACCACGGGGGCTCCGAATCCACCCTCAAGGCCGGGTCAGAAGCCCGCGTCCATGGGCCGGCCGGCCTCCTTTGCCTTCGTCGCGCCCTTGGGACCCGTTGATGGAAAGGGTCGCCATCATCCCGTGAAGAGACCGGCCGGCCGCGGCGTCTGCCCCGGATGCGCGGTGTCCTGCCTCTTGTGGCCGGTGCCGGCACTTGCTAACCATGGCCGCCGATGCGTTCCTCCTACGCCGCGCCGCGCCGGGATCTTTCCCGGCGCCGCTCGCACCGGCTGCCCGCCACTCTGTCGGGCGACGACTGCCCACCGCGGGTGGCCCGTTCGTCCGGCCGCAACCCGTCCATCCCCGCCGCTTGACCGGTCCTGCCGATAGCTCGCGCCAGCGCGTGACGGTGGACGGGAAATTCTTCCGGCTCGCCGCGGAGAAGTTCTTCCCGAAAGGGGTCACCTACGGCCCGTTCGCGCCCGACGCGTCGGGCGACCACTTCGCCTCGCCGGAGCGGACGGAGCGCGACTTCGCCCTCGTGAAAGAGCTCGGGGCGAACCTGCTCCGCGTGTACCATGTGCCGCCCCGATGGTTCCTCGCGCTCGCGCAGGCGCACGGGCTGAAGCTCCTGGTCGACGTGCCCTGGAACAAGCACCTGTGCTTCCTCGACGATGACCTCTCGCGCCAGGAGGCCCGCAGCGCCGTCCTCGCGGCGGCGGAATCCTGCGCGCGGCATCCGGCGGTGTTCGCGCTGTCGCTGGTGAACGAGATCCCCGCCGACATCGTGCGCTGGAGCGGCGACGCGGCGGTGTGCGAGTTCATCGACGAGCTCGTCACGGTCGCGAAGCAGGAGGACCCCGACCTGCTCTGCACCTTCGGCAACTTCCCGCCGACCGAGTTCCTGCGGCCTCAGAACGTCGATTTCTTCTGCTGGAACGTCTACCTGCACCAACCGCGCCCGTTCGAGAACTATCTCGCCCGGCTGCAGATGCTGGCCGACACCAAGCCGATGATGCTCGGCGAGTTCGGCATCGACACGCTGCGCGAGGGCGACGAACGGCAGGCTGAGATCCTCGGCTGGAAGATCGAGTCCGCCTTCCGCGCGGGCTGCGCCGGGACGGTCGTCTATGCCTTCACCGACGACTGGTTCAAGGACGGCCGGCAGGTCGAGGACTGGCGGTTCGGTCTCACCGATGCCGACCGCGTGCCGAAGCCGGCGTTCGCCATGGTGAAGCGCCGGTTCGAGGCGGCCCCGTATTTCCCGCTGCCGCAGACGCCCCGTGTCTCGGTGGTGGTCGCGAGCTACAACGGCGCCGCCACGCTCAAGGCCTGCCTCCAGTCGCTCGGACGGCTGAACTACCCGAACTACGAGGTCATCCTCGTCGACGACGGCTCGACCGACACCACGCCGGCCATCGCGGTCCAGTTCGCCGAGGTGCGGTCGCTGCGCCACGAGCGCAACCAAGGGTTGTCGGTCGCCCGCAACACCGGCATCGAGGCCGCCACCGGCGACATCATCGCCTTCACCGACAGCGATTGCCGCGCGGACGAGGATTGGCTGCATTTCCTCATCGGCGACCTGCTGAACTCCCGTTTCGCGGGCATCGGCGGCCACAATTTCCTGCCGCCGGAGGATTCGCCCGTCGCGTCGACGGTGATGGTCTCGCCGGGCGGCCCCGCCCACGTGATGCTCACCGACCGCCTCGCAGAGCACATCCCGGGCTGCAACATGGCGTTCTACAGATGGGCGCTGCAGGAGATCGGCGGCTTCGACCCCATCTTCTGGAAGGCCGGCGACGACGTGGACATCTGCTGGCGGCTCCAGCAGCGCGGCTATCGCATCGGTTTCAGCCCGGGCGGCTTCGTCTGGCACTACCGGCGCAACACGGTCCACGCCTACCTCCGACAGCAAGCAGGCTACGGCGAGGCCGAGGCCGTCCTGGAACGGCGGCATCCGGAGAACTTCAACCGCTTCGGAGCGTCCCGTTGGGCGGGCCGCATCTACACACCGGCCAAGATCGGCGTGGAGACGCGCGCGCCGATCATCTATCACGGCCTGTTCGGCAGCGGCTTCTTCCAGAGCATCTACGCGCCGACGCCGAACCTCCTGCTCGTCGTCGCCACGAGCCTCGAATACCACACGCTCGTCTCCCTGCCGCTGCTCGTGCTCGGCACGGTCGTGCCGCAACTGGAGCCGATCGGCATCGCGAGCGTCCTGAC
>JBBRQL010000155.1:0-9945 GCA_038226425.1 Verrucomicrobiota bacterium
CCATGTGCAGCATGTCGATGATGCGGCAAAGATATGAACGTCCGCACTGCCACCATGTAAATTCGTCATCGAGGATGAGGTAGTGCCGGATGTGAATATTCTCGTTCGCTCTCAACTCCTCTAGCTCCATGCCGTCCATCAGCGTCTCGTAGACTCCGTCGGCAACACGGCTGCCAAAAGTCTTGGTGTGGTAGTACTCCTTCACCTCCCAGACTGCGACCGGGTTGACGATCGAGGGGAAGGCGCCGTCGAGCCGTCGAGCCAACGTCCGAAGGGGGAGCCCGTTCCGGGTGACGCTTGTGAGTTGTCGTGGGTCCAAGTCGCAGGAGCATTCCTGTCGATTGGCATCAATCAACATGCTCACGATGCCGGTCAGGAAGGCGGGCTTCTTTTTCGCTCCCTTCTGCTTGTTCATCGTCATTGCGATTGTCGATCTGGTCTCCTTCTTCACTGCGTTGAACAACTCTTCCGCTTGCGTTACGTTCATCAGCAACGGGCGAATCTTGTCGTTCAGCAATTCGGCCCGATAGGCAAAATAGGCGTGCAGAGTTTCACCAAAAGCAGATGGAGTTCCGTCCTTGTTCTTGACGTGCGCGGACGAGAGCGACAATCGGAGCAACGATTCGGACAATTCTTGATGCGTCGGCACTTTGATCCGCCTCGTTTTCCGGTCGGTGTAGCCCAACTCTTGGCTGATGGAGCGCACATGAGCCCAGAATGCTTTGTCCTGACCAACAAATCGCTGATTGGGCTTCACCGGACCTCCTTTTCCAGGCGTCGGACGAAGTCGCCCAGACCAATGTTGAGCGCCCGGCAAACCTGCCTCAACTCCAAGATGTCGAGACGTCTCTCGCCAGACTCGTACTTGCTCACCACTGACTGCGGCACGCCAAGCGTTGTCGCCAACTCCGCCTGCGTGATCCCGGCATCCGTCCGGATCAGCCGGAGCAAGTTCTGGAGCCCTTCTTGCGATCGGTCAGCGATGTCTTTCACGGCCGACAATCTACCCAGACTCAACGAAATATCCCAAAACCGGATACTTTTTGCTGGCTATTCCGACCTCAAGCAGCATCCTCTCGAAACCGATGCAATTGGCATTCTTCAGCAATTACGACCAAGCGTCCCTTCGGCCTCCCGACGGGCAGCTGCTGAAATGGATCGGCAACAAGCAACGGTTTGCAGCAGAGATCGCCTCACATTTTCCGCGGGATTTCCGACGCTATTTCGAACCATTCTTGGGCAGCGGTGCTGTCCTTGCGACCCTTGCCCCGAGCCAAGGCGTCGCTTCTGATGCTTTCGCGCCTTTGGTCGAGATTTGGCGCGCGCTGGTGAAAACACCGGAGAAACTCAAACGATGGTATTCGGAGCGGTGGGATCGGATGGCAAAGGGAGACAAGGTCGAAATCTACCAACAGATCAAGGCATCCTACAACGCCGCTCCAAACGGCCCCGACCTCCTTTTCCTGTGCCGGACTTGTTACGGCGGTGTCGTCCGTTTCAGGAAGGGCGACGGTCACATGTCCACTCCGTGCGGAATCCACGACCCCATTTCACCGGGGAAATTCTCCGCACGGGTTGACGACTGGCACCGGCGGGTCGCGGGCATCGAAGTCCGTCACTCGGATTTCCGGGAGGTGATGGCGAGCGCCAAAGCCGGCGACTTAATCTATTGTGATCCGCCTTACTCCTACACACAGTCCATCCTCTATGGGGCTCAATCCTTCCAACTGCAGGATCTTTTCAAACAGATTGACCGATGCAGGACACAAGGTGTCTTTGTAGCGTTGAGCATCGATGGTACCAAGAAGTCGGGCGACTTGCTTTGTAGCCTGGATATCCCCGATGGGTTGTTTGAGCGCGAGCTCGAGATAGATTGTGGCCGGTCGATGTTGAAGCGCTTCCAGATGGAGGGGCGGAGTCTTGAGGCTGACAAGGTCACCGACCGGCTCCTGTTGACGTTTTGAGCGCCGCAACACGTCGTCCGTTCGCACAAACTGTCATCTTCGCCGCCGTGCAGAAAACACAGAAGAACGCCGCAAAGGAGTCGAGCAGTTGCCAGCCGGTTCCAGGGCCGGCCATGTCTCCCCAAAAGCTCCGCGTCGCCGAACTTTTCGCAGGCGTCGGCGGGTTCCGCGTCGGGCTCGAGCGCGCGAACCGCAAGGTCAAGGCCAAGGGCGGGGCGTTCGATGTCGTCTGGGCAAACCAATGGGAGCCCTCGACGAAGCGCCAGCACGCCTACGAGGTCTATGCAGCGCGGTGGCCCGAGGGCCCGCACCTGAACACAGACATCGCCCAGGTCACCTCGGACCAGATCCCGACGATCGACGTCCTCGTCGGCGGTTTCCCCTGCCAAGATTACTCGGTGGCCCGGACGCTGAACCAAGCCGCCGGTCTCGCGGGGAAGAAGGGCGTGCTGTGGTGGCAGATCCATCGGTTGCTGCGCGAGAAGCAGCCGCGCTTCGGCATCTTCGAGAACGTGGACCGGTTGCTGAAATCGCCGGCGACGCAGCGCGGCCGCGATTTCGCGGTGATGCTCGCGTCGTTGGCCGACCTCGGCTACGCGGCCGAATGGCGGATGATCAACGCGGCCGAATATGGGATGCCGCAGAAGCGCCGGCGCGTGTTCATCGTCGTGTACCGCGGCGACACGCCGCAGGCGGAACAGATGCGGGGCGACCTGCGCGGTTGGTTGATGGAGGACGGTGTCATCGCCAAGGCCTTCCCGGTCGGCCCGTTGCCGAAGCCGTTGCCGGGCGTGCCGGAGACCTTCCATCTGGAGGGTTCGCTGAGCGACCTCACCGAGGACTTCAACCTGCAGCGTCCGGGCAAGAGCCCGTTCGCGGACACCGGGGCGCTGTGCGGGCGGGACGTGCTGACGCTGAAGACCGTGCCGGAACATCGCGGGTCGCGGCGGACGTTGCGCGACGTGCTCGTGCCGGACGGCGAGGTGGACGGCGCCTTCATCATCCCGGAGGAGGACGTGCCGAGATGGCGATTCGCCAAGGGAGCGAAGAGCCTGGAGCGGACGAAACGCAATGGCGTGACCTACACCTACGACGAGGGAAAACTTCCGTTCCCCGACCCGGTCGACCGGCCCGCGCGCACCATCGTCACCGGAGAAGGCGGGCGGACGGTGTCGCGGTTCACCCATGTCGTCGAGATGGCCGACGGCCGGTTTCGTCGGCTCATGCCCGTCGAGCTGGAACGCATCAACACCTTCCCCGACGACCACACGGCGATCCCGCGCATCACCGACGGCAAGCGCGCCTTCTTCATGGGCAACGCGCTGGTCACCGAGATCATCACGCGCCTCGGCCTTTCGCTGGCGCGCTCGGTCGAGGGGGCCTGACGTGGACCTCCTCACGAAAGCGGAGCGTTCGGCGGCGATGTCGCGCATCCGCGCCCGGGGCAACGAACGGACCGAGTTGACGCTCGCGCGGATGCTGCGGGCGGCCGGGCTCACCGGCTGGCGGCGGCATCTGACGCTCTTGCTGAAGGGCCTGCGTCCCGGCACCGCGATCGCCAGCGACGGCACGCGGTTCCTGCCGAAGGTGCGGCCGGATTTCGTGTTCCGGTCGGCCAAGCTCGCGGTGTTCGCGGACGGCTGCTTCTGGCACGGATGTCCGCGCTGTTACCGGAGCCCGAAGACGCGGAGCCGCTTCTGGCGGACCAAGGTCGAGCGCAACCGCGAGCGCGACATCTTCCAGACGCGGGCGCTGCGGCAGCGCGGATGGCGCGTCCTGCGTGTGCGCGAATGCGGCCTTTCGGTCCGCCGTTCTCCGGCCACGCTGCGTCGGATCAGCAAGGCCTTGGGCGCGACGCCGACGTCCGCCTAGGCCCCGCGGTCCGCGCGCCACAACAGCGCCCCGCCGATGCCTTGGAACAGGAAGTTGGGGATCCAGAACATCAGCTCCGGATGGAGGTCGGGGCGGGCTTCGAGCGCTTGGCCGAGGATCACGAAGCTGTAGTAGACCGTGAGCAGCAGCAGCGCGACCGCGATACCGATGTTGGTCTCGCGGCGATGCGCGCGGATGCCGAGCGGGATCCCGACCAAGGTGAAGCTGACGCAGGCGAACGAGAACGCCAGCTGCCGGTGCAGCTGCACGTCGACCGGCGTGAGGTTGACGCCTTGCGACGCCCGCAGCCGGCGCTCGGCGCGCAATTGCGAGAAGGTCATCTCGTTCAGCTTGAGGCCCTGTCCGGCGGTGCGGTCGGCAGGGAGCGCGTACGGGATCTCCTCCGTGTAGAACGGTTGCAGCTCGTCGCCGGCGAGATAGAGCCCCTGCACCTTGCGGAGCACGAGCATCGACGGGAAGCCGTTGCTGAGGACGAGCTCCGCGGTGGCGGCCCAGACCTCCAGGCTCGGGACCCGGTTGGTCACGCCGCCCTTCACGAGGTTGGTCGTCCCGCTGATAAGCACGTCCCGCAGCTCGCGGCCGCGGACCTCGTGGGCGAAGAGGGTCAGGTTCGGGTCCAACGACACGTAGCGCCCCTCGGGGATGAACTGCGCCTTCGGGTCGCGGAGCACGGAATCCCGGAGCGCCTTGAACGCGACGCGCGAGGCCGGGGCGACCTGCATGTTCACCACGGCACAGACCCCGCAGAGCAGCACGGACAGCACCACCACGGGCAGCACCAAAGTCACCAGGCTGATCCCGCCCGCGCGCACCGCCGTGAGTTCTTGGTCGGCGCTGAAACGCCCGAACACCAGCAGCGACGCCGTGAGCAGCCCGATGGGCAGCGAGAAGGCCAGCACGAACGGGATGAGCAAGCCGACCGCCTTCGCCGCGAGCGCGAACGACGCCTGTCCGCTGGCCATGAGATCGAGCACCTCGCGCAGCACGTTGCCGAGCAGCAGGACCAACGTGAACACACCCACCGTGACCACCAAGGTGGCAGACAGTTGTCGCAACAGATAGAGGTGGAGCGTCCGCATCGCGATCCCGAAGGCCCCCACTGTGCCCAAGGCTCCTCGGTCAATCCACCAAGATCCCCGCGGACGCATCCGACCCACATCGGTCCATGCCTTCCTTGACGGACCCCGGATCGTTTCCTACTCCTACGCCGACCTATGAGCGCGACCGAGAAGCATACCTTCCAAGCCGAGATCCAGCAGCTGTTGGACATCGTCATCCACTCCCTCTACACCGACAAAGAGATCTTCGTCCGGGAGCTCGTCTCCAACGCCGCGGATGCCTGCGAGAAGCTGCGGTTCACCCAGGCCTCGGGCGCGGCCATCCTCCAGCCGGACGTCCCCGCCGCCATCACGCTCTCGTCCGACGAGGCCGCCGGGACGCTGACGTTCACCGACACCGGCATCGGCATGACGCACGACGAGATGGTGAAGAACCTCGGCACGATCGCGCACTCCGGCACCAAGGCCTTCCTCAAGCAGATCGGGACCGACAAGAAGCCGGACGTCGGGCTTATCGGCCAGTTCGGCGTCGGGTTCTACGCGGCCTTCATGGCGGCCAAGCGCGTCACCGTGGAGAGCCGGTCGTGGTCCGCGGGCGAGGGCGGTTGGCGCTGGATCAGCGAAGGCACCGGCGGCTACGAGATCACGCCGGCGGAAGGCGACCTGCCGCGCGGCACCAAGATCACGCTGGAGCTGAAGGACGAGGCGAAGGATTTCGCCCAGGCCGCGACGATCGAGCGGGTGATCAAGCGCTATTCGAGCTTCGTGCCGTTCCCCATCGAGCTGAACGGATCCAAGATCAACACCGTCCAGGCGCTCTGGGCCCGCGGGAAGAACGAGATCAAGGACGAGGAGTACGACGAGTTCTACCAGTTCATCGGGCACGACCACGAGAAGCCCCTGCTCCGCCTCCATTTCACCGCGGACGCGCCGATCGCCATCCAGGCGCTCCTGTTCGTCCCGCAGCACAACCTCGAGACCATGGGCATGGGCCGCGTCGAGCAGGAGGTGAACCTCTACTGCCGCAAGGTCCTGATCCAGGCCAAGGCCAAGGGGCTCTTCCCCGAGTGGCTGCGCTTCCTCAAGGGCGTGGTCGACAGCGAGGACCTCCCGCTGAACATCTCCCGCGAGACCATGCAGGACACCTCGCTGCTCCAGCGCCTCAACAAGGTCCTGACCAGCCGGTTCCTCAAGTTCCTCGACGAGACAGCGGAAAAGGACCCGGCCGCCTACGAGAAGTTCTACGCCGCGTACCAGCGCTTCCTGAAGGAAGGCATCGTCACCGACTTCACCCACAAGGAAGCGCTCGGGAAGCTCGTGCGCTACGAATCGTCCGCCGTGGAGAAGGGCAAGCTCACCTCCCTCGCCGAGTACGTGAAGCGCATGCCGGCCGACCAGACCGAGATCTATTGCCTCATGGCGCCGAACCGCGAGGCCGCCGAGAGCAGCCCGTACCACGAGGTCTTCCGCGACCGGAAGTTCGAGGTGCTGTTCCTCTTCGACGCGTGGGACGAGTTCGTCATGGAGCACCTGCGCGAGTTCGACGGCAAACCGCTCAAGCCCGCCGAGAAGGCCGACCTGGACCTCAAGGAGCCAAAAAAGGAAGGCGCGCTCGACGAGGCCACCGCCAAGGCTCTCGCCGAGTGGATCAAGACGTCGCTTGGCGACAAGATCGGCGAGGTGCGCGTCTCGCAGCGTCTCGTGGACAGCCCCGCGGTGGTCGTGGATTCCGACCGCCACATGACCAACACCATGCGCCGCATGCTCAAGGCCATGAAGAAGGACGACGAGGCCATCGCCCCGGCGCAACAGGACCTGGAGATCAACCCGGCGCATCCGATCATCGCCCGCCTCGACGTGATGCGGCAGAAAGACCCCGCGTTCGCCGCCGAGGTCACGGAGCAGGTGCTCGACAGCGCCCGCGTCGCCGCCGGCGTGCTCGAAGATCCGCGCGCGATGCTGAAGCGCATGAACCAGCTCTTGGAACGCGTGCTCGCGTGAACCGATCCGGCACGACTTCGCCGACGGATCCATCCTCCGACCGATCCTCGGGGCGGGACTGCTTCGCGCGGACGAAGGCGTCCTGCCGCGAAGACCTGACCGCTCCGGCCGACTTCCCATGAAAGCCATCCAGCTCCAGCAGCCGCAGTCCTTCCGCGTCATCGACATCGCCGAACCCGCCGCGCCCGGGCCGGGCGAAGCGCTCCTCCGGGTCCACCAGGTCGGCATCTGCGGCACCGACCTCGGCGGCTACCTCGGCAAGATGCCGTTCTACTCCTATCCGCGGATCCCCGGCCATGAGCTGGGCGTGGAGGTGCTCGCGGTCGGCGAGGGCGTGACCGATGTGCGTCCGGGCGACCGGTGCGCCGTGGAGCCCTATCTCAATTGCCAGCGCTGCCACGCGTGCCGCACCGGCCACAGCAACTGCTGCGAGCACAACCTGACGCTCGGCGTGATGACCGACGGCGGACTCACCGACCGGATCGTGCTCCCGGCCCGTAAGCTCCACGTCTCGGCCAAGCTCGGCTACGAGGCGCTCGCGCTGGTCGAGACCCTCGCCATCGGCTGCCACGCGGTCGCGCGCGGCAACCCGAAGCCCGGTGAGCACGTGCTCGTGATCGGAGCAGGTCCGATCGGGCTCTCCGTCGTCGAGTTCGCGAAGCTCAGCGGCGCGAAGACCATCGTCATGGACATGAACGAAGGCCGGCTCGCCTTCGTGCGGGAGAAGATGGGCGTGTCCGACACCATCCTCGCCACGGGCGACGGCGAAGAACTGAAGCGGCTCGCCGAGCTGACCGGCGGCCAGCTCGCCGATGTGGTCGTGGACGCCACGGGCAGCGCCAAGTCGATGAGCCAAGCCCTCGGATATTGCGCCTTCGCCGGACGGCTCGTGTACGTCGGCATCACGCAGCAGGAACTCGCCTTCCTCCACGCACCGGTGATGCACCGCCGCGAGCTGACCCTCATGGCCAGCCGCAACGCGCTCCCGCCGGACTTCATCCGCATCATCCGCCTGATCGAGGACGGCCTGATCGACACCGGCACCTGGATCACCCATCGCGCTCCGATGGACGGCATGATCGAGGCCTTTCCCGGTTGGCTGAAACCGGAGAACGGCGTGCTCAAAGCGATGGTCGCGGTCTGATGTTTCCGCCGGCGGCATCCGCTTCCGAAGGGGGCGCCGGTCCGGATCCCGCACCCGCGAGGCGGCGCGCTTGACCCGCCCCGGGGCCACAAGCACAACTCCGCCCACGGATCCTGCGGCCATCAGAAGATAGGGGCCCCAAATCCGTCCGTTCGCCATCCGCCGTCGGTCCTGATGAACATCCTCGACACCATCGTCGCCCAGAAGCAGATCGAGATCGCCAAGCTCCCGGTCGGTCCCGTCGGCGCGCACTCGTTACGCGACGCCGTCCGGCTGCGCGGCGACGGCATCCGCGATTTCTTCGGCGCGCTCGCCTCCCCGCGCCGAGGCGACATCGGCCTCATCGCAGAAGTGAAGAAGGCTTCGCCCTCGCTCGGCGTCATCTGCCCCGACTTCGATCCCGTCCGCATCGCGCTCCGTTACGAGGCCGCCGGCGCAAGCTGCCTCTCGGTGCTCACCGACGAGAAGTTCTTCCAAGGCTCGCTCGGGTACCTCAGGGCCATCCGCGCCGCCGTCCCGCTGCCGCTGCTGCGCAAGGACTTCATCATCGACGAACGCCAGATCCTCGAGGCCGTCGAGTGGGGAGCCGACGCCATCTTGCTCATCGTCGCCATCCTGACCGACGATCAGCTCGCCCACTTCCACGCGCTCGCGGACGCCGCGGGCCTGACCACGTTGGTCGAGGTCCACGACGAGGAGGAGCTGGAGCGCGCCCTCCGCTGCGGCGCGCGCTTGGTCGGCGTGAACAACCGCGACCTGAAGACCTTCAAGGTCGATCTCGCCACGACCGAGCGTCTCGCCCGACGTCTGGCCAGCTCGCGACCGGAGAGCGGAGACCTGCAACTTCTGGTGGCTGAGAGCGGCATCCGGACGCGGGCCGACGTGGTCCGCCTGAAAGCCTGCGGATCACGCGCCATCCTAGTCGGCGAATCGCTGATGACGACCGGCGACATCGCCGCCAAGACGGGCGAACTGCTCGGTCTCTGAGCGTCGGCCGGGCTGCACCGCGTCGCCGGTCGACCGTGCAGCGATGCCCGCGCGCTCGGCCTGAAGGCGTGGACGGACGGGTCGTCGGTCCCAGCGTGATTCCCCGCTTCTTCGCTTGCCTCGTCTGTGCGACTCCTCTGGCCGACGTCATGCACATCGTCCTCGTCGAACCCGAGATCGCGCCGAACACCGGGAACATCGCCCGGCTCTGCGCTGCGACGCGGTCCACGCTGCATCTCATCGAGCCGCTCGGGTTCGACCTCGACGACCGGCAGCTCAAGCGCGCCGGCATGGACTACTGGCAGCAAGTCGATTGGCGGACGTGGAAGAGCTGGGCCGCGTTCCGCGCCGCACAACCGCACGACGCCCTTTTGTGGTTCATCGAATCCGGAGGCCCGCAGCGGTACATCGATGCCGTCTTCAATCCCGACGACTACCTCGTGTTCGGCCGCGAGAGCGCAGGGCTCCCGACGGCGTTGCTGGAGACGGATCCGGACCGATGGTTGCGCATCCCGATGCCGAACGGTGACGCCCGCTCGCTGAACCTGTCGAACTGTGCGGCCATCGTGCTCTTCGAGGCGCTCCGCCAGACCGGGTTCGCGACCGGTGGCACGACCGCGTCGGCATGATGCGGAACGGCCCCCGAGAGACGGCGTGAGGGCGTCGGTGGATCCCGCCGGGCCAAGAAAAATCGGCGCCGGACAAAATACCCCTTTGCTTCCGGCCCGGCGGTTTCCACTGTGCGGACGCATTTGGCACGGGGCGTAGCGTAGCCTGGTAGCGCGCCTGGTTCGGGTCCAGGAGGTCGTGAGTTCAATTCTCACCGCCCCGACCATCTAGCACGACGGGTGACGAGCTTCACCCACGACAGTTTGCGCACGTGGCGGAATTGGCAGAC
>JBBRQL010000156.1:0-9878 GCA_038226425.1 Verrucomicrobiota bacterium
GACGGCCCAGCGCCACGCCTTCCTCGGTGAGCGGGTTGTCCGTCGGCAACGAAGGACGCGGGAACGAACGCGACACCTTCAACCGGTACGGCGTCGCCCCGCCCGCGACCTCGACCTTGCGCAGGCCAGATGCCGGCACCACCGGTGCGGCGGGCGCGACGAACTCCGCATGGAACGCACTCGCGACGTTCTCGCCCAACTTCACCGCGAGCGGGTCGCCTGTGCGCGAATGGGTCGATCCCGCGCCGTCGGCGATCCGGATGGGATGCGGCTCGGCGAAGATCTTCGCGACATCCAGCGTGAGCCGCAGGTCGCGGTCCGCGGCACCGCTAGACCGGAGCGGCAAGACGACATCCATCGCCAACGCGTCCGTGGCCAGGTGGTACGAATAGCCGCCCAAGGTCGCGTCCGCTTTGCGCCATGCTCCTTCCAGCGCCATCGACACATAGCCGCCCTGCCAGCCCCAGTGCAGACCGTTCACGGTCGGGTTCAGCGCGTCGCCGGCAGGGACCGACGCCGGGTCGCGGTGGTTCAGCTCCGGCACGAGGCCGACCCGGAAGCGGAGCCCGATGAAATCTCCGGCCGGCACGTCGCGCAACGTGAACCGCGTCCGCCCCGCGCCGGCGCTGACGTACGCGACCTGCTCCGGCAGCGCGACCTCGCGTCCGTCCGCGCCGAGCAGCGCGAAGCACGAGAGCAGATTGTCCAGCCGCGTCACCGAGAGAACGTCCCCGGCGGCGTTGGTGTGGACGCACTCGCCCAACTTGAGCGGAGCGTCGCCGAAGCGATGCACGACCTCGACTTTCCACGTCGACCCGCGGGCCATGACGGCCCACGCCAGCGAGGCGAGCAGCAGCCCGAGCCGGGCTAGGGTGCGGAGAGTCTTCATGGCGACGAGGTCGTGCACGTCGTGGTGTCAGAGGACCGTGAAACCGTTCACAAGCGAGAACGTCACATCGCCCATGCCCGCCGGACCGGGGAAGACGACGCTCACTGTGACCGCGCCCGTCGCGGCCGAGGCCGGGATAGCGAACCGCGCCGTCACCGTCGTGCCGGAGCGCGACACGCCGGTGCCGACGATCGTCCCCAACGCGGCGGAGCGCGGCAGCACCGCGGCCGGCGGCGTCATGCCGCCGAGCGTCATCGTCAACGTGACCGTGGTGCCGCGTGCGCCCGAGGATGGAGCCACAGAAGCCAGCAATGCCCCGCCGCCGCCACCGCCACCACCGCCGGTCGTCGTGCTGTTGGTGACGGAATCGTGGTCGGCCAAAGCCGTCCGCGTGACGCGGAAGAAATCGGGCGCCGCTGTGCCCGCGATGGTCTTGTTCCCGACATCGCCGACCGCAGCGATGCCGGTGGCGTTGGTCGTCCAGGCCTTGAGATCGG
Source organism: Verrucomicrobiota bacterium (assembly GCA_038226425.1). Lineage (GTDB taxonomy): Bacteria > Verrucomicrobiota > Verrucomicrobiia > Limisphaerales > UBA9464 > CAIVQB01. The sequence continues at coordinate 1,387 of JBBRQL010000156.1, forward strand.
CCGACGCCTCGACCTGGTACGTGCCGCCTTCGACCGCGCTCCAGACGAGCGTGACCTCTCCTCCCGCGACCGACGGCGTGCCGATCTTCAACGCGCTGTCGGCGCCGCCCACGAAGTTCGTCACCACCGTCTCCGCCACCGTCGTCACCGCGGCGCCGACCGGGCTGCCGTAGAACGAGCGGCCGATGTTGTACGGGTAGACCGGCGTGCCGTCCGCGGCGATGCTCACGAAGTAGGCGTAGGTCCCGCCCGGGAATTCCGGCGTCACGCAGAAGCGGCCGTTGTGCTCGTCGAGGTCGAAGTCGGTGCCTTGCTTGAGCCCGAGGTCGCCGAGGTACGCGTTGTCCTCCATGTAGCGCCCGAGCGGATAGCTGGTGCCGACGGCGGGACCGCTCTGGCCGGCGGCGACACCGTACGCACGGGTCGCCCAAGCCGGGACGGTCGTACGGCCCGCGACCGCGAGGTTGTCGGTGCCGCGTTGGCCGTTGCGCAGCTGGAATCCCGTGGTCATCCGCCGCACGGCGCCCGCAGGATCCGTGGCGGTCGAGTAGCCGTAAGGGCCGTAGACCGGATGGCCGTCGCGCACCCAGCCGAGGATCGGCGAATGGCGCGTCACCGGCGCGGCGGACTCGGAGTAGCTCTTCTTCGCCGTGTCGAAGACGACATGGTCGCCGAGCAGATACCGGAGGGCGACCGGGTTCGCGTGGTAATGGTACGTGCCGCTGTTCTCCTGGTGGGCGTAGGCCGGGTCGAAGGTCGCGCCTTCGTTCACATAGGCCTCGCGGTTCCAGTAGCCGTTGCCGTTGCCCGCCTCCGCGGTTCCGTTCCACACGAAGCCGTCGCGCGAATCGAACATCGCCACGCCGTCCACGAAATAGCCGATCGATCCGAGGCCCGTGAGCGTCTTCGAGACCGGCACGACCGGGTTGCGCGGGAGGCGGTAGTTGACGTGCTGGTTCGCGGGCAGGTTGGGAAAATTGGCCGGCCACGGCCCCATCGTGTGGCTGCCCAAGCCGGTGGTGCGCAGGTACACCCAATCGGTCGACGAGGCGACCTGCTGTACGCCGGAATAAGCGGGCGACGCCTGCGTCTGCGAGCCGTTGCTCCAGGTCGCCGAAGCGTTGCCCGCGGTCTGGGCCGCGGCGTTGACGTAGATGCGGGCGTAGCGCCCGGAGTGCTCGGTGAGCCAGGAATCGGTCCGAGGATCGGCGGCGGCGAGGACCGCCGGAGCAGCGGTGGAGAGGGCGAGCAATGCGGCGAGAGTTTTCATACGCACGCAGGTTAGCCCTCCCGACCTTAAGCACCCATGAAGCCGGTCGCGTTGATCCCGGCCCGAAGACGCGCTCCTTCATCTGCGCTTAAGGTCCGCGGCCCCACCGTGTGCCCGGCAGCGATGGATTTTCCGACGTGTGGGCCGGGGACCGCCGATCCATGCTGCCGCCGGCACGCGCGTCCGATGAGGATCCTCTTGGTGGAAGACGAGACCGACCTGCTCTCCAGCCTGGCCTTGGCGCTGCGCGAGGAGCGCTACGCCGTGGACACCGCTGCCGACGGCGAGGAGGGCCTCTACAAGGCGATGAACTGGGGCTACGACGCCATCGTGCTCGACGTCATGCTGCCCAAGCTCGACGGCTGGACGATGCTCGCCCGCCTCCGCAAGGCCAAGAAGACGCCCGTGCTCATGCTCACCGCCCGCGATGCCGGCCGCGACCGCGTGCGCGGCCTGGACGCGGGCGCCGACGATTACCTCGTCAAACCGTTCGACCTCGACGAGCTGCTCGCCCGGCTCCGCGCCCTGATCCGCCGCAGCGCGGGGCACGCCACCAGCGGGCTGAGCATCGGCGACATCCTCATCGACACCGCGGCGCGCACCGTGAGCCGTGCCGGCAAGCCGGTGGAGCTGACCGCCCGCGAGTACGCGCTCGCCGAGTTCCTCGCGCTCCACCGCGGCGAGGTCGTCACCCGCGCCACGCTGTACGAGCACCTCTTCGACGAGGACGACAGCACGCTCTCCAACCTGCTCGACGTCCACGTCTCCAACGTCCGCAAGAAGCTCGGCCACGACTTCATCGCCACACGGCGCGGGCACGGTTATTGGGTCGGCGGCCTCGTCGCACCGGACGCATGATCTTCCGCTCCATCCGCTGGCGGCTGCAGGTCTGGCACGGCCTCATGATGCTCGGCGTGCTCATCGGCTTCGGCGTCACCGCCTACCAGCTCGAGCGCGCGACGCGCATGCACCAGGTCGACCAGGAGCTGGAGGAACGGCAGAAGAACCTCCGCCAGAGCCTGCGCGACGGCCCGCCCGACGGCCCGCCCGGACGCCGCGGCGGCGGGGCCCCTCCTGCGCGCCACGGGCTCCATCTGCCGCCGCACCTGGCCCGCTACTTCGCCAAGGAGAACTCGCCGGCCTTTTACGGCGTGATCTGGACCCACGACGGACACGAGCTGGAACGGTCCGAAACCGCGCCTGCGGACATCCCGGCGCCGGGCGGCCTGCGGCCCGAAGCCGGCACGGTCAACCGCACGCGGGGGACGTTCCGCGAGGCGTTCTCCGCCACGCCTCCGGGAGAAGTGGTCCTGGCGGGGAGGTCCATCGCACCGGAGCTCGCCGCGTTGCGCAGCTTCGCTCTCGGGCTGCTCGCGGTCGGCGCCGGCGTGCTCACGGTCGGGCTCGCCGGCGGATGGTTCTTGGCGTCCCGCGTGATCCGTCCCATCCACGCGATCAGCGAGACGGCGGGCCGCATCGCGGCGGGCAATCTTTCGGAGCGCATCCGCACCGACGAGGCGGACAGCGAGCTCGGCCGGTTGGCGACGGTGCTGAACGGCACGTTCTCGCGGCTCGACGACGCCTTCGCGCAGCAGCGCCAGTTCACCGCCGACGCCTCGCACGAGCTGCGCACGCCGGTCTCGGTGATCTTGTCGCAGACGCAGGCGACCCTCGCCCGGCCACGCTCGCCGGAGGAGTACCGCGCGACGCTCGAGGCCTGCCAACGCTCCGCCCAGCGCATGCGCCGGCTCATCGCCTCCCTGCTCGAGCTCGCGCGCTTGGACGCCGGCCAGGACCCGATGGCCCGGCAGAAGTTCGACCTCGCCCAGATCGTCGCCGACGCGCTCGAACTCGTGAGACCGCTCGGCGAAGAGCGGTCGCTCCGTTGGACGACCGACCTGTCGTCCGCGCCCTGCACCGGCGACGCCGAGAAGATCGCCCAGGTCGTGACCAACCTCCTGACCAACGCGATCCACCACAACCGCGACCAGGGCGAGGTCCACGTCACGGTCCGCGCCGAGCACGGTGACGCGGTGCTGACCGTCGCCGACACCGGCGTCGGCATCGCCGAGGCGGACCTGCCCCATGTCTTCCGGCGCTTCTTCCGCGCCGACAAGGCCCGCTCGCACGGCGATGGACGCACCGGCCTGGGCCTCGCCATCTGCCAAGCCATCGTCGACGCGCACCAAGGACGCCTCTCAGTGACGAGCCGACCCGGGACGGGCAGCACGTTCACGCTCCGGCTGCCGGCGGCGTGATCTGCCGCGTGCCGTCGCCGACGTGGCAGCCTTGGCCCCTTGTCTCCCCTCGGTCCCGGAATCCAGTTGTCCTCCAAATCCATCGCCCCGTAGCCTCGTTCATTCACCACCCGCCCAAGCCGCTCGTTCAGGGACTTTCCGAAAACTCGCCTGCGGGTCGTGGGACAGGCTTCCAGTCTGTCCGACCGGGGGCTTCCAGCCCTCCGTCGCAGAGGAATCCGACGCGGGCTGGAAGGCCGCCCGCAGAAAGGCAGGATGGCTGTCCCATTTTTCAGACAGGCGCTCAGCCGGGACGATGCGTTCGGAGCGCGGACGGTGACGCCCCCGAGTGCCGCCTGCGCTCTGTTGGACCGAACGGACCCGGGGAGTGAAAGATCCGATGCTGCCCCATGTTTCAAGATTGGTCCTTGCCTTGGCCGGCGTGGTCGTCGCCTTGATGACCGGCCGGTCCATGGCCGATGTCGGGCCGGTGCCGGCGGGCGACTACCTCATCCACAACTTCACGGTGGACGACGGCTTGCGGAGCGACACGCTTTACGATCTCACCCAGGACAAGGATGGCTACCTGTGGTGCGCGAGCGCGGTGGGGCTCGTGCGTTTCGATGGCGTGCGGTTCACCGTCTTCGACAAGGACAACACTCCGGGGCTGGCGACCAGGGCCGTCTATTCGGTCAAGACCGGACCCGGCGGCCACATGTGGGTCACGGACGAACGGTTCGCGCTCGGGCTCTGGCGGGACGGCCGGCTCCAGGCGCTCCCGTTGCGGACCGCTTCAGACCGGCCGCCGGAGCCGGTGCTCCAGGTCCGGCCCGATTCCCGGGGCGGTCTCTGGATCCAGAGCCGTGGCGACCATGCCTATCGCTGGCGGGAGGGCATGGGCGACCCGGAACCCGTCGGCGAGGCCGGACCGGTCCCGATGCCATGGCCTGGAAACGGCCCCGAGTGGCATGAGGCCAAGGGGGCCTTGCCGGAAACCCTCCGCTACGGCCTGACCGAGGACGGGCGGTTCGTCGCCAAAGCCGACCCGGACGGGGTCGACGCGTTCCGGGCCGCGCGCTGTTTTCCGCGCGTGGCCGGCGGGCTGTGGATGCTGGAGGACACGGGACAGGAGATACGGCTGCGGGCGTTGTCGCCCGCGGGCACGATCTCCGCGGCACGGCGTCTGCCGCGATTTTCAGGGGCGGCGCCGGTCGCTTATCTCGAGGACCGCGAAGGCGGCCTGTGGATCGCGCTGGAGGGATCCAGGATCCAACGGATCAGCCCGGACGGCACGTCGCGGTTGTTCTCGCGACGTGACGGGCTTCCTTCGGACAACCTGCGCGCGCTCCTGCTCGACCGGGAGGGGAACGTGTGGGCGGCCACCGGCGGCGGCGGGCTCACCCGGTTCACCCGTCGCCGGTTCCAGATGCTCGGCCGTGCCGAAGGGCTCCAGAGCGAGATCATCTACTCGGTGATCCCGGCAACGGCGGGCTCCGGGGGAGGCTTGTGGGTCGCGAGCCACGGAGGCGGGGTGCAGCGCTTCCAGGACGGTCGGTTCGTCCGCGTGCCGGGTTTCGATGCCTTCCCCTGGGCGCTGCATATCGCGGACGACGGGGCTCTCTGGGTGGGCGACCTGATGAACGGCCTCGGCACGCTCCGCTCAGGGACTGCGGCACAAGTCGTCCCCGGCCGGCAGTTCGATGCGATATGCGACGATCCGTCCGGAGGCGGCTGGGCGGGCGGCCATCTCCTCTGCCGCTGGCACGGTGACAGCGCCACCATCCTCACCAACTGGCCGGGTGGCATCGCCATCAACGCGCTGGCCTGCACGCCCGATGGCGCTCTCCACATCGGCACGTCCGCCAAGGGGCTCTGGATCCTGCGCGGAGGCCGGTTCGAGCCGTCCCCGCTCCCTGGATGCCCGGCCGACGTCGACGTCAGCGCTCTCCTCGTGGATCCCGAGGGCGTGCTCTGGATCGGGACGACCGGCCACGGCCTGTTCCGGTCGCGCGACGGCCGGTCGAAGGGCTTGTCGGTGAAGGACGGTCTCGCGGACCGCTCGGTGCTGGGGATCGCGGAGGACGCCATCGGCAACTTCTGGTTCACATCGCTCGCGGGCATCTTCCGCGTCGGCCGGCTTGACCTGGAGGACTTCTTCGATGGACGTGCGACCCGGGTCACCTCCCACCGGTTCGACACCGAGGACGGACTGGCCACTCTGCAATGCACCGACTCGTCCCAACCGAAGATCGCCCGGACCCCGGACGGCCGGATGTGGTTCGCCACGATGCGCGGTCTGGCCAGCACCGATCCGGCCACGATGCCCGTGAACACCGCTCCGCCACCGGTGGTGATCGAGCAGTTCAGCGCCGACGGCCAGCTGCTCCAGCGCCCCAAGGACCCGGCGGCGCAGATCAACGTCGCGCCCGGCACCCGGCGGATCGAGGTCCAGTTCACCGCGCTCAGCCTCACGGCCCCGGCAAGGTTCGGTTCCGCCATCGCTTCGAGGGCCGCGACGACGGTTGGACCGAGGCTTCCGCGGAACGCCGCGTCGTCTTCGATGTCCCGTCGCCCGGCTCGTACCGGTTCCAGGTGACCGCGTGCAACAACGACGGGCTGTGGAACGAGGAAGGGACCGCGCTCGGGTTCGTCGTCATGCCGTTCTTCTGGCAGACGCTCTGGTTCCGCTGCGTCACCGGCGGCGGAGCCTTGGCGCTCTCGTCCTGGGCCGTCCGCTGGGTGTCGCTCCGCAAGGTCCGCCGTCGCCTGGCCCAGCTGGAACGCCAGCAGGCCGTCGACCGGGAACGCTCCCGGATCGCCCGCGACATGCATGACGAGGTCGGCTCCGCGCTCACGCAGCTGACGCTGGTCAGCTCCCCGGTGGACGGCGAGGACACCGCCGCCGGATCCGCGCGGACGCGCCTGGCGCAGGTCGCCGAGCTGTCCCACGAGATCGTGGGCAAGCTGGACGAGCTTGTCTGGACGGTGAACCCGCGCCACGACACCACGACCGGCCTCGTGGATTATCTCAGCCGCCACGCCGAAGAGGCCTTGCGGCGCGGCGGCGTGCAGGTGCGCTACGACATCGCGGCCGGACTCGCGGCCGAGCCGGTGCCGGCGGACCGGCGGCACCAGCTCTTCCTCGCGTTCAAGGAGGCGGTCAACAACGTGCTCAAACATGCCGGCGCCACCGAGGTCCGGCTCCAGGTCCGCACGCAGAGCGGCTGCCTGCGTATCGCCATCGAGGACGACGGTCGCGGCTTCGGCCCGCTGCCCGCCACGACCGGTCAAGACGGGCTGCAGAACATGCGGGAGCGCCTGGAATCCATCGGCGGGACCTGCGTGGTCGGCCCGGCCGCGGCCGGCGGGACCCGCGTCGAGTTCAGCCTCCCGATGACCGGCGAGCCCGCGTGAACCCGCGTCAGGGCCGTCCACCATTCATCCGATACCCAAAGCCGTCCCCATCACACAGAGTCTCCCGAACTGATGCCTGACAATCCACCGCTGCTTTCGATCCGGGTCGCTATCGTCGAGGACGACGCCCGGCTCCGCGCCAGTTTCGTGTCGCGCTTGGAGCAGGCCGAGGGCATCCGCTGCGTGGCGGCGTTTGCCAGCGCGGAGCAGGCGCTGGCAAAGCTTGCCGAGGCCGCGCCGGAGGTCGTGCTCATGGACATCAACCTGCCCGGCAGATCGGGCATCGACTGCGTCCGCGAGCTCAAGCTGAAGCATCCTGCCGTCCAGTTCCTCATGCTCACCACGTACGAGGACGTGGACCTGATCTTCCGCTCGTTGCAGGCCGGAGCCACGGGCTACCTGCTCAAGCGGGCGGTGCCCGAGGAGCTGCTCGGGTCGATCCGAGACCTCCACGCCGGCGGCGCGCCGATGACGAGTCTGATCGCGCGGAAGGTGGTGGAATCCTTCGCCCCGAAGCCCAAGGCCGACGGCCCCGAGCCGGCCCGCCTCACGCCGCGCGAGCGGGAGATCGTCGAGGCCCTCGCCCAAGGATGCTCCTACAAGGAGATCGCCGACCGCTGCGGCATCAGCCTCTCCACGGTCCGCACCCATCTCCAGCGCATCTACGAAAAGCTGCGGGTGGATAACCGCACCGAGGCCGTGGTGAGATTCCTCGGCCGCTAGGCCAGGCTGCCGCTGCGCGCGAGGCTCGCCAGGAACGGTTCCAGCGCGCCGGCCAGCGCCCGGCCCTCGGGCGAGGCGCGGAGCTCCGCGACCGTGCGTTTTCCGTCCAGCAGCCCGCAGAAAGCCTGTTCCGTTCCCGCGAGCCGGTGCGATTGCTGCCGGGCGTTCACCACCATGCGCCGATGCCGGGCCAGCGCACGGTTCAGCGGCGACAGCCGCGGCCGCTCCGCCAGACCCGCCGGCGGCGCGGCCGGCACGGCGGACAGCTCGATCTGGCGGCGGCCGTAGAGCGTGAGCAGGTCCTCGGCGAGCTGCGTCTGCTCCGGGTCGGTGAAGGTCCGCTTCGCTCTCGCCTCCGCCGACGTGAGCAGTTCGCCGAACGGCGTGGACCCGTCCGCCCGGCCGGACAGCACCCGCAAGAACGCCACCAACGGCACGCCCCGCAGCGTCACCGCCGCTCCGTCGGCCGTCCGGAAATGCGCCTCGGCGCCGCCGGACGGGGCCGGCGACGGCGCCTCGTGCAAGGCCCGCCCGAGGCACAGCTCGCGGATCGCCGCGGCATCGAGCCGGTCGGCCATCGTCGCCTCGGGCCCGACCAGCAGGGAGCAGCGGAACGAGCGGTTCGTCACGTAGTCGAGGAACTGCTCCGTCTCCAAGCGGTCGAGCTTCATCGCCAGCAACGCGCGGGCGGAATCCAACGGCAGGTTCTCCGGCAGCATCGTGTGGAGTTCCGAGTCGGCGAGATACCGCAGACCGTGCTCGGCTGCCCATTGGGTGAACTGGAGCAAGTAACACGGGTCGCGCTGCACGCCCAGGTCGTCGTGCCAAAGGAATCTCGGCTCCTTCGC
>JBBRQL010000157.1:0-9802 GCA_038226425.1 Verrucomicrobiota bacterium
ATCGTGGGGCCGGCGATGGCGCTGTTGTAGAACACGCGGCCCATCACCTCGACCGACACCACCCTGACGTATGTCCTCGTGGATCGCCGCCCGTCCTTCGCCGACTCGACCGGTTGGGTCGCTGCGAGCCAGCGGATCCCGTCATGGTCGAGCCAAAGATTTGTTAGCGGGCCACGTGATAGCGGCAGCCGTGCCTGCAAGAGTCTCGCCAAAGCTCGACGGCGCTCATCCATCATCCAAAGGCCCCGCAGCTCATTGACGCGACTCTCCGCGGCGGCGGATCTTCCGCGCTGGGCGAGCAAACTTCCCTCGCGAAGCACCCACGGGGTCAGGCTGGACGGATGGATGAACGTCAGCGCGCGCGCGGCGGAGAACCACTCGTCGTCCAACCGCGCTTGAGGGTCGATGATCCGGGCTTCGGCGAAAGCAGCCACGCACAAAGGCAGACCGCTCTCGGTCTCGGTCCCTTCCGTCGCGGAGTCGGTCGCCAAACCGAGGAACTGTCGTGCGGCCGTCGCTGCTGGCACCGACCGGGCCTCCAGTTTCAGCTTATGGAACCGCGCCAATGCCTTGAGCGCTGGCGTGTCCGCGATCGAGCTGAAGTGGTCCACCGCATCGCGCCGCACCGCGGACTCCACCGGCTCGCCTTCAGAGGAGCGCACCGAATCCCAAGCCCTCGAAAGTTCCGGTGAAAGCCCGCGAGGCCAACTCGGCGGGATGGGTGCCTCCGGGAAATCCTTCGGCGAATCGAGCAAGCCTGCCGGGTCGAAATGGATCTTGATCGGCAGGAGCACCGGGGACGGACCCGGTTGGAGCCCCACGCTTGTCGCTGCTGGAAGCAGTTCCGCGGGCGGGCTGGCATAGCGCAACATCCACCACTCCTGCATCCCAGGCATGGATCGCATCAACGTGCGCTCGGCGGCTGTGAACTCGTGCGGTGGATCGGCCGGGTCAGCCAGGGCTTCGGCCCAGATGTCGCCATATCGTTCACCGAACTGCTCGATCCCGTTCAGTTCGACCGGAGCCCTTCGGTCCAGGCGCGTCGCCAACTCGCCGGCGACATCTCCGGCGCGGAGCCGGGCATCGGCTTCCACGGCGACACGGTCCCGCGAGAGAGCGACGATCCCGACGGCCGCCAAAGCGACGACCGGCAAGAGGACCAACGCCAGTTGCCATCGTAGCGATGGAGGAATCGCCGGGTGTGGAAGCGAAAAACCATGTTTCACCGTCTCCGCCTTGGCTGATCTCCTGAGTTTTCGCAGCGCTCCGACCACCCCTGCAAGCACCATGCCCAAGCCAAGAGCGTTGGCCCAGATGCCCGTCGCCGCCGGCGCTCCGAACTTGCTGATGAGAATCATCGTCCATAGGAACAGCATGGCGACGAAGCACCCAGCGACGAGCTGGAGCCGGAGCCGATGATGTCGAGGGGTGCTCCGGATCGCCATCAAGACGCAAAGGCCTGCGACCAGGAAGACGACGAGGAACAGTACTGGAGCGAGCCAAGGCATCGGTGGTGCGGACAAGTTCGTAGCGCAGCTTGCCGGGCGGCGGCAGGCGATTTGTCATGGAAACGTCAAATCGTCGGCCGAGATCTCCATGACCGGCCGGGTCCCGGGCCTGCCGCCCGGGCCGATGCATCGTTTCAACGTGGTGGCGCTCGGCTTGGGCGAGCGTGCTGCCAGCTCTTGCTGGCAGGGCCCGCCGAAGCCGGGATCCGGGAAAGTTCCCCGCGTATCCCGGTGCGCACCTTCCGCCGGCGAGACGCACGGCAGCACCTTCGCGGCAACGGCGGCAACGGTGTCCAAGTATGCCCGCCCGGGCCTCGACCGGACATCGGGCTTGCGCGACCGCGCCGCGTCACACATCAACTTTGTCATGCAACCGAGCGACATCGCGATCCCGACGCTGCCCAGCCGATCGGTCGAAGCCACGCTGGAGTTCTACCGGAAGCTGGGCTTCGACGGCAAGATCTGGGGCGCCCCCTACCAGTACGCCATCCTGACCCGCGGCACGGTGGAGATCCACTTCTTCACCCACAACACGCTGTTGCCCGAGGAATCGTCGGCCGGTTGCTACCTCCGGGTCGCGGACGTGGATGGCCTCCACCAAGTGTTCGCCGCGGCGCAGCTCCCGAGGAAGGGGATCCCGCGGATGGATGCCCCCGAGGACAAGCCGTGGGGCATGAGGGAATTCGCCGTCGTCGATCCGGACGGCAACCTGCTGCGCATCGGTCAGGCTCTCGACCGCTGACGCCTGCCGAGATCACGACCCTTCGGCAGCGGCTCCAAGCAAGGATGAACGATGGCCTCGTATCGAAGTGAGAAAGGCGTCCGGATCGCGGCGATCGCGGCCGCCGTGTGCTTGGTGGTCCTCGTTGTGGTCCTCCTCGTGCCGAAGCGGAAAGCGCTGCGGCCTTTGCCGCCTCCGGCGATCTTGTCCTTCGTCGGGCTCTCGAACATGCCGCCGTTCGGGATGATGACGGCATTCCGTTTCAGCAACGCTGGTCCGGCAACCCTCATCTTCGCGCCGAAAGTGGTCCGATACCGTGGCGCGAGCGGTACATCGTCCATCCCCGTGGCGACCATCGCCAACTGTGCCGGCATCCTGGCTCCGAGCGGCACCTACATCTTCTTCCTGCCCGCGATCGTGACCAACGGGTCGCTCGAGGTCGGCCTCGAATGCCGGGGCAAGGCCCGTCCTGGGAGCTTGGACGACACCTTGGGCCGGTGGTTCAAGAAGGCCGACGGTGGCAAAGCCGACGTGTGGCTCGGGGACCACTTTTCCGGTGTCGTCACCGAATCGGGTCCGACCCGGTCGTCGGGAAGACCGGCGGACGTGAGAATTGATCCTTCGCCGTGAGTACGCAGGTTCCCGCCCGCCACCTGCCTCACTGCACCGCGGTGATCGTCAGCGTGTGCGCCACCGGCACGCGCGCCTTGAGGATGGCGGCCGCGAGCGGGGTGCGGGCCTTCTCGGTGAGGGCGACGGTGGCCTTCATGTCGATCTTGCCCTCTTCGCCGTGGAAGAGGGTCTTGATCTGCTTGGTCTCGTAGTTCTGCTTCTTCGCCACCGCTTCATCGACCGCCTTGAACGCGGCGTCGAACGGCGTCTTCGCGAACTCGGCCGGCAGGTTGATCCCGGCCGCGAGCTGGTCCGCCGAGAAAGTCTTCGCTTCGCCGGCCCAGGTCACCGAGCAGCCTTTCGCCGTCGGGTTCTTCACGACGAGGCGCAGACGGTTGAAGCGGTCGTTGAAACCCGTCAGCGCCATGCCGGAGCGGACGGAGTTGTCGTCCTTGAGCTCGCCGGGCGCCGCGCAGAAGGGATAGCGCGCGCTCTTCAGCGACAGCTCGCCGCCCTTGAAGGAGACGACCTCGTGGCCGGCGGTCGCCGACGCCTTGCCCGCGGCGAGGTCGACGGTGAACGTGCCGAGATCGCCGTCGAGCCCGAGCGACCGGAGGAAAGCGGTGGCCATGACCACGTGGCCGGCCCAGCCCGGATGCACGGCGTCCTTGCCGGCGATGGCGTAGTCGGCGCCGAACTGGTTGGTGGCCTTCCAGCCCAGCGTGAGCATCGGCCAGAAGACATCAGCGAAGACGACGTTCTCCTGCCGCGCGATCTCGAGGTCGATGTCCCGGAGCTCGCAAAGGTTGAGGTTCATCTCCTCCGAACCGGCCTTGCTCCACGGCACCTTCGGCCCGACGCATCCGGGCGACCCGAGCACGAAGCGCGCGCCGGCCGCTTTGAAGGCGCGGACGATGGCGAGCTGGTTGTCGCGGTACCACGCGCCGTTCTTCGGGTCGTACGCCGTGTAGCGGTGGTCGTTCATGCCGTAGCACGTCGTCGCGATGGTCGGCTTGAAGCGGAGCGCGTCGGCCGCCATGCGGCCCTTGAAGCCCTCGGCCGTCTCGCCGCCCCAGCCGTATTGCCGGACCGTCACGCCGAGCTGGGGCGCGCAGGCGGTGAGGTACGTCTCGATGATCCGCGAGTACATCTTCTGCTCGGTGATCGAGTCGCCGATGATCGCCAGACGGTCGCCCTTCTTGAGCAGCAGCCCGGACGGCGCGGGCGCTTTCTTCGGATGGAACTTGGCGAACGCCACCTCGTCCGGCCGCGCCTCGAAGTCTTGGGCGAGGACGGCGGTTGCGATGGATGCGAGCAGCGAGGCGGCGAGGAGGATGCGCATGGCGTGGAGTACGGTGGGACGTTGGGCCGCCGTCGCGCGGCGGGTCAAGCGCGGGTGCGGCCCGAGGCGGGCCTCCGATCCGCTGTGCCGCTGATCTGGACTCGGCAGTGCGTGCCAAGAAGCGCGGACGACCCGCAAGTTGCGGCGTCTGCAGATCGCAGGTCCGCGATGTAGCGGAGGGCGGCTGGTATGTGAAAAGAGATAAATCTGGAAAGCAGGAAAACAGGAACCGAATCGGCAAAGGTTCAGTTTTCCTGCTTTCCTGTTTTCCAGATCCAATCTCCGGGCAGTGTTTTCTCCGGACGAAGTGCGACTCTGCACCGGCTGCTGTCCACCACTTCTGATCGCTCCCGGATCCATCCTGGGCATTGACGTCCGCTCGGGCTGCGGTCGACCCTTTGGCCATGCATCCCCGTCTTCTGCTCGCCGGCTTGGCGTTCTCCGCGGCCCTGTCCGCTTTTTCCGCCACACCGAAGCTCTCCGGCGTCGGCGCGGCGATGGAGGCGATGATCGCGAACCACGAGATCGCCGGAGCGGTCACCGTCGTCGTCACGAAGGACAAGGTGCTCCACCTCGAAAGCACCGGCCTTGCGGACATCGGCACGGGCCGGCCGATGGCGCCCGGGACGATGTTCTGGATCGCCTCGATGACCAAGCCGGTGACCGCCGCCGCGATCCTGATGCTCCAGGACGAGGGCAAGCTCAACGTCGCCGATCCGGTCGCCAAGCATCTGCCTAAGTTCGCCGACCTGAAGACGCCCTCCGGCCGCCCCGCCGACCTTACCATCGCGCAGCTCCTCACCCACACCTCCGGCCTCGGCGAGGCCGCGGGACCGGGCGCGCAGAAGGCCCGGACGCTGGCGGAACTCGTCCCGTTCTGGCTCGCCGCTCCGATGCAGTACGAGCCCGGCGAGAAGTGGCGCTACACGCAGAGCGGCATCAACGCCGCGGCGCGCATCGTCGAGGTCGTGGGCGGCATGAGCTTCGACGTCTTCCTCAAGCAACGCCTTTTCGGCCCGCTGGGCATGAAGGACACCACCTTCTACCCCGACCATCCGCACCGTCTGCTCATGGCCACCGCCTACGCGAAGGACAAGGACGGCGCGCGCCTGGACGCCGTGCCGCCGCGTCCCGAGTTCGGCCCGCGCGACCGACCGCCGCAGGGCAACGGCGGGCTCTACTCGACCGCGACCGACTACGCGCGCTTCTGCCAGATGCTGCTGAACGGCGGCTCGCTCGACGGACACCGCTACCTCAGCGCCGCCGCGATGAAGCTGCTCTCCGCGCCGCTGACGCCGGACGCCATGCCGGTGGGCTTCTTCCAGAACGACACCTTCGGCCAGCACGGGCTGGACTACGGCTGGGGCCTGGGCACCTGCGTGCTGAGGACGCCGCACGCAGGCGTCGCGGCGATGCTCTCGCCCGGCAGCTTCGGCCACGGCGGCGCGTGGGGCACGCAGGCGTGGATCGACCCCGTGAAAGGCGTCGCCTACGTGCTGATGGTGCAGCGCTCGAACTTCCCGAACAGCGACGCCAGCGAGGTCCGCCGCGCCTTCCAGCAAGCCGCCGCGGACGCGCTCGGGAAGCGGTGAAAACCTGGCTGAGAAAGCAGCGTCGCTGAACGAGCCGATGCGGGTCCGGGTCCGGGAAGGAGGAGTTGCGAGCGGTGCGGAACTCGATCTCAACCCGGAGGGTTGACAGCCATCAGCCGGGGGTGAGCGGTGGGAGTCCCCCAGAAACGTGCCCCGATGGATCGCACCCTGAAAGGGCCGCCGCTTGGGCATGTGGCTGGCATCCCTCCGGGATGCTTCGGATGGGGGACCGGTGTCCGGGGGTGTCGTCGCGCTTCGCGCTCCTCGACCCCCGGCTCATCGCTGGCAACCCTCCGGGTTGCTCAGGCAGCCGACCTTTTCAGACAGGCTCTCAGCCGAAACCGTGCGGTCAATGGCTGGCGGGAACGGGCCACCGGCCCGTTGGGGCGGGCTACCAGCCCGCCGCGTTGGGTGCGCCAGGAACGCTGTCTCCGGTGGATGCGGTTTGGTGCCGAAGCTCGGCGGCAAGTTGCCGCCGAGAACGGCCAGGTTGGCCGTTCCACCCGGATCCAGCTGCATGGTTCAGGACAGGGGGCGCAAGGTGTCGGGGTCGCGCGGCTCGCCGCCGCTTGCGGACGGAGATGGCCGCGAAAGAACGCACAGTGCACAAAAGGAAAAGTCGGCATTGCCCGGTCCCTTTGAGTTCTTTGCGTTCTTTCGCGGCCAATCCAAAAGCAGCGGAGCGCCCCAGTACCCGCTCTCACTTCACCGCCTGCAACCGTTCCCACAGGGCTTTGAATTCCTTAATCCAGCGATGATCCGGCGGTAGGACACGTTGGCCCAACTCGTAGGCGCGCCGGGCGAAGGGTTCGGCCTCCTGGTTCTTGCGTCGGGCTGGCCTGGCCTACTGGGCTTGCTTGGCCCATTCATCGAGCGATTTTCCGAGGCGGCGCATCTCTTCGCGGGTGCGGAATTTCTCGGCCCAAAGGACACGACCGGTCTTGATGTCCCACAGGGCGGTGACGCCGGAGTCGCGCCATACTTTCTGAGGCACGAATTCGGGCACGGGACCGTCGCCGAAGTCCTCGGGCGGGATCTTGGTGAATGCCCGCTCCCAGTGTCCGGAGTCCGGGACATAGGCCAGCAGGCTGTCCACGCCGAGGAACCGGACGATGTCCTCCGTACTTTCCCGCCACGGCTCGGGCACCTCACCTAGCATGAAGGGCAGCGTGAAGAGCGGACGCAGCCAGCGCTCTGTGGCCCACCGCGGACACTGGCTGGCCAGACGACCGAGCGGGTTGCCGGTCAGCGGGACCAGCAGATCCAGTTCCCCGGCCCAGACCGGTGACGGAGCCTTCGTCGGTTGACGCAGCACGAGAGGACCGCCCAACACCAAATGGCCAGCGGGTCCGCTGAGTCCCGGCACACACCAAGGGGCAAAGGCTTGTTCCAAACTGGGCTGCAAGCCTTCGGGCAAAAACTGCGCTTGTAGCCATTGAAACCAGATTTTGAGGATTGGATTACGGTCGCGGGCGAGGTCGCGGGCGAGGTCGCGGGCGCGGTCGCGGGCGCGGTCGCGGTCGAGGGCGAGGTCGCGGTCGCGGGTGAGGGCGCGGTCGCGGTCGCGGGCGCGGTCGCGGTCGCGGGCAAACTCTTGAATCAAGGCGTATGCCCCCCCCCCCCCCCGTAATACCTCGTTTGCCAGCCGGGGCAGGCGCGGTCCCAAGGACCAAGCCTGAGGGGCGGTGATGTTTCTCAAAGGCGCAAGGCCCGTGACCGCCAGCCGCAACCAACCCTCCGCGGCCACCGACCGCCGGGCACAGACTTGGTGAAATCTTCTCTGGAGCGCCCGGGCCAGGCTTTCCACCTCTTGGCGGCGCGTGGGCGCCCGCCGGTCCGCCTTCAGCCGCGGTGTGGCCGGGCCGCGCAGGTCGAGCCACAAAAAGGCACCCACGCCGTCCACCTGCTCCAGCCATCGCGCCAGCGGTTCCTTCCACCCCGGCACCAGCACGCCGTTGACCAGCACCAGGGTGCGGCCCGGCACCGGAAGCTGGGGCTCGGTCAAGGAGAGCAGTTCGCTGCGCCGCATGAGTCCCGCCACATCGTTGGCCGCCTGCTCGCCGACCGCTCCCTCCGTGTGCCACGGCAGGGTGAGGCGGATGCGGCTGCCAGTGCCGTCCGGCCCATCATCCACCCAGTCCCACGTCTGCCAGCGGGGTTCGCCCACGCTTGCCGGCAGGAAGGTCCATTCCGCCGCCTTGGCCCGGATGGCTGCGACATTGAGCGGCAGCAGTTCCCGGTGGTGGAACCCTTCGTCCAAGCACGCGGCTTCGACACTGTCCGGGCACAACCGCACCGGGAAGAACGGCCAGACGACGCAGCGGGCCACGCTCCAGGCCGGCTCCACGAGGTTTTCTGCCGGGGGTTCAATTCCCTTGTCACCACTGTGTTTGCCTTGTTCGTGGAACAGGTGGCGGAGCCGTTTGAGAAATTGCTCGTGCTGGAAGGGTTCCAGTTCCAGGCCGTCCTTCAGGGTCAGCCGCACGCGGGTGCCGGTGGCGATGAAGGCGTTCCTCTCCAGCGGGTAGAGGGCGATCAGGCCGTGGGCACCGTGGATCTTCACGCGCCAGCCGGCTTCCGGCCCGCCGTCCTTGGCAGCGGCGCGGGTCTCGATCTCGACCTCATCCGCCAGCATGAAGGCGGAGAGGAAGCCGATGCCGAACTGGGAGATGGTGGTGCAGAGCAGGCCGTGGCGCTTCATCAGCTCGCGCTCGCGGAGGAAATCGGGCGACTTGTAGTAGCTCTTGCCGATCTGGGTGAGGAACCGCTCGATGACGTCCTTGGTCATGCCCACGCCATTGTCCTCTACCTCGATCCACGGACGCTGGGTCTTGTCTTTCTGGGTGTGCCAGCGGACACGCACTTCCAGTTTTTCATCATCCAACAGAGCCACTGGAACGGGCAGCTCCTCGCCAGCTCTTTCCTCCTTCAGTTTCCGTCGCAGCTTCACGCGCAGATCGCGGAGGTGCAGGGCGTCGAGGGAGTTCTGGACCAGTTCCCGCAAGGCCAGGTCCGGCTCGCCATAGAGCGCCTCGCCCATGAGCAGTTCCATCACCGCGTCGCGGTCCAGCCGGAAATGTAGGTCGAGGTAGTGGTAGTTCCCCGCCCGTTCGCTGATCTTCACCTTCGCCTCCGAGGGCAGCTCGATGGTCAGCTTCTTTTTGTCGGGCAAGTGTTTGGCATTGGTGTCGCGTGCGTGGCGCACCTTGGCGATCTCGTCATTGATCCAGCCGAGGATGTCGTGGATGGCCTTTTCCGTGAACGGGTCAGGACAAAGCGGGCACAGGTAAAGCAGCGTTTGCTTGTCGTGGTCCTGTTTGAACTTCGGCCGCTGCGGGATGCTGAGGTGCTTCTTCCACTCGGTCTGGCTCAGGGCGTCGGCGATGCCGATGGACTCGAACAGCACGGGCGGCGTGCGGCTGGCGTCGAAATCCATGACGTCGGCCAGCCGGAGCAGCCAGGAGAGCCAGGGCCAGTTCACCTCATCCGGCCCGCACGCGAATGCTCGGCTGGGGTCTTCCTTGATCTCGGCATAGGGGCTGTCGGTCGCCGCCAGCCGCGCCGCCAGCCAGCCGATGTCCTGACCGTGGCTCATGCCGAGATGGGCAAGGCCCTCGCGGAAGGAGAAGCGGTCGTGGCGATAGAAGTGGTCACCCTTCCCCTTCGCCAGAACATCCAGCCAACGGAGGATGCGGTGGTAGCCGCGCTGACCCAGCTCCTTGGCGTGGGAGTCGCGGATGTAGTCGGCCTTGAGCTGGCCGAACATCTGGCGGGCCCGGTCGGTGGCGCGTTCCGCGGGCGTGAGTTTCTGGTAGGCGTGCCAGAGGCGATTACCGTCGCGGTAGGTCTGCCACGCCTTGCCTTCCGGCGTGGTGGGCACGTCGGCGGAATCGTTGACGGCCTTCTGTTCCTCCGCGTCGAGCACCATCCCGAGGTCGTGGGTCATCGCCGCCATGATCGCGAGGGCGCATTCCAAGGCGGAGAGCTTGCCGATGCTCTCCTTGCCGGCGAGCTCCTCCATGAAGTG
>JBBRQL010000158.1:0-9799 GCA_038226425.1 Verrucomicrobiota bacterium
CCGCCACAGCTCCATCGCCACCGCCGAGAACGTCATCGCCACCCTCGGCGAGACCAGCGGCGCGTTCACGGTCGTGGACTACGTGCGGGGCGGCGGCGATGCCATGAAGGGCCAGGACGACTCCGACGTGATGGAGAAGATGACCCTCGCCAAGCTGGCGCAGGTGGACGCCGTCATCTTCGCCAACACGACCGGCAACCTCGCGATCCCCGACAAGGACGGCTTCATCAAGTGGGTGGAGAACGGCCACGCCCTGATCGGCATGCATTCGTGCAGCGACACCTTCGACGGCGCCGCCCGCTATCAGCCGTTCATCGACCTGCTCGGCGCCGAGTTCAAGACCCACGGCGCCCAGGTGCAGGTGGACGCCTACAACCAGGACCCGACCCATCCGGCCACGAAACACCTCGGCCCCGTCTACACCATCTTCGACGAGATCTACGAGTTCACCGACGCGAGCTGGCACCGCGGACGCGTCCACGGGCTGCTCACGCTCGACAAACATCCGCAGACGCTCGCGCCGGGTGATTTCCCGATCGCATGGTCAAAGGATGTCGGCCGCGGCGGCAAGGTCTTCTACACCTCGCTCGGCCATCGCGAGGACGTCTGGACCAGCGCGCTCTACCAGCAGCACATCCTGGGCGGCATCCAGTGGGCGCTCGGCCTCGAGAAGGGCGAGGGCAAGCCGACCGACACCGCGAACAAGATCTCCGACGCGGAGAAGAAGGACGGCTTCAAGCTGCTCTTCGACGGCAAGACGATGACCGGTTGGAAGTACCGCCGCGCTGAAGGACCGAAGTCGTGGAGCGTCCAGAACGGCATGCTCGTGAACACGCTCGGCAAGGGCGAGCACGGCACCGACATCCACACCGAGGAGAAGTACAAGGACTTCGTCGTGCGCTTCGAGTACCAGGTGCCGCCCGGGTCCAACTCCGGCTTCTATCTCCGCGGCCGCTACGAGCTGCAGATCTTCGACAACGCCAACAAGGACGGCCATGCCAAGGGCCTCAACGGCGACCTGTACAACGTCGCGGCCTGCGTCGTCCCGGCAGCCCGCAAGGCCGGCCAATGGCAGGATGGCGAGGCGCGCATGGTGGGCGACAAGGTCACCTACATCCTCAACGGCGTGAAGGTCCACGACAACGTGCAGGTCGCCCACGGAACCGGCGGCCACCTTGACGACGACAACGACAAGCCGGGTCCCATCCTGCTCCAGGGCGACCACGGCGCGGTCGGCTTCCGCAACATCCGCATCAAGCGGCTGGATTGATCCTGCGGCTCCGCATCTCCCGAGACGCCCGGCCCCGGCCGGGCGTCTTCATCTTTAGCGGCCCTGCCTTCCGATGCGACTCCCGGAACCGGATCAAATAATCCCGGCCGGGCCGCGTCCGACCCCCACGATCGAACCGATGCCCACCCTGGAACGCACCATCGAAGCCCGTTGGCGGCACCAAGTGCATTTCACGCACGATGTGTTCTCGCCGGACAACGTGCTGCTCGCCGACGTGCTCGCCGACGGGCGGCCGGTTCCGTTCGGACGCCGCGCCAAGGCATTGGTCGTCGTCGACGAGGCGCTCGCGCAGGCGACGCCCGGGCTGGTCGCGCGGATCGAGGCGTGGTTCGCGGCCCGTGCCGACGCCACCCAGCTCGTCTGTCCGCCGGTGCTCATCGTCGGCGGCGAGCCGGTGAAGAACGCCTACTTCCGCGTCTCCGAGATCCACGCGCTCATCGAGCGCTTCCACATCGACCGGCACGGCTACGTGCTCGCCATCGGCGGCGGCGCGCTGCTCGACATGGTGGGCCTCGCCGCCGCCACGGCGCACCGGGGCGTCCGGCTGGTCCGGCTCCCCACCACGACCTTGGCGCAGGACGATTCGGGCGTGGGCGTGAAGAACGGCATCAATGCTTTCGGGAAGAAGAACTTCGTCGGCACCTTCACGCCGCCGTTCGCGGTGATCAACGACTTCAAGCTGCTGGAGACGCTCCCGCCGCGCGACAAGCGCGCCGGCTACGTCGAGGCCGTGAAGGTCGCCTGCATCCGCGATGCCGCGTTCTTCGCCCGGCTGGAGCAGGACGCCGCCGCGCTCGCCGCGTTCGAGCCCGCGGCGATGCAGCGCCTCATCTTCCGCAGCGCCGAGCTGCACCTCGACCATATCGCGGGCAACGGCGATCCGTTCGAGATGGGCAGCGCGCGTCCGCTCGATTTCGGCCATTGGGCCGCGCACAAGCTGGAGCAGCTCTCGGAATACCGGTTGCGCCACGGCGAGGCGGTGGCCGTCGGGGTCGCGCTCGATGTCGTCTACGCCCGCTCCCGCGGGTTCCTCGGCGCGGCCGACGCGGAGCGCGTGCTGGTGCTGCTGGAGCGGCTCGGCTTCGACCTCTTCGCCGGCGAGCTCCTGCACGAGGACGAGACCGGCCAGCTGCTGGTCGTCGCCGGGCTGGAAGAGTTCCGCGAGCATCTCGGCGGCGAGCTCACCATCACGCTCCTCCGCGCGATCGGCCACGGCTTCGAGGTCCACGAGATGTCGCAGCCGCTGGTCGTCGACGCGATCGATGAGCTGCAGCGGCGCCACCTCGCGCGCGGCGGTTCGCTGCTGCGCGTGACCGCGTGAGGCGCTGCCCGGGTCCACGCCGTCGCTTCGTCAGACCGCCGCGCCCGGTTGCGAGAGCAATGTCTTCGCCACCGATGCGACGGTCGCGCGCTGGGCTTCATCGAGCGGACTCAGCAGCGGAAGGATCGTGCCGGTGTCGGCGATGCCGGCAAGCCGGACGGCCTCGTGCAGCACGCGGACGGGGTTGATCGCGTTCCGCAGGTCTTCAAGGGGTTTGAAGATCCCACGGATCCGCTCCGCCTCAGCCCAGTCATCGGCGCGGATGGCCAGCAGCATCTTCTGCGACAACGCCGGCGCGACGCACACGCAACCGCTGGTGAAGCCCGTCAGCCCGAAGCCGCCCACATGGGCGATGGCCGGTTGTTCGCCGATGCCGCTCACGATGAGCGACGGCGGCACGAGGCCGACCAGTTCCTTGAGGAAGGGGTCCTCCGCCGGATCGGGGCGGACGATGGCGTACTTGATCCACGAGACCACGCCGTCGGCGACCAGCCGCGCGACCTCCTTCGGCGTCACGTAGCCTTCCTGCTTCACGTAGACCACGATCGGCTTGCCGAGCTTCTCCGCGAAGCGCCGCAGCCCGGTCTCGACGCCGGCGAAGGTGTTCAGGCCTTGGTGCGGCAGCACCATCACCGTCGGGAACGCGAAGTCCCGCAGCACCTCGGCCTGGTCCATCATCACGCCGTAGGACGGTCCGGCCGAAGGCACGACCAAGGTGTCCTTCGCGGCGGTTCCGGCGAGCATTGTCAGCAGGCTGGCGTATTCGCTGGGACGGATGTGGTAGAGGATCGCGTTGCCGCCGTAGAGCAGCGTGTCGACCCCGCCGGCTTCGATGTGGCGGATGATCCTGGCGTTCTCGGCGCCGGAGATGCGCCCTTCGGCATCGCGGGCGAGCGGCGGCACGGCGACGACGGAAGCTGCGAGACGAGCGGTGGTGACGGGGCGGGTGTCCATAAGGTTCAAAAGATATCGGGCTCCGGCGTCGGCGGACCGTGGTGTAGGAAGCGGAAGTCGCAGCCTTCGTCGGCCTGCGTGACCTCTTCGCTGAAGAGCTTGCCGTAGCCCCGGGCGAAGCGCGGTGCGGGCGGCTGCCATGCGGCGCGGCGACGCGCGATCTCATCGTCGGAGACGTGCCAGTGCAGGCGGCGTCCCGCGACATCGAGCTCGATCAAATCGCCGTCCTGGACCAACGCGAGCGGTCCGCCGGCGGCCGATTCCGGAGCGATGTGGAGCACGCAGGCGCCGTAGCTCGTGCCGCTCATCCGTGCATCGGAGAGCCGGACCATGTCGCGCACACCGGCCTGCAGCAGCTTCTTCGGGATCGGCAACATGCCCCACTCGGGCATGCCCGGCGCGCCGACCGGGCCGGCGTTCTGCAGGACGATCACCGAATCGGCCGTGACCGCCAGGTCGTCGCGGTCGATGCGGGCCTTGAGGTCGGGATAATCGCGGAAGACCAGCGCGGGGCCGGTGTGCTGGCGCAGCCGCGGTTCGGCCGCCAGATGCTTGATCACGCAGCCGTCCGGCGCGAGGTTGCCGCGCAGGACCGCCATGCCGCCTTCGGGTGCCAGCGCGCGGTCGCGCAGCCGGATCACCTGGTCGTCGAGCACCTCCGCGCCGTCGATGGCTTCGCCCAAGGTCTTGCCGACCACGTTGAGGCAGCCCAGGTCGAGCAGGTCGCGGATGCGGCCGAGCAACGCCGGCACGCCGCCGGCATCGTGGAAATCCTCCATGAGGAACTTCCCGGTCGGCCGCATGTCCGCCAGCAACGGCGTGCGTCGCGAGACGCGGTCGAAATCGTCGAGCGTGAGCTTCGTGCCGGCGCGACCGGCCAGCGCGATGAGATGGATGATGGCGTTGGTCGAGCCGCCGATCGCCATCAGCGTCGTGACCGCGTTCTCGAAGGCGGCGCGGGTCGCGATCCGCGACGGGCGCACGTCCTGCCAGACCATCTCGACAGCGCGCCGGCCGCAGGCGACCGCGAGACGGGAGTGGGCCGATTGGACCGCCGGGATGGACGCGGCCCCGGGGAAGATGAAGCCCAGCGCCTCGACCACGCAGGCCATCGTGGCCGCGGTGCCCATCGTCATGCACACGCCGGGCGAGCGGGCGATGCCGTCCTCGATCTCCCGCCATGCGTCGCAGCCGATCTTCCCGGCGCAGCGTTCGGCCCAGAACTTCCACGCGTCGCTGCCGCTGCCGAGCGTCTCGTTGCGCCAGCGCCCCTTGAGCATCGGGCCCGCGGGCAGGAAGACGCAGGGCAGGTCCATCGTCAGCGCGCCCATGAGCAGGGCCGGGACGGTCTTGTCGCAGCCGCCCATCAGCACCGCGCCGTCGATGGGATGGCAGCGCAACGTCTCCTCGACCTCCATCGCGGTGAGGTTCCGGTAGAGCATCGAGGTCGGCTTCATGAACTGCTCGCTCAGCGACATCACGGGCAGCTCGACCGGGAAACCGCCCGCCTGCCAGACGCCGCGCTTCACCTGCTCGGCGCGCTCGCGCAGATGCGAGTGGCAGGTGTTGAGGTCGCTCCACGTGTTCAGCAGCGCGATGACCGGCTTGCCGGCGAAATCCTCGGTGTCGAAGCCCATGCCCTTCGTCCGCGATCGGTGGCCGAAGGACCGGAGGTCGTCGGGACCGAACCAGCGGTGGCTGCGGAGCTCCTCGGGACGTTTGCGCGCGGCGGATGACATGGAGTGGCGACCCGGACGCTAGGTGCGGCGAAGAAAGTTCAAAGCTCAAAGCTCGGCCGTTCATCGTCGCGTCGCGGGGCGCGACGAAGGCGGGTCCTCGCTTTGTGCTTTGTGCTTCGCCGTCCGCCGCGGTGTCATCGCCGCGTGGACCCCCTGCTCATCGTGCTCGTCGGCACCGTCGTGATGGTGACGTGTCTGATGGTCTTCCGGCTGCACGCGTTCTTGGCGCTCGTCGCCGGCGCGCTGGTCGTCTGCCTGCTGACTCCGGCCGGGACCCGGCACTGGCAGGCGTTGCGGCCGGGCGCCGTCCGCGTGGCCTCGTGGGATCCGGCGGCGGGCACCATCGCGTTCGACCCGAAGGGAAAACTGCCTGCCGAGGGACGCGTCCGGTTCTTCGCGAAGCGGGCGGACGGCGCCGCCTCGCTCGCGACCGCGCTGTTGCTTCGCGGGCAGGAGCCGGGCGGAAAGAACTGGCACGTGACCGACCTCAGCGCGCCGGTGGCCTCGATGGACGGCTTGTGGCTCACGTCGTCGTCGTCGTGGGATGCCGCGGTCGTCCAGAGCGCGAAGCATCCGCTGGACGTGGTGGCGGACGGCTTCGGCGAGACCTGCCGCGGGATCGGCCTGCTCATCGTGCTGGCATCGGTCATCGGCCGGTGCCTGACCGAGAGCGGCGCGGCGGACCGCATCGTGCGCTGGATCCAGGCGAAGCTGGGCGAGCCGCGTGCGTCGCTGGGGTTCGCGTTGAGCGGCTTCGTGCTCGGCATCCCGGTCTTCTTCGACACCGTGTTCTACCTGCTGATGCCGCTGGGCCGCGGGCTCGCGGCGCGGACGGGCCGCGATTTCCTGCTCTACACCTTGAGCATCGTGGCCGGCGCGACGATGGCGCATTCGCTCGTGCCGCCGACGCCGGGACCGCTCTTCGCCGCGGGAGCGTTCGGCGTCCCCATCGGCACCATGATGGCCGGCGGTCTCGTCGTGGGCGGGCTCCCGTTGATCGCCGGCCTTGCCTACGCTCGGTGGGCGAACCGCCGTTGGCCGCTGCCGTTGCGCCCGATCGGCGGATCGGACGCGGGCGACGCTCCGGAACAGGCCGTACCTCCGTCAGGGCAACTGCCGGCGCTCGGGTTATCGGTCCTGCCGATCGCGCTCCCTGTCGTGCTGATCGCCGCGAGCGAATCGTTGAAGGCCTTCGCGCCGGCGACCTCGGCCAGCGGATGGGCGGAGACCGTCCACTTCCTCGGGCAGACGCAGATGTCGTTGCTGCTCGGGACCGTGGTCGCGGTGTTGCTGCTCGTGCGGCAGAGCGCGTGGCGGTGGAAGGTGCTCAAGGACGCGCTGGCACCGGCGGTCGCGAGCGGCGGCATGATCCTGCTCATCACGGCGGCGGGCGGCGCGTTCGGCGCGGCGTTGCGGCAGACGGATGTCGCGTCGCGGCTCGCGGCGTTCTCGGGCTCGGGTCACTTCGCCTTGTTGATCGCGGCGTTCGCGGTGACGGCGCTGGTCCGGATCGCGCAAGGATCGGCGACGGTGGCGATGATCACGGCGGCCGGTGTCGTCGCCCCGCTCGCCGCGGCCGCGGCGTTGCCGTACCACCCGGTCTATCTCGCGTTGGCCGTCGGCTGCGGCTCGAAGCCGGTCCCGTGGCTCAACGACAGCGGCTTCTGGATCATCAGCCGGATGAGCGGCATGACCGAGACGGAGACGCTGCGGAGCGCCTCGGTGATGATGAGCCTGATGGGCTGCGCGGGCTTCGTCCTGGTGCTGCTCGGCGCGTGGTTGTTGCCGATGGTCTGAGGTTTCGGAAAGCGCCCGGTCAAAGCGCTTCCCATTCGTCCGGCCCGATGGTCTGTCCGAGGATCTCGCCCGCCTGACGTAGCAGCATCCGCAGCTGCGGCACGGAATACTCCGCATTGGAGGGGATGGTCTGCCGGTGCTGGCCGGACACCAGGAAGTCGTGCCGGGTCCCGCGGTACGGGCCTTTGAAACCCAGGGCCCTTAGGCGACGGACGAACTCACGTCGTTTGATGGGACTCCATCCGGGCATGGCGAGCGTTGAGGTCGATGCCTGCGAGTTTGGGCAGTTTGTGGCCGAGCCGAAGGCCGACCAACAGCCAGTCCTCGAGCGTGGACCGCAGCTCCCGTTCGCAGTCCTTGAGCGTCTTGCCGAAGGCGGCCACGCCTTTGAGCCTCCGGATCTCCCCGGCGTACGTGCCATCGTCCAGCTTCTCGTAGCTCGCCAGCTCCAAGGCGGCTTCCAGATAGGCGCTGAGGGGGAACATCATCGGATGAAAGCTATGGTGCAGGCACCGGTTGTCGACCGGGCGTCACGCCCGCAGCCTCACCAGCAGGTCCTTGCTCTCGACGGTGTCGCCCACGGCGCAGTGCAGCTCGGCGACGACGCCGTCCGCGGTGGCGTACACGGTGGTCTGCATCTTCATCGCCTCCATCATGAGCAGCTTGTCGCTCTTCGCGATCTTCTGGCCGACGGTGACGGCGATGCTGGTGACGAGGCCGGGGATGGGCGCGCCGTGCTGGAGCGGGTCGGCGATGTCGGCCTTCACGCGGGCCTTGGTCTGCGGCACGACCTTCTTGTCCGCGATGAAGGCCTCGCGCGTCATGCCGTTCAGCTCGAAGGTCACCGTGCGGCGTCCGTCCTTGTCGGCCTCGCTCACGTTGACGAGGCGGATGATCAGCGTCTTGCCCTCCTCGATGCTCACGCCGATCTCCTCGCCGCGGCGCAGGCCGTAGAAGAACGCGGTGGTCGGCAGGACGCTAACGTCGCTGTAGGTCGCGTGGTGCTTCGCGTAGTCGGCGAAGACCTGCGGGTACATCAGGTGCGAGTACAGGTCGTCGTCACCGACCTCGCGCTTGGATTTCTCGGACAGCTCCTTGCGGAGCTTGCCGAGATGGATCGGCGCGGCGCGGTTGCCGGTCTGGTCGGCACGGAAGAGGGCATTGGCCTCCTTGGCCTTCTTCTCGCCGAGCACGACGCGCTGGACCGCCTCGGGGAACCCGCCGGCCGGCCAGCCGAGGCCGCCGCTGAGCATGTCGATGACGCTCTCCGGGAACCCGCCGGTGCCGGGCTCCAGGTTCACGACGTCGGCCGGGCGGATGCCGCGGCTGAAGAGGAACAGCGCCATGTCGCCGACGACCTTGCTGCTCGGCGTGACCTTGACGATGTCGCCGAAGAGGGCGTTGACCTCGGCGTAGGTCCGGGCGATCTCCGGCCATCGGTGCGAGACGCCCATGCTGGCGGCCTGCTCCTTGAGGTTCGTGTACTGGCCGCCCGGCATCTCGTGCAGGTAGACCTCGGCGCTGCCGGTCTTGGGCGCGGTGTCGAACGGCGCGTAGTGCTCGCGCACCTTCTCCCAGTAGTCGGAGAACTCGTTCAGCGCGGCGAGGTCCAGCTTGGTGTCGCGCGACGTGTGCTGCAGCGCGGCGACGATGGAGTTGAGGTTCGGCTGCGACGTGCTGCCGCTCATGCTCGCGAGCGCGAGGTCCACGATGTCCACGCCCGCCTCGCTGGCGTTGAGGATGGACGCCGCTTGCACGCCGCTGGTGTCGTGCGTGTGGAAGTGGATCGGCAGGCCGACCTCGTCGCGGAAGGCCTTCACCAGCTTCTTCGCGGCCGATGGCCGGCACAGGCCCGCCATGTCCTTGATCGCGAGCATGTGCGCGCCCATCTTCTCCAGCTCTTTGGCCAGCTTGACGTAGTACTTGAGCGAGTACTTGTCCCGGCGCTCGTCGAGGATGTCGCCGGTGTAGCACAGCGCGGCCTCGCAGAGGGCGTGGGTGTCGTGCACCGCGGCCATCGCGACCCGCAGGTTGGGCAGGTAGTTCAGCGAATCGAAGATGCGGAAGATGTCCATGCCCGACGCGGCGGCGTGCTTCACGAATCCGGCGACCACGTTGTCGGGATAGTTCGAGTAGCCCACGGCATTGCTGCCGCGGAAGAGCATCTGGAAGCAGATGTTCGGGATCTTGGCGCGCAGCTGGCGGAGGCGTTCCCACGGGTCCTCGTTGAGGAAGCGCATCGATGTGTCGAACGTCGCGCCGCCCCACATCTCCAGCGAGAAGAGGTCCGGCGTGCGGCGCGCCACGGCATCGGCCACGGCCAGCATGTCGTAGCTGCGGACGCGGGTGGCCATCAGCGACTGGTGCGCGTCGCGGAAGGTCGTGTCGGTCACGAGCAGGCGCTTCTGCTTGCGCGTCCACTCGGCGAACTTCGCCGGCCCGAGCTTGAGCAGCAGGTCGCGTGTGCCGGGCGCGAGGCCCGGCGGTAGGAGGGCGGGCTTCCAGCCTGCCTCGGCCAAGCGGGCTTCCAGCCTGCCTGGTTCTCCGGTCTTCACTCCGCTTGCTACGGCGACGGCAGGCTGGAAGCCCGCCGAGCCTGGCAGGCTGGAAGCCTGCCCTCCTACTGCCGGGACGGCTGTCCCGCTCGGCGGCACCGGCGCGGCCGCGAGGACTTTGTCCGGCTTGTAGCCCTTGGCG
>JBBRQL010000159.1:0-9772 GCA_038226425.1 Verrucomicrobiota bacterium
CGAGAAGGTCCCTTCCAAACGGCTGCCCAGCTCCTCGGCGTTGGCGATGAACTCGCCTCCTTCATCGGGACGGTCGGCCAGGACCAGCGCCTTGGGACGGTCCACGGCGCGCGAGCTGTAGTCGTCCATCTGGCCGATGACGCGGAGCAGTTCCTCCTCGGTGTGGACCGGCAGCCTTCCGATGGCGATGTCCGGGCGCCCGTCGTGGTCCGGATCCCCGAACAGCACGTCGCTCACGGCGCGACCGAAGAGCGTCAGGGCCATCAGCGGCGGCACGAGGTTGTCGGTCTGGCCGAGATTCCCATGATAATCATAGGTGCCGTCCCCGATGATCACCATGTAACGGGGCTTGGACGTCCAGAAGGGACTGGAGTGTCTGGACAGGATGAACTCGAGGAATCTGGCCAATGCTTCCGGGGTCGGTATGCCTGACCCGAACTCGTGATGGACCTGGGAGAGCGGCACCACCAACGAAGACAGTCCTTGTGCCGACCTCCGGCCCGCGAGGGCGCCGGCCGCAGCGACCAGCGGATCCGGAGCGATGAGCAGGTACTCGGCGCCGGCGCTGTTCGTCCGGAGCACGTCCGGACCGAACGCTCGCAGCCCATCGGGTCGGTCCGCCGCTCCGCGGAAGAACGTCACGTAGTCATGTCCTGGTGTCCCAGCAAACCGGAGCGTCGCCGGATCCAAGACCGGCTCGGAGGCCTCCAACCGCACCGGTTGCGCCGGAGCCGTGACATCCCAGACCTCGACCGTGGACCCCGGCGGACCGCTCGCTTCCAGCACGGCGTCGTCGGTCGCGGAGAAGAGCACGGGTTTGTCCACCGGCTTCAGCGCGCGCGGATGCTCCACCCGGAACCGGTCCAGATAGGCCAAGCTGATGCGGTCACCGGTGCTGCTGATCTCGAGGATGTTCCCCGCCGCTTGCAGCCACGAGACATCGGCGACCCGACCCAGACGGCGGCGCTCGGGTCCCGACCATGTCTCGCTGCCCAAGGCGTGACCGTTCAACGACACGCCGAACTGATGCTGCGCGACGCTCGTGGAGATGATCTCCACCTCGACGGCGGCGTTGCCCGTGCCGGTGCCTTGCGCAAGACCGGCGAGGTCGAACGGGTAACGCCGCGTCCCCAAGGACGGATGGCTGCCCAAGAAAGCGTCCCATACCCAGAAGTCGTCGTCGGCAGCCCCGGGCAAGGTGGGCACGCCTTGGAGATTCTGTTCCACCGTCGTCCAACTGCGCGCATCCGGGCGGCCGGAAGCGAGACCCGACGGCTGCTTGAGCGACGCCATCGGCGGCGTCTCCTCGAAACGCGCCTGGGTGACGTTGCCGGCGAAATACAGCGACTCGATCCGCGGTGCGAAGAAGTAGCGTCCGCCCGTGGTGGCATCGCCCCAGCTCGGGACCAGCACGCCTTGTTGGCGCAATGCCAAGCCGCCATTTCCGGCACGCAGGATGATCTGCTCGACCGGCAACTGGAACGCCTCCGCGAGCTCGGCGTACCCGATGAAGCAGACCCCGGCGCGGGTCGTGCGGATATCCACGGAGACGACCACCGGGACACCGCTCTGGGCCGGCCGGTTCGCCGGACGCGCGGCACCGGTCCTCGGGGGCAGTGCCGCTGAGGCGAGCGCCGGAGCAGCGACGGACGGTGGGACCGAAGGCGGCTCCAGAAGGACCGCGAAGGTGTGGTCGGTGGAGCAACCGTCGGTCGTCCAGACGCGGACGACCACCTCCGAGGCCCCGGAAGGCCAAGGACAGCGCACCGTGTACGTCGCACCGGCAGGGGAATTCGACGCGAGGACCAACGAGCCGTTCAATGGACCCGGCCGTGCCGTGCCGAGGAGGTCGAACCCGACCACGCCGAATTCTCCGGCCGTGGTCCATCGCAACTCCGGTGCGCCATCGACGACCGCGACAGTCACCGGTCCCTCGACCCGGCACCGCTGCGCCGTGACCGATGAAGCGCGCAGCGGCAGCGGGATCGCCAGGACCAGGACCAAGGCCGCGGCCGCTGCGACCATTCCGGGACGACTTGGAGCCTGGTTGAAAAGTGGCACAGGCATCCTGCCTGTCTGCGGGCGGGCTGAAAGCCCATGGTCGGACAGGCTGGAGGCCTGTCCCGCTTCCCGCAGGTGCATTTTAAAACAGGCTCTTGGCCGGGACAATGCAGTTGGTTCCGGGTGGAACGGCCAACTTGGCCGTTCTCGGCGGCAACTTGCCGCCGAGCTTCGGCACGAGGACGTACCCAACGGAGTGTGCGTGCCCAGCGAACCCGACGCTGCGAGCTGGTAGCCTGCCCAAACGGGCCGGTGGCCCGTTCCCCAAAAACCTTTGACCACATGGTTCCGGCTCAGCCCAGATGGACCACCGGTGCTCTTCCTCGCCGGAGCGACGGTTGTGCGGCTTAACGGACGCCGGAACAGCGAGTCCGGGACAAGAGCCTTCGTCTGGGCGAACACATTCATCCGAGTGGGGCCCAGAACCGGGCGGGCAGCAGACCGC
Source organism: Verrucomicrobiota bacterium (assembly GCA_038226425.1). Classification (GTDB taxonomy): domain Bacteria; phylum Verrucomicrobiota; class Verrucomicrobiia; order Limisphaerales; family UBA9464; genus CAIVQB01. Next base: position 2,507 of record JBBRQL010000159.1, read on the forward strand.
GGCGACATTGCCGACGGCATAGAGGCTTAACCGGGTATCGGGTCCGCGTCAAAACCAGCCCGCGCAAAAGTCTCCGACCGGCGATGCGGCCCGTCACGGCGCGAGGCGGAGGATCCCGTGCTTCTCACGCCGCGGGCGGACTGGAAAGTCCGCCCTCCCGGCAAGGCTGGGAGCGCGGGTTTTCCAACCCGCGCGGCGGGCGTGCCGGGAACGGCGGCGGCAAGGAGGCGCGGTGCGCAGCTCGTCGCGGCGAGAACGCAACACCCCGATCTCCCGGCATGTCCGGCCTATGCTGCCTTGTCGGTGGGCACGCATCGGGCCTGCTCCGTTCGTCGGTACGGCCACGGATGCTACAGGGCGGTCCTGCGATCCTCCCTCTCCCTTGGGGAGAGGGCCGCGGTGAGGGAGGACGGAGCGTTCAACCAATTGGCGCCGAGATTTTTAGGCGGCATTCCCCCTCACCCTGACCCTCTCCCTCGAGGGAGAGGGGAAAGCCGCCGGATGTCGTCGGTGCATCGGCTGCCCGTCCGGCCAGGTCCGCTGCGGCTCAGAAAATGTGCCCCTGGACCGGATCGAGGCATCGGCGGCGCGCCAGCAGTCTTGGACTGCGTGTGGCTTGCCACCGCTTTCTTCGCGCCAAGGGCTTGCGAGCCCGGTCCGGTGCAACGCCGCCCTTGGGTCTCACCGAAAGCGGCAGATCCGCCGCCGCACCCCAAAAACTCGCGGAAAGCGACCAGCCCTCTTCGGAAAAGGGTTCAAGATCCCGGTCCGGAGCTCGGCCTCACGGCTTCAAGGCCCGGTAGAATCGCACCGGCTCGGAGCCTCCGATGGGCTGTCGGAAGAGCAGCACGCCGTCGGCATCCGCCGTGGCCGTGCCGACCGGCGTCCAACGCCCGTGCACCATGTCCTCCGTGCTCTCGACCTGGTAGGTCGCGCCCGGATCGCCGCTGAACCGGAACTCCAGCGCTCCGCCCTTGAAGTCCACCGATGACACCGGGGCACCGCTCTGCACGGCCACCGTGAACGGCCCGTACTCGATCTGCTTTCCGGTCGTCTCCAGCTCCACCAGCAGGTACTTCAGCGGTCCGGTCGGCTTACCCATCGCCTCCGTCACCCGGTAGACCCCGCCGCGCTCGACGTTCAACGCCGCCACCAGGTCCGCATTCACCCGGATCCGGTCCCCTCCGTCCAACCGGTAGAGGTCGAAGCCGAGGGTGTTCAGCTCGCTCACCGTCTCCCATTCCACGGTCACTTGGCCACCGGCCCACCAGCCTTTGACGTAGCCGAGCTTCACCGCCGTCGGCGCCGTCGACACGAAACCGAAATCCACCGTCAGGTTCGCGTTGTTGTCGGTGTAGGCGGAATCACCAGACCCGAGGTCGGTCTCACCGGTCGGTTCGGTGCCGACAGCCAAGGTGACCGCCGCGCTGCGCACGCCCGTGCCGGCCGGGTTGATCGCGTTGAAACCGTTGTCATCGGAGTCGGTCGGTGTCGTGTCCGGGTCGATCCCGTTGCAGCACACCGTGGGCGCCGTCCCGCTGCTGAACAGGCCGAAGAGCGGCTGTCCACCCGAGACGAAGTTGCCCGCCGCCGGGATCACCACCACATAGTCGCCCGGCGCCACGTTGAAAGCGTAGTAGCCCGGCACCGAGGATCCGTTGTTCGCCGTCGTGGTGGTCTGCAAGACCGACCCGGTCGGATTGCCCGCGGCATCCGCCGCGAAGATCTGCACGGTCACGCCGTTGATGCCGGCTTCCGTGCCGTTGATGATGCCATCGTTGGGGGTCCCGCCTCCGGCACCGTTGTCCAGCCACACCCGGTTACCCAAGCGCATCTGCGGGTTCACCGTCACGACGTAGTCCTCCACCTCGCCGTCCGCGGCCAGGCCCACCGACGTGAGCCCGCCCGCCGTGCTGATCCGGAACCGCGCCCCGAGGCTCGTCCCCGTCGTCGCACCCGCTGGCACCGGCACGCTCAGGTTGTTGTTCCCCGCCACCACGCTCAGCTCCGTCAGCGCCTCGCCCGCGTCCAAGAAATCCCCGTCGCCGTTCCAGTCGAAGAACGCGTTCACCTTGCCCGTCCCGCTGGCGTTCACCACCACTGTCACCGTCTGCCCCGCGATCAGTGTCGGGATGGTCACCCCGTCCTCGTCGTCCGCCGATCCCGTGTTCGTCGTGTCGTCCAGCGTCGCCCCCGCCCCCTGTAGCAGCCCGGAGTCCGCGTCCACCGTGGTGCCCAGCTTCAGCGTGTTGCTCAACGTGTGCCGCGGGCCCCCGTTCGCCAGCAGCGTCTCGTAGTTGCCCGCACCGGTGCCCGCCGCCGTGTCCGGCAGGTCGCCGAAGTCCTGGCCCGTCGCCACCGTCACCACATAGTCCTCCACCTCGCCGTCCGCGGCCAGGCCCACCGACGTGAGCCCGCCCGCCGTGCTGATCCGGAACCGCGCGCCGTGGCTCGCTCCGACCGTCGCGCCCACCGGCACCGGTACGCTCAGGTTCACCGTCGTGCTCCCGCCGCCCGGCACCACCACGCTCAGCTCCGTCAGCGCCTCGCCCGTGTCCGCGAAATCTCCGTCGTTGTTCCAGTCGAAGAACGCGTCGAGCTTCACCGTGCCGCCCCCGGTCAACGTCACCGTCACAGGCAACGTCGCCGTCTGCCCCGCCGTGAACGTCACCCCCGTGAAGTTCACCCCGTCCTCGTCGTCCCCGGACCCCGTGTTCGTCGTGTCGTCCAAGGTCGCCCCCGCGCCCTGGTTCGACCCCGTCTCCGCGTCCACCGTCGTCCCCAGCTTCAGCGTGTTGATGAGCGCGTGTCGCGGACCGCCGCTCGCCTGCAGCGTCTCGTAGTTGTTGGCGCTGGTGCCCGCTCCCGTGTCCGGCAGGTCGCCGTAGTCCAGCGCCGTCACCGTCACGACGTAGTCCTCCACCTCGCCGTTGCTGGCCAATCCTTGGGAGCCGGCATCGCCCACGGTCAACGTGTCGGTCGTGATGCGGAAGCGGGCGCCGAGGTTGACGCCGGTCACGGCGGCCGCTGGGACGTTGAACACGAGGCCGACATTGCCGACGTGGTTGTCGGGCACCGCCACGCTCACGGCTTCGCCGGTGTCGCCGAAATCGCCGTCGTTGTTCCAATCGATGAACCCGTAGAGCGTGGCGGCTCCGATGCCGCCCGCCGGGTTGTTCACGCTCACCGTGACTGTCGCCGATTGGCCGGCGAAGAAGGTCGGGAAGCTCGCGACGCCGTCCTCGTCGTCGGCGGCACCGGAATTCGTCGTATCATCCGCGGTCGCGGCCGCGTTCTGGAGCAGGCCCGTATCGGCATCCGGCGCCGTGGCGCCCAGATTCAATCCCGCCACGATCGTGTGGCGCGCGCCGTTGTCGCTCGCGAGCGTCCGATAGTTGCCCGTGCCAGTTCCTGCGCCCGTGTCCGGCAGATCGCCCAGGTCTTGGGCCGCCAGCACCTGGACGACATAGTCCTCGACCTCACCGTTGCTGGCCAATCCTTGGGAGCCGGCATCGCCCACGGTCAACGTGTCGGTCGTGATGCGGAAGCGGGCGCCGAGGTTGGCCCCGGTCACGGCGGCCGCGGGGACGTTGAAAACGAGGCTGACGTTGCCGACGGTGTTGTCGGGCACGGCCACGCTCACGGCTTCGCCGATGTCGCCGAAATCGCCGTCGTTGTTCCAGTCGATGAACCCGTAAAGCGTGGCGGCTCCGATGCCGCCCGAAGGGTTGTTCACGCTCACCGTGATGGTCGCCGATTGGCCCGCGACGAAGGTCGGGAAGCTCGCGATGCCGTCCTCGTCGTCGGTGGCACCGGAATTCGTGGTATCGTCCGCGGTCGCGGCAGCGTTCTGGAGCAGGCCCGTATCGGCATCCGGCGCCGTGGCGCCCAGATTCAATCCCGCCACGATCGTGTGGCGCGCGCCGTTGTCGCTCGCGAGCGTCCGGTAGTTGCCCGTGCCAGTTCCTGCGCCTGTGTCCGGCAGATCGCCCAGGTCTTGGGCCGCCAGCACCTGGAAGACATAATCCTCGACCTCACCGTCGGCCGCCAAGCCGGAGGTCGCCGTGAGGCCGCCGGAGGTGCTGATGCGGAAGCGGGCGCCGAGGTTCGCTCCGATCGTCGCACCAGAAGGCACGGGGACGCTGAGGTTGAGGGTCACGCTGCCGCTGAGCGGGATCAGCACCGTCAACTCCGTCATGGTCTCACCGGAGTCCGCGAAGTTGCCGTTGTTGTTGAAATCGAAGAAAGCGTTGAGCTTGGCGGTGCCGCCCAGGACCTTCGAGACGGTGACCGGCACGATGGCAGTCTGCCCCCGCACGAAAGTCACGCTGCCGATGGCCACGCCGTCCTCGTCATCGATGCCGGCCGTGTCGTCGCCGGTGGCGAGGGTCGAGGACACGCCGTTCGCCTCCGCGTCCACTGTCGCGCCGAGCTTCAGGGAATTGAGCAGCGTGTGCTTGGGGCCGCCGTCGGAATCCAAGGTCTTGTAGTTGCCGGTACCGGTGCCGGCGCCGGTGTCCGGAAGGTCGCCGAAATCGAGGGCCCCGATGACGTACACCACGTAGTCCTCGATCTCGCCGTTGGTCGCCGTGCCGTTGGTCGCTCCGACATTGGCGGTGCTCAAGCGGAACCTCGCGGCCAGCGGGGTGCCCTTCACCGCCGCTGCGGGTACGGTGAAAGTGACCGAGTTGGCGCCGGGCGCGTTCCACGCCCCGCCGGTCATGGTCACGTTGGTGGAGATGACCTCGTTGCCCGCCTCGAAGGTGCCGTTGTTGTTCCAGTCGATCCATGCGTTGAGCTTGCCGGTGCTCGGGCCGCTCACGTTCACCGTGATGGTGGCACTGGCACCTGCGGTCAGCGTCGGGAACGTCACGCCGTCCTCGTCCGGCCCGGTCGCAAGATCATCCCCGTCGGCGTTGGCGGAGGGCTGGCCGTTGGCCTCGGCGTCGATCGTGGATCCTAGGCGCAGGGTGCCGGTCGCGCCGATCTGGTGACGCGGAGCATTGACAGGGTTACCGGCGCCGGTGGTGTTGAAGGTAGTGCCCGTGATGGACAGGTCGCCGTAGTCGTAGGTCACCGCAGAGCAGGCCCCCGCCGTGCCCGTGACCGCGACGTCGTCAGCGACCATATAGCCGGTCCCGCCGTTGTAGCCGTTGGCGCTGATCCAGAAGTTCACGCTCGTGGTCTGGGCCGTGAACGAGTACGAATACTGCGCCCAAGGGATGGTCGTCAGCGCGGAGTCGCTCCAAGCGGGGTTGTTGGGGAGGAAGAAGCGGCCGTATTCGAAGTTCCCCCCGTTCTGGAACTCCATCGTCATCACGCCGGGATTGCCGGCCGGATTATTGACGGACCCGCCCGCTTCCGCCGCATACACGGTGACGGTGTAGCAGTTGCCGACGGTGAGCCCGGTGAGGGTGTTTTGCAGGCAAGCGTCGCTCGCCGCGATGACATTCCCCGTCGAGAACGCGTAGGAATACTTGCTGCCGCCATGGGCCGCCGTGGAATTCACCCAACGGGCATCACCGACACCGATCGCGCGTTGCCAGCTGGACGGAGTCCCCGTGTTGAAGATCTGATAGGTGCCGCCCGCAAAAGAGCCGGCGCTCGTGAACGTCCCCGACTCGAGGCCGGGATTCACGATGGTCTGCGCCGTGGCCGCCACCAATCCGGCTGCCAGCGCGATCCACGTCAGCAATCCGCGCCACCCGAGGCGGGACGCGATCGTCGGACGCGTCGGTCGGAAATGATGGCCGCCGGCTCCCTGCGCGCCGGCACCGGAGCCGCCGAGCATCGAACGCCCGCCACGCGGCAGCTCCGTCAGGGAGCCGCCGACACCGCCATTTGCCGCTCCAAGAAGATCAGTCGACATAACTCGAGAAAATTCCAGACCACCCCGCTTCGTTCTCAGAACTGGCGGACAACACGATTGATGCCAGTGACGAACAACCACCTAGTTTCGCCGATCTTCCCGTATCGGAGTCAAACTTCTACGGGTGACGGAAAGGAGGGATGAATGTAGGTCTGCACCTTAGGCGATCGGTGGGTGATGGCCCTGCCGATAGGGCTCTTCGTGAGGAGCCGCCCTCGATTGGGACGACGATCCGCGGGCAGGACAAGGGGCCGCGGAGACGGATGCAGAGCGATGCCTCAAGACGTGGAGCGCCGCTCGTCGTGGCGGTAGTCGGACGATTTCGGACTCCTCACGCCGCGGGCGGACTGGAAAGTCCGCCCTCCCGGCGAAGTCCGGGAGCGTGGGTTTTCCAACCCGCTCGGAGGGTGGGCCGGGAACGGTGGAGGCAAGGAGGCCCGGCGCGCAGTTCGTCGTGGCGACAACGGAGCACCCCGATCCGCCGCATGTCCGGCTCATGCTGCCTTGTCCGTGGGCACGCATCGGGCCTGCTCCGTTCGTCGGTCCGGCCACGGATGTCACAGGGCGGTCCTTCGATCCTCCCTACCCATGGACCGTTCGTCCTCCGCGAGGGCTAGGAGCAAGTGCGGCGGCGGAGCAGAGCGGAGCTGCCGCTTTCGGCGAAGCCCAGAGGCGTGGCTGCACCCGACCGGCTGGCGAAGCCCTTGGCGCGAAGAAAAGCGGTGGCAAGCCACACGCAGTCCAAGACGCTGGCGCGCCGACGCTGCCTCGATCCGGTCCAGGGGCACATCTCTTGAGCCGCAGCGGTTCATGGGTTCTCTCCCAGCGGGAGGGCCGGGGTGAGGGAGGACGGAGCAGGCAAACCCTTGGCGTCTCGTTCCGTGGGCGGCCGTTCCCCCTCACCTTGACCCTCTCTCCCTCCGGGCGAGGGGAAAGCTGCCGGATACCGTCGGTGCATCGGTTGCCCGTCCGGCCAGTCCCGCAACGCGGAACACTCCCGCCGCATCGCTCCGCAAGTGTCCACCACTTCGGGTCGTGCCTGTCGTCCAGCAGGGGGGCGACCGGGTCGCACGCTTCGGTGCGGACTGGAAAGTCCGCCCTCCCGGCGGATCAGGCAGCCTGCACCAAGACGGTGCGGCGCTTGCGGCGGGAGACGAACTGATGGCCCGCGACGAGGGCGACGAAGCCGATCGCCGCATACGTCCCCGGCTCCGGCACCGTGTACGTCACCGTCAGGCTCGCCACCAAGCTGTACTCCTGCAGCCCGAACATCGGGAACACCTTCGCGTTGTCCACGAACACGTACGGCGTCGTCAGGCCGATGTCGCTCGTGTTCTGGTAGCTCCCCCCGGAGCTCGTCGACAGCAACGACCCCGTCGCCACCACGGGCACCGTCC
>JBBRQL010000160.1:0-9699 GCA_038226425.1 Verrucomicrobiota bacterium
GTGGTCACGCCGCTCATCACCTTCGACGAGTGGAAGGCGCTGCCCGCGGGCGACCGCGTCGCGCAGGCGGTCGGCCGCCTCGCCGCGATCTCGCCCGGATGGTCCTCGACGCAGCTCGGACACGCGCTCGTCCGCGCCGCCGAAGATCTCGCCGGCCCCGACGACGCCTCGCAACCAGGCCCTCGCCAGATCGTGCTCATCAGCGATCTCCAGGAAGGCAGCCGGCTCGATGCGCTCCAGGCCTATGAATGGCCGAAGGGGATCCAACTGCGCGTCGATCCGGTGAAGGCCGCGAAGACGAGCAACGCCGGGCTCCAGCTCGTCACCGGATCCGATGAGGCCGACCGCGACGCCGGTCCGGTCACGCGCGTCCGCGTCGTCAACGCGGCCGGCTCGAAACGCGAGCAGTTCCAGGTCGGCTGGACGCGTCCGGACGCACCGGACCTCATCGGCGCCGCGGTCGACATCTACGTGCCGCCCGGGCAAAGCCGCATCGTCACCGTGCCCGCGCCGACCAACGCTCCGGGCCTTTCCAAGATCGTGCTCCGCGGCGACGACGACCCGTTCGACGATTCCATCTTCGTCGTCCCGACCGAGGCCGCGCGGACGAGCATCCTTTATCTCGGCGACGACGCGGCGTCGGACACGCGCCAGCCTCTCTTCTTCCTGCGCCGCGCGCTGCCCGCGACCCGTCGGCGGGCGATCGAGGTCGTCGCTCGGACGTCCTCCGCGGCGCTGCCGGCGGCCGAGATCGCCGCGGCGGACCTCTTCGTCGTCACCGACCCGCTGACGGATGCCGGTGGCGACGCGGTGCGGGAACGGATCCTCGCCGGCAAGACGGCCGTGTTCGCACCGAAGAGCAGCGCATCGGCGACGACGCTGGCGCGGTTGCTCGGTCTGCCTTCCTTCGCGATGGACGAGGCGAAGCCGGAGAAGTACTCCATGCTCGCGGAGATCGATTTCCGGCATCCGCTGTTCGCGCCGTTCGCCGACCCGCGCTTCAGCGATTTCACCAAGATCCATTTCTGGCGGCATCGCCAGATCGACGCTGCGGCGGTCCCCGGCGCGCGCATCATCGCGAAGTATGATTCCGGTGCGCCGGCGGTGCTTGAGGTTCCGGTCGGCAAAGGGCGCGTGGTGGTGCTGGCCTCCGGTTGGCAACCCGCGGACAGCCAGCTCGCGCTGTCGTCGAAGTTCGTGCCCCTGCTCTATTCCCTGATCGAGCTCGGCGGCGACGGCACCGCTCCGGCCGCGCAAGCGACGGTCGGCGACCGCGTGCCGTTGGCCGGGATGTCCGGCGCGCTGACGTTGCGGATGCCGGACGGCACCTCGGTCGCGTTGCCGGCGGGTGCGACCGATTTCGCGACGACCGCCGGCCCGGGGATCTACTCGGTCGCGTCCGCGGCGGGATCCGCTCCGCGGCGCTTCGCGGTCAACCTCGATCCGGCCGAGACGCGCACCGCACCGCTCTCCGAGGACGATCTTTCTCGCTTGGGCGTCCCGGTCACCAACACGGCACAGCCGGACGCGGTCCGGTCGCCGGAGAAAAGACTCGTGCTCCAAAGCCTCGAGGCCGAGAGCCGGCAGAAGCTCTGGCGTTCGCTGCTGATCGCGGCGCTCGCGGTGCTGGCGGCCGAATCGGTGCTGGCCGGTTGGACCGCCCGGCGCACTATGCCCACGGAAGGAACCCCCGCATGACCGACAGTCTGCTCAAAGCCCGGATCCGTCCGGTGGTGCGTCGTCATCGCCGGGTCCGGCTGTTCCTCGCGCTTGCCGCGTGGTGGCTCGTCGCCGCGCTGGTCGCCGGCGCGGCGCTGTGGCTCCAGAAGGTCGCGGCCGTCGGATCGGCGCGGACGCTCCCGATCCTGGTCGTGCTCGGGGCCGTCGGATCGGTCGTCGTGCTGGTCCGCCATTCCCGGACCCGGCCCGATGTGCGTGCCGTCGCGCGAGAGATCGAGCGGCGGTATCCGGACCTGCACGGGTTGTTGCTCACCGTCGTCCAACAGGAGGCCGACGAGGCGGGCCGCTTCAGCTTCCTCCAGCAGCGCGTGCTGCGCGACGCGGTGGAGCACAGCGTCCGCAACCGATGGAGCAGGGCCGTGCCGTGGTGGAAGCCGGCCGGATCCCACGTCGTCCATCTCGCGGCCTTCGCCGTCTTCGTCGCTTTGCTCGGCCCGTTGCGCGTGCCGCCCGGGCCCAAGGCGCCTTCGCGGCTGAAGGTCGTCTTCACCGGCATCGAGGTGACGCCGGGCGATGTGAGCATCGAACGTGGCGACAGCCTCGTGGTGCTCGTCCGCTTCGGCACGGCGCCGAAGGAGGCGGAGCTGGTCGTCGAAGGCGGCCCCGGCAAGCCCTCGCGGATCCCGCTGACCCGCAGCCTGGCCGATCCGGTCTTCGGCGGCAGCGTCCCGGACGTCAGCAGCGACTTCACCTACCGCGTCGCGTACGGCACCACCGGGACGCGCGCCTATAAGGTCGCGGTCTTCGAGCACCCCAAGCTCGAGCGCGCCGATGCCGACCTCGCGTTCCCCGCCTACACCGGGCTCCCTTCGCGGCACATCGAGGACACCCGCCGCATCAGCGCCGTCGAGGGCTCCACCGTGGACCTCGCGCTCCAGCTCAACAAACCGGTCGCTTCCGCCACGCTCGTCCCGCGCGGCACCAACTCGCTGCCGCTAGCGCTCTCGGTCGGCACCAACCGGCCGACCGCGTCGCTCGCCGGCCACCTGCCCGTCGGCAGCACCACCTACGACCTGCGCCTCGTCGATGCCGATGGTCGCTCGAACAAGGTCGCGGCGCAGTTCGTGTTCGAGGCGCAGCCGAACCGCCCGCCGGAGCTGAAGCTCGCCTCGCCCCGCGGCGACCAACGTCCGTCCGCGCTCGAGGAGATGACCTTCGGCGGCACGGTCTGGGACGACTTCGGCGTGCAGAGGTTCGGATTGGCCTTCACCCAGGTGGGACAGGAGACGCAGTTCGTCGAGCTCGGCCGCGAAGTGCCGGCGAAGGAGAAGCGCGAGTTCCACCATCTGCTCCGGTTGGAGGACCTCGGGGCGAAGCCCGACCAGGTGGTCGCGTGGTTCGCCTGGGCCGACGACATCGGTCCCGACGGCAAGACGCGCCGCACGACTGGCGACCTGTTCTTCGCCGAGGTCCGGCCGTTCGAGCAGATCTTCCGCGAAGGCGAAGGCCAGAGCGGCGGCGAACAGGAACAAGGCGGCGAACAAGGCCAGGGCAACCCGACGACCAAGCTCGCCGAGCTGCAGAAGCAGATAATCAATGCGACCTGGCGGCTCCAACGCGACCAGCGCGCGAAGACCGGCAAAGGCGGTGACCCGGGCAGACCGGCGGACGGAGCCGGTCCGGAGAAGAAGGGGACGTCGTCGCTTCGTGGAGTGGAGCCAGCGCTGAAAGCGCATCCGAGTATTGCCTGGGGTGGAGCAAGCTTGGCGCGCGGAACCCCAGGTGAACGGATGCAGCCATCTCTCAGGCCTGAAGGGCCGGCACCCGGACGCCCTCGCCTCGCTTCCGACGGTCAACCTGGGCCTCGCTTCGCTCAACCCAGGCGATACTCGGCGGCACTTGCAGCGCCAAGACAGGGACTGCTGACCGACATGGGTCCATCCATCGATGACAACAGAGCCGTTGTCGACAAGGGAGCACTCACCTTGACCGAGCTTCTGAGGGTTTCCCCGCAGTCCCAGTTCATGGGCCAACGTGAGCCGGCCGATAGCGTGCCAGCGAGTTCTCCTCGGCCACCGCGCCGCGCGAACACGTCCAGCCAACCCGTCAAGAAGGCCGCCGCACCCGTCCGCTACGAGGACGACCTTGCGGTCGTGCGCGGATCGGCCGTCGATGCGATCGAGCAGGCCAAGGCCACGATGGAACGCCAGCAATCCCCCGGCGCGAAGACGTTGTGGTCGGCCGCCATCTCGCAGATGGAGCGGTCGCTCGAGGAGCTCGACAAGGCGAAGGGTTCACCGGCCGCGCTCTCCGATGCGCTGGTCGCCGAGCAGGCCGCGTATCAGGCGCTGCTCAAGCTCCAGGCCCGCGAGACCTCGGTGACGCGCTCGCGGAAGCCGGGCCAAGGCCAGCAGCAGGGCGAGCAACCCAACCAGCGGCAGCTCGACGAGCTGGAGCTCACGCAATCGGAGGACCGTTACGAGACCCAGCGCCAGGCACGCGCGCCGCAGGACGAGAGCCGCCGCGAGCAGCTCCAGGTGCAGGACCGCCTCAAAGAACTCGCGCGCCGCCAGGAAGACGTGAACGAGCGCCTCAAGGAGCTCCAGACCTCGATGCAGGAGGCGAAGACCGAGAAAGAACGCGAGGAGGTCCGCCGCCAGCTCAAACGCCTCCAGGAAGAGCAGAAGAAGCAGCTCGCCGAGGTCGACGAGCTGCAGCAGCGCATGGACCGCCCCGAGAACCAGTCGGGCATGGCCGAGCAGCGCAAGCAGCTCGAGCAGACCCGCGACGAGCTCCAGCGCGCCGCCGAGGCGACCGGCGACGGCAAGGTCCAGCAGGCCCTCGCCTCCGGTACCCGGGCCCAGCGCCAGCTCCAGGAGATGCGGGACGCGCTCCGCAAGCAGAACTCCAGCGAGTTCGCCGAGGAGATGCGCGAGATGCGCGAGCAAGCCCGCGAGCTCGCCCGCAAAGAAGAGGACATCGCCAAGAAACTCGAGGCGTTGGACACCCCGGACCGCAAGACGCTCGGCGGATCTGAGGAACGCCAGAAGGCCATCGACCAGCTCGACCAGCAACGGGCCCGCATGACCAACCTCCTCGCCCGCGCCACCCAGGTGTCGCAGCAGGCCGAGTCCTCCGAACCGCTCGTCTCGCGCCAGCTCTACGACACCCTCCGCAAGGCCAGCCAGGCCGACGCCGAGAGCGCGAAGAAGCTCCAGGAAGACCTCATCCGCTCCCGCACGATGACGCGCAGCCTCTACGATCGCTTGCAGGACAAGTCCTCGCAGGACGGCTCGAAGGCCATCGAGCTCACCGCCGAGATGCTCCGCCAAGGCTACGACGCGCCGGCACGGTCCGCCGAGGCACGGGCCCGGGCGTCGATCGAATCGCTCAGGCAAGGCGTCGAACGCGCCGCCGAGAAGGTGCTCGGCGACGACACCGAGGCGCTGCGGTTGGCCCAACAGGAATTGGACACGCTCACCCGGCAGCTTGATCGCGAGATGGCACAGGCCGGCGACGGCACCCAACGCCCCGGCACCAACTCCGTCGCCCAAGCGAACGGTGGCACGCAGGCCGGACGTTCCGGGAACGAAGGACAAGGACCCGCCAAGGACGGCGAAGCGAAAGACCCGACGGCGACGACCCAGAACCCGGGCGGAACACCCGGCGAACAAGGGCGTCAGCCCGGACCGGGTAGCGCACAAGGCCAAGGCCCGGGCCGACCGCAGCCATCCCGTGAAGCCGGACAACAGGAGGGACAACAGCCGGGACAACAAGCCGTTCAACAAGGAGGCCGGCAACCAGGCGCCGGCCAACCCGGAGGCGGACGCCAGCCGGGATCGCCGCAGCAAGGCGGACGACCGGACACCGCGGACCGCGGCGGCAAAGGCGGCGGCGGTGCCGATGTCGCGGGCCCGATCACCGGAGGCGATTTCGCGCCGTGGGCCGATCGCCTGCGCGACGTCGAGGACATGGTGGACCAGCCCGACCTCCGCAGCAGCCTCGCCACAGCGCGCGAGCAGGCGCGCCTGATGCGTCTCGAGTACCGTCGCGACCTCAAGAAACCCGACTGGGCAAACGTGCAGCTCAAGATCGTGAAACCGCTTGTCGAGGTCCGGAACCGCATCCGCGAAGAGCTCGCTCGCCGCACCCCCGAGGAGACCTTGGTGCCCATCGACCGCGACCCGGTGCCGACGCGCTATTCCGAGCTCGTGCGCCGCTACTACGAGGATCTGGGGAAGGACAAGTGATGAGAGCCGCCATGTTCCCGAGGCCGATCGGATGACCTTCGCCTCCCTCACCTTCTCGCGGCCCGACGGGTTGCTGCCGCTCTCGGTCGCTCTGGCGGCCGCGGCCTTGCTGCTCGCGTGGAGCTATCGGTCGATGCCCGGCGGACGCCTGCGCTGGGCGTGCCTCGGGCTCAAGCTGCTCGGCCTCGCCGCGCTCGCCGCGTGCCTGCTCGAACCGCTCTGGACCGGCCAGCGCGCGCGGCCGGGCGCGAACCTCTTCGCGGTCGTGGCCGACAATTCCCGGAGCCTGCAGGTCCGCGACGCCGGCGACTTGCGGACCCGCGGCGAAGAGCTCCGCGAGCTGCTCGATCCGGGCCGTTCCGCTTGGCCCGCGAAGCTGGCGGAGGGATTCGACGTCCGGCGCTACGCCTTCGACGCGCGGATCCAGAACGTGCGCGATTTCGCCGGGCTCGATCTCACCGGCCGTTCGTCCGCGATCGGCGCGGCCCTGCGCGGCCTCGCGGAGCGTTCCAAAGGACGTCCCCTCGCCGGCATCCTCTTGTTCACAGATGGCAACGCCACCGACATCCGCGGCGCGCTGCCCGACCTCGCGGGCGTGCCGCCGGTCTACCCCGTCGTCCTCGGCCGCCGCGATGCCGTGAAGGACATCTCGCTGCGCCAGGTCACGGTGAGCCAGACCGTGTTCGAGGACGCGCCGGTCACCGTCCAGGCCGACGTGACGGCCGCGGGCTTCGGCGGCGAGAAGGTCGTGGCCCGGCTGCGCGACCGGTCGGGCAAGGTGCTGGGCGAGCAGACGGTCCGCGGGCGCGCCGACGGCGAAGGCGCCGCGTTGCGGTTCCAGTTGAAGCCCGAGAAGCCCGGCGTGTCGTTCTACCAGCTGCGCGTCGGCACCGCGTCGGAGATCGACCGGGGCGGCGCGGCGACAAACTCCGCGGAGGCGACGTTGGCCAACAACGCACGCGTCGTCGTCGCCGACCGCGGGCAGGGCCCGTTCCGCGTGTTGTACGTCGCCGGCCGGCCGAACTGGGAGTTCAAGTTCCTCAACCGCGCCGTCGCGGAGGACGACCAGGTGCAGATGGTCGGCCTCATCCGCATCGCGAAGCGCGAGCCGAAGTTCGAGTTCCGCGGCCGCGCGGGCGAGACGAGCAACCCGCTCTTCCGCGGCTTCGGCGACCAGACGCGCGAGGCGACCGAGCGCTACGACCAGCCGGTGCTCACGCGGCTCAACACGCGCGACGAGGTCGAGCTGCGCAGCGGGTTCCCGCGCACCGCGGAGGAGCTGTACGGCTACCAGGCCGTCATCATCGACGACCTTGAGGCGGAGTTCTTCACGCCCGAACAGGCGCTGTTGCTGCAGAAGTTCGTGTCCGAGCGCGGCGGCGGATTCCTCATGCTCGGCGGCATGGAATCGTTCCAGGAAGGCCACTACCAGCGCACGCCCATCGGCGACATGCTGCCGGTCTATCTCGACCGCGCGGAGTCCGTGCATCCGGCCGGTCCGCTGAAGTTCGGTCTCGCCCGCGAAGGCTGGCTGCAACCGTGGGCCCGCGTGCGCGACAACGAATCCGACGAACGGGCGCGCCTCGACGCGATGCCCGGCTTCGAGGTCTTCAACCCCGTGCACGGCGTCAAACCCGGCGCGAGCGTGGTCGCCACCGTCGCGGACACCGCCGGCAAGGAGCATCCCGCCCTCGTCATCCAGCGGTTCGGACGCGGCCGCACCGCCGCGCTCCCCGTCGGCGACGTCTGGCGCTGGGGCATGAAGGATCCTGCGTCCCGCGCGGACATGGACAAATCCTGGCGCCAGCTGGTGCGCTGGCTCATCTCCGACGTGCCGGAACGCGTCGAGCTCTCGGTCGAGCCCGTGCCCGACGACGCCGACGGCGCGGTCCGCCTCCAGGTGCGCGTCCGCGACCCGAAGTACCAGCCGGTCGACGACGCGGCCGTCGGCATCACGGTCGAGCCGGTCGTCTTCGACGCGGAGCCGACGACCGGCGCCACCGGCCCGATGCGGCTCCAGGCCGAGGCCTCTTCGGCCGAGCCCGGATTGTACGAGGCGACCTACGTGCCGCGGCTCAGCGGCGGCTTCAAGGCGACCGCCAGCGCGACCCATTCGATGGGCGGCGAGATCGGCCGCGACGAGGCCGGCTGGAGCTCGGACCCGGCCGCCGAGGAGTTCCGCTCCCTGGTGCCGGACCTCGCGCGGATGGAGGAGATCGCCAAGCGCACCGGCGGCGAGGTGATCGAGGCCGGCAAGCTCGACGCCTTCGTCGCCGGCCTGCCGATGCGCCGCGCACCGGTGATGGAGGCCTGGTCGCAGCCGCTCTGGCACACGCCGTCGGTCTTCGCTCTCGCCTTGGTCTGCTTGGTCGCGGAATGGGGCCTCCGCCGATGGAAAGGCATGCCATGACCCGACCGCTGGACATCGCCTCAGGAGCACGCCGCCGGATCGGCGTCTGGATCGGGCTGCTCGCTGCGCTCGGCGCGCTCTTGCCCGCGCGATCGGCGACGATCCCCACCAACGACGCGCCGACCGTGCTCATCGTCGTCGGCGCGCCGGGCGAGGCCGATTACGCGACGAACTTCGTCCGGCAGGCCGCGCAATGGGAGAAGGTCTGCGAGCAGGCCGGCGCGAAGCGGACGACCCTCGGCATCGGCGACGCCGGGGCGACCAACGATCTCGCGCTGCTCCGCTCCGCGATCGCGGCCGAGCCGACGGAAGGCGCGGCCGCGCTCTGGATCGTGTTGATCGGGCACGGCACATACGACGGCCGCGATGCGAAGTTCAACCTGCGCGGCCCGGACCTCGCGGCGACCGACCTCGCGCTCTGGCTGAAGCCCGTCCACCGCCCTGTCGCGGTGATCGACACATCGTCCGCGAGCGGGCCGTTCCTCAAGCCGTTGTCGGCGCCCGGCCGCGTGGTCGTCACCGCGACGCGGAGCGGCAACGAGCAGAGCTTCGCGCGGTTCGGCGGATCCTTGGCCGACGCCATCGCCGACCCGGCGTCGGACCTGGACCAGGACGGACAGACGTCTCTGCTCGAAGCGTTCCTGAGCGCGTCGACGAAGGTCGCGGAGTTCTACAAGACCGCCGACCGCCTCGCGACGGAGCACGCGCTCATCGACGACAACGGCGACGGCCTGGGCACGCCGGCCGATTGGTTCCGCGGCACGCGCGCCACGAAGAAGGCCAAGGACGGCAAAGCGCTCGACGGCCTCCGGGCGCGCCATCTGCATCTCGTCCGGAGCCCCGACGAACAGGCGATGGATCCCGCCGTCCGCGCCCGTTGCGACGCGCTCGAGCTGGCGATCGAGAAGCATCGCGAGGTCCGCCCGACGATGTCCGAAGACGAATATTTCCGCGGCCTCGAGACGCTGCTCCGGGAGATCGCCCGGCTTCACCAGAACAGTCCAGCAACATCATTACCAGATCCATAGCCGAGGAAGTCGGCCATGGCTTGATCCGTCGCCGATGCGGGCTCGATTCTCTTGTGGCGAGATCGTGGCCAGCGCCCAACCCGGGCCGAATTTCAAGGGACCTCTACCACTCGGAAGTAGCTGCCGACCTCTGTCACGACGGACTCTCGAGTGAGGCTTTCGGAATCGGCTAAGAAATCGGGGCCGGTGGCGGCCCAGACGTTGAGATCCTTGGAGGCTTGGAGCTGATACTTCCTGCCGAGCACGACCTTCAGCTTTAGGTTCACTTTCACGCGGTCGCTCTCGATCCAGATCTCTGGCGCGAACTGTGACGGTGGCGCAGCGATGAGCA
>JBBRQL010000161.1:0-9663 GCA_038226425.1 Verrucomicrobiota bacterium
CCAGGTCCGTCCGCCCAAGGAGAAGGAGAAGTTCTACGCGCTGCTCAAGGTGGAGAAGGTCGCCGGCCACGATCCCGACCTGGCCAAGGAGAAGACGCACTTCGACAACCTCACGCCGCTCTTCCCCAACAAGCGCTTCATCCTCGAGACCGACGCCACCGAGCTCTCCACGCGCGTCGTGGACATCGTGTGCCCCATCGGCAAGGGCACCCGCGGCCTCATCGTCGCCCCGCCTCGCACCGGCAAGACGGTGCTGATGCAGAAGCTCGCGAACTCCATCATCAAGAACAACCCGGACGTCCATCTCATCATCCTCCTGATCGATGAGCGGCCCGAGGAGGTCACGGACATGGAGCGCACCTGCCGGCCCGCCGAGGTCGTCAGCTCCACCTTCGACGAGCCGCCCGAGCGGCACGTGCAGGTGGCCGAGATGGTCATCGAGAAGGCCCGCCGCATGGAGGAGCACAAGAAGGACGTCGTCATCCTGCTCGACTCCATCACCCGCCTCGCACGCGCCTACAACACGGTCCAGCCGCACTCCGGCAAGATCCTGTCCGGCGGCGTGGACGCCAACGCGCTGCACAAGCCCAAGCGCTTCTTCGGCGCGGCGCGCAACATCGAGGAGGGCGGCTCGCTCACCATCATGGCCACCGCGCTGGTGGACACCGGCAGCCGGATGGACGAGGTGATCTTTGAGGAGTTCAAGGGCACCGGGAACATGGAGATCCACCTCGACCGCGCGTTGGTGGACCGCCGCATCTTCCCCTCGATCAACATCGAGCGCTCCGGCACGCGCAAAGAAGAGCTGCTGTACCATCCCGACGAGTACAACCGCATCACCGTGCTCCGGCGCGCGCTCACCGGCGTGCCGCCGGTCGAGGCGATGGACCTGCTGCTCGGCAAGCTCAAGAAGACGCCGAACAACATCATGTTCCTGCTCTCGATGGGCGGCGGCAAAGTCTAGCCGCGGAGATGGGCCCCAAGAAGCCGGCGTGGCGCAAGCCCGCCGGCTTTTACGCGACGCCGTCAAAAACGTGCGTCAACCCGCTTGGATAAAGGCGATGATCGCATCTTTGTCGATGAGGTCTTGACGTCCGGCTCCGTGACGGACATCTGCCGCCACGTCAAAGCAGCTCACCGTCGCTTTTGCCGCGTTGGGCTTTCTTGACGGGTTCGGCGGCCTTCTCCTCTTCGGCGGCGCGCTCCAGGTTGAGGGCGAGCAGGCGGGACAGGATCTCGTCGTCGCTCAGGTCGGCGGGCCAGCCGTAGGCGGCGGCGACGGCGGCGTCGAGGGTGGCGTGGGCGTGCGCCAGCCATGCGGGACGCTCGTTGTAGAGGTTCGTGAGCGTGCGCTTTTTAAGCTTCGCCGCGCAGTCGGCGTCCTTCGGCTCTAGCCGGGGATAGCGGACGGTGCCGATGCCGGTCTTGGAGTCCACGGTGGCTGCGTCGACGTGGCGGGACCATGGGCCGGAGACGGAGCCGGGGAACTCAAGGAAGCGCGTCTCCGTCCATTCGGGCGGGTTGAGCCAGCGTTCGCGCAGTTCGTCCAACGCCTTCGCGGCGGCGGCGATCGCAGCCCGGTGCCCGACAGGCGTCGCGGACGTGATGCGGTACGGCAGCGGTTCCTCCTTGGCCATGAAGTAATTCTTCGCGGCCAAGTTCTCGGCGTAGGCGCGGTCGGGTTCAGTTTGTATCGGGGGCGGCGGCGTTTGGACCGGCACGGGCCGAGGCGACGTCAAGTCGTCGGGGAAGGGAAACGGGAACGTCTCGAAACATTCCGTCGGGTTGTAAGTGGCGTCGTCTCCGATGGCGTGCCAACCGCAGGTCGCAAGTGTCCAAGCTTCGTGGACTCGCGATTGCAACACGCCGAACCGGTAGTCATCCGCGAAGGCGATCGCGATGACTTTGGAGTCCGGCAAGACGACGGAATCCTGCCAGACGAAAAGCCGATGCTTTGCGACGCGAGCGATGCCGATGTAGCGCGGCAACCTGGCGGTGGCTCCTCGGAAATCCGGCAATGTCCTGCCAAGGAGCCACCAATGCTTCCGCCTCCACTTGTCATTGTTGTTGAGCCACTGCGGCTTCACGAGTTCGACAACGTGCTGGAACGGTGCTTCGTAAAGCGCCGCGGCTTCCTCCTTCGTCCCCACTCCGAAGTCCACGATCCAACGGTCAGAATCGCCGCGAACCAGATCTCGGCCGTTGCGGAAAGGCCGCACCACGTCGCTGCCGGGCTTGCCATGCGGATTGACGCCGTTGAGCAGAGCGACGGCCTTTTGCTGGGGCAGGTCAAAGTCGCCTACTTTGGTCGTGCCCATGAAGCACAGCTTTTGGTTGGCATGGAGGGGCCTCTTCTCCGTCGCGTCAAAGCCTGCCGACAAGTCGGCGTTGATCTCGGCGACTTCCTTGCCGTCGAGAACCGGCTTCGTCGTGGCGTCCTTGCCGCTGAATCCCGCCATGCAGATGCGGACGGCCGTCCCGGCGTCGAACCAGTCGCGGTTGGAGACGGCGAAGAAAATCTGCCCGCTTTCCTTGATGCGCTCAAAGGCGCGGCGCGAGCCGACCTGTTTCGAGCCGGTGGTCGCGAGCAATCCCGCCCGCTGACACTTGCCCTCCGCGATCAAGTCGCGCGCTTTCTCAAGCCAGTAGCAGCAGAAATCGGAGGTCGCGGGCAAGCGTCTGCCATAGACCTCGAAGACCGCTTCGGCATAAGCGTCGCCGAGCTCGTGACGGAGCCGCTTGTTCCCGATGAAGGGCGGGTTGCCGACGATGACGTCCACCGCGGGCCACTCGCGTTCCACGTAGGATTTGACCGCGGTGTCGGTCGTGTGTTCCTCCGCCTGCGCGGCTTTCAAGTCCTTCGGCTGGCGTTTGAAGACCTCGCGCAGCAACGCGTCCTTGTTCTGGAAGCCGTCGAGGTTTTGAAGGATGGGCGAGCGGTCGTTGTCGAAACCGTTGTCGCGCCGCCATTGCAGGAAACCGATCTGGACGGACACCTGCGCGAGTTCGTAGGCGTAGGGGTTGATCTCGATGGCCCGCAACTGTTGCACGCTCACCTGCGGCTTGAACGCCAAGCCGAGCTGCGTGGCGAAGGCGACGACCTCTTTTTCCAAGCCCAAGAGCAGTTGAAGCGAGACGTAGAGGAAATTTCCGCTGCCGCACGCGGGATCCAAGACCGTCACTGCGGCGAGCTTCTTTTGGAACGTGCTGAGCGTGTCGCGTTGCACGGGGGTGCCCTTGCCCTTCTTGAAGGCGGCGGCGAGCCCGCCCTTGAGCGCGGACCATTCGCGGCGGAGCGGAGCCATGAGGACCGGCTCCACGAGCGTCTTGATGTCCGTCTCGCTCGTGTAGTGCGCGCCCAACTGCGAACGCTGCCCCGGCTCCAACGCGCGCTCGAAGAGCGTGCCCATGATGCTCGGTTCGATGAACTGCCAGTCGGCTTCGGACGCCTCCGCGAGCTTCCGCAACTCGTCTTCCGTGAGCTCGAAGACGGACGAGTCCTCGAACAGATGGCCGTTGAAGTGGCGGATCTTGTCTTTGCCGAAGCTGCCGCCCTCAGCCATGACGGCGAACAGGCTTTCCAGCGTCTGCGCGAAGTGCTTCGGGTCGGCCAGCCCGGCCTTGGCGATGTCGGAAAAGAGGCTCTTGGGGAGCAGCCCGGTGTCCTCCGCGAAGAAGCAGAAGACGACGCGGTTCAGGAAGCGGGCGATGCGGAGGTTTTTCCGCTGCGCGAAGTTGGCCTCCGCGCGGGTCTTGGCGTCGGTCAACTCGGCGGACTCGCGCTTCTGGAGCGACTTGGCGACCTCCGCGATCTGCGCGGCGAGCTGTTCGGTGACTTGGGCGGTGGTCTTGGCCGGCTTGAGCGAATCGGGGTCGGTGAACAGGGCGCGGAGCACGCGCCAGTTCTCTGGGCGGTCCAGGTCGGCGTTGGAGAACTCGAAGACCTCTTGGACGGTACCGGTGAAATTGGTGCGGACGATATACCGGTCGAAATCGCAGACCACGAGCAGCGGCGGATTTTCGAGGGCCTCGCGGTAGCGGAGAAGCTGCTTGTGGGCCTCGTCCAGGTTCTTGCGCTTGCCCTTGTATTCCCACGCGAAGCAGCCCCGCTTCCACACGTCCGCGAAGCCGCGTCCGCCCGGCTCGACGTCCTCGCCGGACTCGGCGAGCGGGAGCAATTCGGCGTCCTTCGTGACATGCCTTTGGTAACAGAAGAACTCGCCGTCGGGGTCCGCTTCCAACGGCGGCGGGATCTTGAGCAGACGGCAGAGGTCGTCGAAGTGGGATTGATAGGCGGCGGACTCCTTCCCGGAGAACTGGGCCCACTTCTTTTTGAACTCGGCGGCGGTCATCGGTGGCTGGCGGGCAGCCTAGGATCGACCCGCGGCGACGCACAAGCACGGGCGGCGGCAGGCCCGTTGCGCCCGGGGCTGGAGCTTTTTCCGGCAAGTTGCTTCCCTTCCCGCCGCATGACCGTTCCGCCCGATCTCCTCCCGCGTCTCCGCGCCGTGAAGCTCTTCCTTTGCGACGTGGACGGCGTGCTCACCGATTCGTCCGTGTACATGGGCGGCGGCACGGAATCGAAACGCTTCAACATCCGCGACGGCCTCGGCCTGCGGCTGCTCCAGCAATCGGGCATCAAGGTCGGATGGGTCTCGGCGCGTCCGTCGGCCGCGACCACCCAGCGCGCCGAAGACCTCAAGGTGGATTTCCTCCATCAATCGCCCGCGCCCAAGGTCGAGGCCATCGCGGATCTCTTGGCGAAGAACGGCTTCACCTGGGCGGACGTGAGCTACATGGGCGACGACGTCGTGGACCTGGGTGCGCTCAAGCGAGCAGCCTTCGCCGCGGTGCCGGCCGACGCGATCGTCGAGGCCAAGGTGCTGGCGCACTTCGTGACCTCCGCCGCGGGCGGCCACGGCGCGGTGCGAGAGACGGCGGACCTCATCCTCCGCGCCCAGGGCCGTTGGGAACCGTTGCTGGCGAAATTCGCTTCCTAACCGCCGACCCCGGACCCAAGACTGCTCGCATCGTGAAGCGGGTCCCGACCGTCCAACTGGCCACCGTGCTAGCGTGCTCAGGCGTGCTGATGGCACTGGTCCACCGCGCCGGCGCCCAGTCGCCCGCCGCCCCGGCGACCGGCCCTTCCGGCTTCAGTTTCCCCTACAAGGACAAGGACGGCGTGTTGAAGGCGCGCTTCACCGGCGCGAGCAGCACGCCGAAGTCGACCACGCTCCATCTCGTGCGCCAATTCCGGGTGGAGACCTTCCGGCAGGACGGCATTCCTGAACTCGTCGGCGAAGCCCCGGAATGCCTGCTCGACCTCTCGACCAAGGATGTCTCGTCGGCCGGCGAGCTCGCGGTGCGCCGGTCGGACGGCCAGTTCGCGGTCCACGGCGAAGGGTTCTCCTGGAACCACGAATCGGGCCGCCTCGTCCTGTCGAACAAGGTCCACGTCACCTTCCGCGCCGATCCGTTCGCTTCGGCCGCCAAGCCTGAGATCCTGCCCAGACCTTGACCCCGCCGATGAAGCCCACGCTCCTCCCGCTGCTCCTGTCCCCGCTGCTCGTCGTCGCGGCCGGCGCCGAAGACCTGCCGCTGCCCGAAGGTTCCCTCGACGCGGCCCACGGCGTCATCGAGCAGAAGAACGGCAACTGGCATTTCTGGGGCGACGTCCACCTCGTCTATCCCGGCGTGCTGGACCTCACCTGCGACGACATGCAGGTCGCGCAGGCGCCCGACGCCAACGGAAAGCCGAGACCCGACCGCATCATCGCCACGACGAACGTGGTCATGGGCATCGTCCTGCCGCCCACGACCAACTCCGTGACCCAGGTCGTGAAACCCGGCGGCATCGCGCACGCGACGGCGTTCCAGGCGGTGTTCAACGGCACCGAGAACACCGTCGTGCTCACCGGCTCGAAGGAGACCGGCCAGCCCAAGGTCGAGAACCCCGAGGGCACGCTGCGCGCGGATGTTCTGACCTTCGACCGCGCCAAAAGCCGTTTCACCGGCAACGGCGGGTTCCACATGACCTTCAAGGCCGAGATGCTCAAGGGCCTGACCTCGAAGACCAACGCCCCCGCCGCGAAGTGAGCCGCAAACCGAACGCACCGCAGCCCGCCGCGGCCGACGACGCCCGGCGCCTCCTGACCGTCGCCGGCCTCGCCAAAGCGTACCAGGGGCGACGCGTGGTGGACGGCGTGTCGATCCACGTCGACGCCGGCGAGATCGTCGGGCTGCTCGGCCCGAACGGCGCGGGCAAGACCACCAGCTTCAACATGGCCGTCGGCCTCGTGCGGCCGGACGAGGGCAAGGTGACATTCGGCGACCGCGACATCACCGGCTTGGCGATGCACCAGCGGGCGCGCCTCGGCATCGGCTACCTCACGCAGGAGCCGAGCGTCTTCCGCAAGCTCACGGTGGAGCAGAACATCCTCGCGATCCTCGAGACCTGCGAGGGCGACCGCACCGAGCGCGCGGTCCGGCTGAACTACCTGCTCGACGAGCTCGACCTGGCGCCGTTGGCGAAGAGCCGCGCCTACCAGCTCAGCGGCGGCGAGAAGCGCCGGCTGGAGATCACCCGCGCGCTCGTCACCAGCCCCAAGATGCTGCTGCTCGACGAGCCGTTCGCCGGCATCGATCCCATCGCGGTCTACGAGGTGCAGAAGATCCTCCGCCGGCTGCGCGACCGCGGCCTCGGCATCCTCATCACCGACCACAGCGCCCGCGAGATGCTGAAGCTGATCGACCGCGGCTACATCATCGTGAAGGGCAAGGTGCTGATCGAGGGCTCTGCCGAGTTCCTCGCCAACGACCCGAAGGCCCGCGAGATCTACCTCGGACCGGAGTTCAACCTCTGAGGCGCAACGTTGCCAAACGACCGCCCGACAACTACAAGGTCCCCGTGAGCGCTGCCGAGATCGCTGCCGAGATCCCCAAACTTTCGCCGGTCGAGCGACGCGAGATTGCACGGCTCATCTTCGATCTGGAAGAGGACCGACGCACGTTGGACGACTGCGACCGGGCCGCGGCGGAGAATTTCCGGATGCTCGACCGGATGGAGGCCAGAGATGCCGCGACCAAGCCCAGGTGATGTCTGGCTCGCGGATCTCGGCTACACGGCCAAGGTCCGTCCGGTGCTCCTGCTCAGCCGCTATCCCGCGGACGACGAGCTGGCGCTGATGGTGATCATCCCCCACACCACCGCTGTCCGCGACAACCGTTGGGAGTTCGATGCGGCCCTGCCGTTCCTCGACCCCGGCGTCTTCCACCTCCAGCAAGTCCAACCGGTGTCCTTGTCCCGCCTCGTGAAGAAGCTCGGGACCATGCCGGTAGCCGGGCTGGGCGTGCTGCGACGACGGCTTGCCACCGAGCTGGATCTGGCGTGACGCTGCTTCCGCGATGCCCGCCACCACCGTCACCGTCCAACAGTTCTACAACGGCCACGCCGTCGAGCTGGGCTTGCAACTCGTGGCCGGCGCCGTGGGGTTGAAGCGCCCGATCCGCGAGCCCACCGTCAACCGTCCCGGGCTCGCGCTCGCCGGCTTCAAGCGCTACTTCGCGCCGAAACGCGTCCAGGTCATCGGCAACGTCGAGACCGCCTATCTCCGTTCGCTCGAGCCCGACCTGCAGAAGGAGCGTGTCGACGAGCTGTTCAGCCATACCATCCCCTGCATGGTGCTCTGTCGCGACCTGCGGCCGGGACGCCTCTTCATCGAATCGGCCGAGGCGCACGACGTGCCGCTGTTCACCACCGGGCTGATCACGATGAAGTTCATCAGCCGGGCCACGCTCACGCTGGAGAACCTCTTCGCCCCGCGTGGCCAACTCCACGGCAGCATGGTCGACATCCAGGGCATCGGCGTCGTGATCCAGGGCGAGAGCGGCATCGGCAAGAGCGAGGCCGTGCTCGGCCTGCTCGAGCGCGGCCACAGCTTGGTCGCCGACGACGTGGTGCTCCTCCAGCTCGAAGACGGCCTCCACGTCATGGGCACGGCGAAGAAGATCGGACGCGACCTCATGGAGGTGCGCGGCATCGGCATCATCGACGTGGCCGCGATGTTCGGCGTCGGCGCCATCCGCCGGGAGAAACGCATCGACCTTGTCATCATGCTGAAGCAGTGGCACCCGGACGACGATGTGGACCGCCTCGGCCTCGAACAGGAGACCACCGACCTGCTCGGCCAGCCGGTCCCGCGCATGACCATCCCGGTCCGGCCCGGACGCGACCTGGCGAACCTCATCGAGATCGCCGCGTTGCAGACGAAGCTCAAGCAATCCGGCTACAACGCCGCCGAAGCCTTCACCGCCCGCCTCGCCGCCGCGATGACCAAGCCGCTCTGACCCGCGCCAGAGGACCTGCGCGCCCCCATCGGCTCGCGCAGCAAAATGCAGTCGCCACGCGCGGTCTTCACGGCTACGAATATCGCTGTCCGGTCCCGGGATGGGCGGTTGGCGCAGCGGTTAGCGCAGCTGCTTTACACGCAGTTGGTCGGGGGTTCGAATCCCTCACCGCCCACCACTCAAGACAGAGACTTCGAGGAAATCGCCGAGGACTCGGATGGGGTGTAGTCCAGTTTGTAGTCCACCAATCGAACTCATAGGCAGAGAACTCACGGGGTCTCCGGCAACGTGCCCCGTCCGCCGGGCCGTTACGGAACCGCTCGCGCCAAGATCATGAAGGAGGGGTTCGCTCGTTGCGCCGTGGATTTGCGGAACGCGGAGCCCGACCATCGGGATCTTGCCGAACCCGATCACCTCGCGCTTGGCTTCCTCCCTGGATCGACGCGTGGAGCTCGCGAGCAGGAAGAAATTCCCGTCCACGTCCATCCGGCGTTGCCGGTGAACTTCGTCGTCTGCTCCCTGCCGGTCTACGGCTCCCGGACGATGAGCGGGACCTCGACCACCTGCCCGGACGAGAAGACCGTCTGGCTCCCGGACAGGATCTGCGCTTGCTGCCGCAGCGGGTGCGATGAGAAGTGGCGGTCAGGAAGCAGTGAAGGAGAGGGAGGGCAGTAGGTTGGGAGCGAGGAGGAACGAGACCGCGGGTAGGGCGAGGCTCCTGCCGAGCCGCTGAGCAAAGGGTGGCCCGTGAACTCGCAGGGGCTCAGCAGGAGCTTCGCCCTACCACGCGACACCAGGAAGGTCCGCGACCGGCTTCACCGCTGCATCCCCCGTTCCCGCACTCGCTTTCTCACCTCCACTGACCGCCACTTCGGATCGCACCGTGACGCAGCTCCACGTTCGCAGAGCTGTCCGTTTTATCGATGCAGGCCCGACTGCGCTCAACCCTGCATCGACGGGCGATCCCATCCCGGTCGTCCGCGATCAGACGCCGTAGTAGGTCTCGTAAACGTGGGCGGCTTGGCGGCGGGCTTCGTCCCAGTCCCAGCTCCTTTCGGTGAAGCGGTCCGGGCTCAAGCTACGCACGTAGTCGCCGGGGGCGGGGTGGGTCAGCGACTCGACGAGCAGCTTGCCGATGCCGCCGGAGCCTGAGATGCCGTGGGCGTTGCAGCCGCCGGCCATCACGAAACCGGGCACGCGCGAGCTCTCGCCGATGAGGAAGCGGCCGTCCGGCGTGAAGGTCGGCCAGCCCTTGCCCACCCAGCTCTTCTGCGCCGCGCGGGCCGTGGGGAAGAGCGCGGCGAAGCTGGCCTCGAA
>JBBRQL010000162.1:0-9650 GCA_038226425.1 Verrucomicrobiota bacterium
CTGGGTGCGATGGTAGGCCGCGTCGTCGCCGCCCATGAAGAGCGCGAACGGAAGGTCGCGCAGGCCGAGCAACGAGGCCTCGTTCGGATGCCCCGCCATCATCGCCGCGGCGGCGAAGCGGTCCGCCATGCGCGGCGCGAGCTGCCAGACGCCGTCGCCGCCGGCCGAATAACCCATGAGATAGACCTTGTCCGGATCGACGCCTGCCAAGGCGACGTGGTCGTCGATCAGGCGCTGGAAGAGCGGATCGATGTGGCCCTCGTGCCACAGGTTCCACGTGTCGGTCGGCGCGCGCGGCGCGATGTAGATGCCTTCGGCCGGCTCGTAGAGACGCGATTGGTTCGTCCATTGTTGGTCGTTCACGGAGGCAGGGGCGTTGCCGCCGCCGTGCATGGAGATCCATAGGCTCCGGCCGTTGGTCGGCGCGTCGCCGAAGGTCTTCGCCATCCACTTCAGCGTCTTGTCGCCGATCGTCAGCGTCTTCTTGTCCATCTCCTCGCGACGTCCGATGGCGAGCCGGGCGAGGTGGTCGGCCGTGATCAGGTCGATGGCGCGCGCGGCCTCGGACCGGGTCAGGGGAACGCGCAGGGCAGGGGCGTCGGCCTTGCGTCCGTCCGGCGCGAGGGCGAGCCACTCCTCGATCGCCGCTTGGGCGGAAGTCACCGGCGCGAGCTCGGACCACACGGCGTCGACCGTGGGATCGGTCTTGGTGAGCGCGCCGAAAGGCATCTCGCGGACTTCTTCGCCGCGCGTGAAGCGCAGCCAACCGCGCGTGCCGGGCGCCAGACCGAAGCGAGGCATGTCGTTCAGGTCGGCCGTGCCCGTCTTGGTGTCGGCCGCGGCGCAGGTGCGGCGGACGCCGTCGAGCACGCAGACCTTGGCGGCAAGGCGGGTGCCGCCGCGGGAATCCCAGAGCCGCACGCCGAGTTTCGCGAGGGTCGCCTCGGCCGCCTTGGCCTCGGGCTTCGCGTAGCGCGCGGTGACGTTGACGGCCGCGACCTCCTCGCTTCTGCCGGCCCAGACCATCGGGAAGGCGAGGCCGTCCCGCTTCCACGAGGTGGCGTAGATCGCGTGGCGCGGGACGTCGGCCTTGGCCTGCGCCGCGTCGCCGGCGAACCAGCCGCGGTCGAGCCCCGCCGCATCCGGTTCATCCGCGCCCGTGAAGTGCCAATCGCCGTCCCAGATCTCGACCCAGGTGTGGTTTCCGCGCTCGTTCGCCCACGACGGCGTGCCGACGGCGCGGGCCGGGATGCCGACCGACCGGCACGCATCGGCGAGGATGATGGAGAGCCCGGTGCAGGTGGCCTTGCCGGACTCCATGGATTCCTTCGGGCTCTGGTTCGGGCGCTTGCGTCCGGTGTTGTAGTGGACCTTCACCAGGTTGAAGAGCTGGCGGTTGAGCGCCTGGGCCGCGTCCGAGGCGGACTTGGAGTCCTTCACGATGGCGCGGGCACGGTGGAGGAGGTCGGCGCGCCAGGCATCCCGCGGCTCGTCGAAGACGGCGTAGGGCAGCACGTCGTTGAGGAAGATATCCTCGGGCACCTTCGCGGCCCACGGGAACTCGGTGCGCGCTTGGAAGGCGAGGTCGAGGTTCTCGCCGAGGAACTCCGCGGAAAGCCCTGCGCGGTCCTTCGCTGGCATGTTCTCGACGAGGAAGCGGGCGGCCTGGGCCCCGGCATCGCCGTGCTTGGAGGCCGCGGCCGCGACGAAATCGTCCACCGGCGCGGCGAGCGCGACGCAGGCGGTGGCGAACGCGAGGAGAAGGGATCGCATGGGCCGACCGTGACAAACGGCCGCCGCGCAGCAACCGGCAAAATACGGGACACCTCGGAGATCGCCCGGGCCGCAGGCGCGCAGGCGGGCGTGGAACCGATCGTGACGACGCCCGACGTTACGCCACCGCTTCGATCCCTCCGCCGCGGCCGGGCAGGTTGCGATCAGAAGTGGCGGTCAGCAGCATCGGGAGGGGGAACGGAGCGCCCTGGTCTCCCGGCTGTCGGTCCCTGTCCGTGGGCTTGCATCGGACCGCTTCCGTCCGACGAGCCGGCCACGGAAGCTCCGACGCGGTCCTGCGGTTCTCCCTCTCCCTGAGGGAGAGGGCCGGGGGTGAGGGAGAATGGAGCGTGCAAACTCGTGGCTCCCGATCCGTGGGCGGCCTTCCCCCTCACCCTGTCCCTCTCCCTCCGGGAGAGGGGAATGCTGCCGGATGTCGTGGGTGCTTCGGTTGCCGTCCGGCCAGTTCTGCTACCGGGGCCGCTTGCGACAACACTCATCCTTCTGACCGCCACTTCTGATCGCACCCGGCCGGGCAGGGTCACTTGCCCTTCACATCGAAGCAGTAGAGCAGCTCCTGGTCGCGCAGGTAGAGGCGACCGCCCACGACGATGGGATGCGGCCAGATCCCGCCCTGCGAGTTCCGCTGCGTGCTCAGCGGGTCGAGCTTGAAGCGGCCGTGCTCCGTCCATCCCTTGGGCGACGCCTCGACCAGCGCGACTTCCCCGGATTTCTCGTCGAGGCAGTACAACATGCCGTCGGCGTAGTGGACCGCCCCCTTGCCGAAGCCCTTGTGGCTCCAGATTTCCTTGCCGGTCATGAAGTCTTGGCAGACCCAGCCGTTGCCGTCCGAATGGCCGTAGATGTTCCCGTCGACGAGCACCACGCCGCCGTGATGGTTCTTCATCACCTTGTTGTTCTCGTAGACGGTCGCGGCCGAGTTCCCGTCGGCGGCGAGCTTCACCAGCTTGCAGCCCACGCCGTAGCCCGACGTGGCGTACACGTGGCCGGCGTGCGGGATGACCGTGGGGATCACCGCGACGCGGCCGGGAAAATCGGAACGCCAGAGCACCTTCCCCGTCGCCGGATCGACGCCGAAGAACTGCTTGGTCACCAGTTGCACGACCTGCGGCTTGCCGGCGTGCTGGAAGAGCACGGGCGAAGAGTACTGCGCTTCGTCGGTCAGCTCCTTCGTGCGCCAGACGACGTCGCCGGTGAGCTTGTCGAGCGCGGCCATCGTCCCCTGCGGACCGCCGGGCGTGCAGAGCAGGTTGCCTCCGACCACGAGCGGCGATTCGGTGTAGCCCCAGCCTTGGAGCTTCCCGCCGAGGTCGGTGATGAACGACTTCTGCCAGCGGACTTTGCCGTCCTTGGTCGCCGCGCAGATGAGCAGTCCGTTGCCGCCGATGGCGTAGACGCGGTCGCCGTCCACGGTGGGCGTCATGCGCGGGCCGTCGCCCCAGCCGTTCGGATACTTGGCCCCGGCGGGAGCGGACCAGGCCTCCTTGCCGGTCGCGATATCGACGGCGATGAGGAACTCCTGCTCGCCGCGCAGGCCCATGGTGTAGAGGCGTCCATCGGCGATCGAGAAGCCCGCGTAGCCGAGGCCGGCGTCCTTGAAGAGCCCCACCCGTCCCGGTCCGCCGGCGGGCCAGGTCTTCAGGAGACCGGTGTCGGGTGAATGGTCATCGCGGGCGGCGCCGCGCCATTGGGGCCAATCGGCTGCGCACAAGGCGGAGCAACCGACCAAGAAGGCACATAGGAGGGCAGGGGTCTTCATCATCGTGAGGGAAGCTTCGGATTCGACGGCAAGTTCCTGACGGCGTGGCGGTCGGATCCTTCAAACAGGAAAGTGACCGGACGCCGCCCATGCCGGCACCTTGCAGCTTCGGGCGGAAAGCTTACGGCGCAACCCGGCGATAGAAGGTCGTGGGCTTCTGCTCGGGCTCGGTAGGCGACCAGATGCGGATGTTGTCCACCTTGCCGGTGTCGTCGAACGACCCGAAGCCCACGTAGCCGGTGCCGAACCGCTTGTCCTCGGCGACCATGATAGGCGTCTTCATATCGTCGAAGAACACCTTCACCGTGCCGTCGCCCGCGCGGCGCTCTAGGCGGACATGGTGCCACACGCCGAGGCCCCAATCCGCGCCGGTCGTGGTCCGGCTGGCGAACTTCAGCCGCGGCGCGGCGTCCACCGCGAAGACGTTGTGGGCGTGGTCGTCGCCCTTGGTGGCGATGTGCGCGTAGTAGAAGTGCGACGGGTCCTGCACGCCGAAGAAGAGGCACATGTCGCGGTGCCCGTACTCCTTGCCCGTCTGGATGAGGTCGGCCTCGAGCACGAAATCGCCGAAGACGCGGTCCGCGATGAGCGCGATGTTGAAGGGCGAGCGGAAGGCCGGTTCGTAGCGGCTCTGCTGCGCGAGCTCCAGCGCACGGCTGTTCCCGTCGGCCGAGAACTTCCACGCCGCCGGATCCGTCATGGCGAAGCCGCGCAACGCGTCCGCGGAATCGAAATGCTGCTCGTGGACGAGCTTGTATCCGTCCGGGATCGGCGCTGCGGCGGGAAGGTTGGGCTGGTCGGCGACGAGCGCACCGGAGCCCCAGACGGCTGCGATGGCCAGACGTGCTCCAGTCCGGGATAGGGATCGGGGGATCATGCGCGGACCGTCCTAATCGCTGCGCGAGGACGAGGCAAGCGCGCGGACGCAGCCCGCCCCTCCGGGTGCCGCGAACCAAGGCGCTTCCCCCGCGTCGCGGTTCCGCTAGTCTGTCGCCCTCGCATGACCGAATCGCCGATCCCATCGCCCGCCCCGCCCGCCGATTACCGTTCCGGGATGGTCACCGTCGTCGGCCGCACCAACGTCGGCAAATCCACGCTCATCAACGCGCTGGTCGGCACCAAGGTCTCCATCGTCACCCCGCGTCCGCAGACCACCCGCCACCCGGTCCACGGCATCGTCCATCGCCCGGGCGGCCAGGTGATCTTCGTGGACACGCCGGGGTTCTTCCAGACGCACAAGAGCTCCCTGGTCGACTCGCTGCACCAGCGCGCGGAGCAGGCGATGCGCGGCATCGACGTCGTCCTGCATGTCGTGGACCCGGCCCGCGATGTCGGTCCCGAGAACGACATGGTCGCCACCGCCATCAAGCGCGTGCGCCAACCGCGCATCCTGTGCATCGGCAAATCCGACCTGCCCGAGCGGCCTTTCCGCGACGCCTGGCTCCGTTGCGGCGCCGAGGAGTACGACGCCGTGGTCGAGGCCTCGGGCCTGACCGGTGAAGGCTGCGAGCCGCTGATCGAGGCGTTGCTCGCGCGGATGCCCTTCGGGCCGCAGCTCTATCCCGACGACCAGGTCACCAACACGACGCTCGATTTCCGCGTCGCGGAGATGATCCGGGAGAAGGTCTACCTCTACACCGGCGAAGAGGTGCCCTACCGCACGCAGGTCGAAGTGGACATCGTCGAGGAGAAGCCCGACGCCGAGGGCAAGCCGGTGCTCCACGTGACCGCCGCCATCGTCACGCCCAACGACCGCTACCAGCGCATGCTGATCGGCGTCGGCGCGCGCAAGGTGAAGCAGATCCGCATGGCCGCCCAACGCGAGATCCGCCAGCAACTCGGGAAGAAGGTCGCGCTGGAACTCGACGTGATCGTGGACCGCGATATGGAAGACCAGCGCTGATTTGCCGCCCGCGCGACGGTCAATGGGAATGCGGTTTGCCCGTGCCGCACATGCCGCACGAGCTGGGCACGCCGGAACAGCTGGCGTTGTCCGCGGCACCGCCGCCCGGGATGCTCGCGGCGAAGGTTGAGAACTTCTTGGAGAGCTTGGCGGAACCGCACCCGGGGCAGGGGGTGCCTTCCCAATGGCTGGAGCGCACCAGCACTTCGCTGTCGCGTCCGCAGTCGTCGCAATGGAACTCGTAGATCGGCATGGGCGGGAGGTTAGCGGGTGCCCAAGTCCTGGCAAAGCCCGGCATCCGGAGGACCTGGGACGTGAGGCCTGAGACCTGAGACGGAAGACCCGCCCTCGTCAGAACTTCTCCGGCACGCCTTCTTCGAGCACGCGCAGATGCTTCGTGAGGCGTTGTGCCTCGGCGAGTTCGCGCAGCCAGCGCTCCGGTTCGTCCATCGCCTCGAAGCTCAGCTTGAAGGTGCCGAAGTGCATCGGCACGAGCCATTCGGCGCCGAGGTCGCGGAAGGCCTTCACCGCTTCGTCGGGACCCATGTGCGTGTGCCGGAACGAATCGGGGAAGTAGGCGCCGATGGGCAGCAGCGCGATCTCGGGACGCATCCGCTGGCCGATCTCCTCGAAGCCTTCGAAGTAGCCGGAATCGCCGGCGTGATAGACGCGGCGTCCGTGGTGCTCGAGCACGAAGCCGCCCCAGCCGCGGTGCGCGTCGCGCAGCGTGCGCGCGCCCCAGTGCTTGCCGGGCACGAGGGTCACCTTCCAATCGCCGTGGCCGAAGGTCTCCCACCACCGCAGCTCGACGATGCGCTCGAAGCCCAGCCGCTTCGCCAGCGACCCGCAGCCCCACGGCATGACCGCGATCTTGGGCGACGGCAGCTTGCGAAGGCTCGGTTTGTGGAAGTGGTCGAAGTGCGCGTGCGTGAGCAGCACCAGGTCGATCGGCGGCAGGTCCTTCACGCTCAAGCCGGGCCGCTTGAGGCGTTTCAGCAGGAAGAGCCAGTTCGCGAAGTTGGGGTCGATGATGACGTTGAGGTCGGGGAACTGGAGCAGGAACGACGCGTGGCCTATCCAGGTCAGCGCGAGCTCGGAACCCTTCAGCACCGGGAAGCTCGGCAGCTTGGTCGAACCGCTGCGCGGGGTGAAGAACGCCTTCCACACCATCTCGCGGAAGAACGTGCGCGGGTTGAAGTGGTTGCTCGGCGTGAGCTCCTTGAACGACCGCGGGATCCGCCGTCGCGCAGGCCGCCCGGATTCGGGAGGCGGAGTTCCGGGACGATGGCTCACGGCCGGACTATGGGGGTTCCCGAGGTCCCTGCAAAGGTGCCGGACACTTTTCCCGGGAGGTGCCGAGCCCGCCTGCCGGCCTCGAAAAGACCAGCCGGAAAAAGGGCAGGCGTCCTCGGCGACGGGGATTGCTCGGAGAGGCGCCGCCGTGGCAGCGGGGCCGCTCGGTGTAACGCGAGCGGACCGTCGCCGATAGGTCGACGATGCGATCGTGGGCGGAAAGCGGTCCCCGACGCTCGCTCTGCCCCGCAGGGCAGCTTGTCGGACGAAGCGACGTCGCCATCTTTCGTTGGTCGACAAGTAATAACGGACTGCCCCATGAAGACACCCGTGAAGCGCCAGACCATCGATGACGTCTGTGGAAGGCCCGCCGGCTCGTTCCAGCGATCGCTGAAGGAGTAGACGGCCTATCTGAAAGCCCAAGAGCAGGAGCGCAAGGCCCGCATCCAAGCGGCGCGCGTGCCCGCCCAGCGGATGGCTCGGGCGGCGTGAATCTTCTTTCCCCGTTGAAGGGCGCTGTCGCAAGACAGCGCCCTTTTGTTTTCCACCGGCAGCCCGGAAGCGCCATGTGGCCGAGGGAGGCGAGGTGCGGTCAGAAGAGACCGACACAGCCTAAGCCGGGACCCTGCAGATGGATCCGGGTGGAACGGCCAACTTGGCCGTTCTCGGCGGCAACTTGCCGCCGAGCTTCGGCACGAGGAGGCACCGAACGGAGGGTGCGTTCCCGGCGCACCCAATGCGGCGGGCTGGTAGTCCGCCCAAACGGGCCGGTGGCCCGTTCCCCCCAGCCTTTGATCGTATGGTTCCGGCTCAGAGCCTTTTTGAAAAAGCAGAGTCGCTGACAAGCCGATGTGTATCCGGCTCCTAGAAGGAGGAGTTGAAAGCGGGCAGATCTCAACCCGGAGGGTTGACAGCCATTAGCCGGGGGTGAGCGCAGCGACACCCCCGGAAAAGCCGCCCCGATGCATCGCACCCTGAAAGGGTGCCAGCAGCCCGTCGCCAGCTTGGGCATGTTGCTGGCATCCCTCCGGGATGCTTCGGATTGGGACCGGTGACCGGGGGTGTCGTCGCGCTCCGCGCTCCTCGCCCCCCGGCCAATCGCTGGCAACCCTCCGGGTTGCTCAGGCAGACCGCGTATTTTCAAACAGGCTCTAAGTCCTTGGTCCTGCTCCGTGATGCTGCCCGACGTGGTGCAGGACCACGTCCTTCAGCGAACTTTGCTTGGCGGGCACTCTGTCGCCGAGGACGACTTCCACCCGCTCTACGATGCCAAGGCGTTCACGGTCTATCGGATGCTTAGCAGTCGCTGGCTCGATGTCGATGAGGTCGTCGAGGTCCTGCGGGAACGACGGACCCGGGCTGCAGCGGCTGCCCAGGTGAAGCGTCCAAACGTTCGGACACGTCGGGCCAAGGAAACATGGCTCGTCGCCATATCTCGGCCGGCCTGAGCGCGTTCGTCCTGTCAGTGCTGGCACGTCTGAAATGGGTCCGGGGAAACGAGGGAGAGGCCAGTGGGCTCTCCTGCCATAACCCGGACGACGGCATTTCGTCCGTCTCACGGCCCGCGCAGCGGGCCGCGAGAGGGGCGAAAGCCTATCTTGTAGAATCTTTGCGCCTATGGCCAATCAAAACCCCTTGAAGACATCATTAGTGGTGTTAGGGTACGGGCACTTCCACAATCCGTGGGGGGATGGCAAGCTCCGCCTAAAAGGAGAGAACGCAAAACTGGGAGTTTAGATTATGGCTACACCTACGCCGCTGGATATATCACTTACCGATTTCGTCGATTTTGTCGCCAAGTCGGGAACGCCGCGCTTGACTCATGTGCGACAAATCAAACTTCGCGACAAATATGACCCGAGAACTGACTTCTGGAAGGCTCTTCGTGAAGGCATTGTTACATTTCATCAAACTCAGCTGTCGAACAAAGTGGAGCTTGACGCAATTGCCGCGCAATCGCCCGATCCTAAGAAGAGGAAGACGTACCCGCTTGCTATAAATGGGTATAAGTCGTTTCTTGGGAAAAAGGTTATTGCTTGGTTTAAACCAACGTCTGACCGTTGGAAGGAAGGCAACCTTCAGGTCCGGGTAAATCCTGAGCTAGGCCTTGTTATTGGAGGCGTGCGGCATCATCTTAAGCTCTATTTGAAAAGCGTTCCCCTGAGGAAAGACAAAGCCGATATGATTCTGCTGTTGCTGAAGCAAGGCCTTACGACAGGCAAACCGGGGGATAAGTATGCCATACTAGATGTTCAGAGAAATAAGCTGTTCGCCGAACAGAATCCCAATCCATTGCTCCTGCCACTCCTTCAAGGTGAGGCGATTGCCTTTAGTGCAATCTGGGGAAAATTGCCCGCCCCTCCTCTTAGCACCGGTGTTTAAAATTTCTGCTCCTGTCGAATATTGCGGCTAATGATGCGCTCAAGGACGGCAGATGATCTTTCTAGCTGCCTGCCTCCGCTGCGGCCAAGGCCGAAAGGCTCACGGTGATGCCGTCTATCCCTACAGGCATGGGTGTCCTGTTTTGCAGATGGTTCACGGGGCCGTGAGGGGTGCAAGGCGGCCACTGGAGGCGTATCCGCGGGTCGGTCTTCGTGAGGTCTGCGGAAGCCTCCCGGATGATAAAAGCGGCTCTATGAGTCGACCTTGGACGAGAAACATGCTTGACAGAAGGCTTCGCAGGAAAAATTTCGGGCCTGATGCCTTCTTGTCATGATAGCCGCCGCGTGGACGACGCTTTTTATCAACCCTTGGACGGCCTGGTCGCGAGCTCGCCGCATCACCGCCGGTGCCCGGAGTACAGTGATGAGGACTGGTTGCGGCTGGGGATCCGGCGCGTTCTGGAACAGGTGGGGAGCGGCCGGGCGTTCCTGCAGGGACACGGTCCGGGCTCCGGCTACC
>JBBRQL010000163.1:0-9512 GCA_038226425.1 Verrucomicrobiota bacterium
CAGGATCGCCGGCATCGTCACGCCCACGCCGAACGCGATGGATTCGCCCGCGGACCCGGCGGTCGCCGCCAGGTTGTGCTCGAGGATGGTGGCGTCGCGACCGCCGAACTTCGCCCACAACCGGAACAGCGTGATCGAGATCACCGCGACCGGGATGCCCGCGCTCACGGTGAGACCGACCTTCAGCGTCAGATAGAGCGACGACATGCCGAAGATCATCCCGAGCAACGTGCCGACCACGATGGATTGGACGCTCAGCTCCCGGAGGTGCGACGCGGCGGGGATGTACGGTCGGAAGGCGGGCTTGGTCTCGGCAGCCATGTTGGGCCGAGGCTGGACGCAAAAGACCGGCGATGCAACGCACCGGATCGTTCGGGGTGCGAACAGAAGTGGCGGTCAGAAGGATGAGCGCTGTCGCAAGCGGTCGCGGTTGCAGAACTGGCCGGACGGCAACCGAAGCACCCACGACATCCGGCGGCTTTCCCTAAGGGAGAGGGATGACCACAGGGCCGCATCGGAACTTCCGTGGTCGGCCCGTCGACCGAATGAGGTCCGATGCAAGCCCATGGACAGGGCAGGACAGCCAGGAGATCAGGGTGTTTCGTTCCCCCTCCGGATGCTGCTGACCGCCACTTTTGATCGCACCGGATCGTGCGGGCTCAGGACTTGAGCAACCCGCGGGATCCGCCCAGAATCCGACCGCGACCGATGACTCCAGCTTCCCCGTCCACCTCCCCCGCTCCGCCGCACCCGCGATGGCGCGTCCTCATCCTTCCAGGCGGGACCGAGATCGGCTTGGAGCTCCGCCAAGCGCTGGCGTGGAACAAGGACGTGGAGCTCTTCTCCGGTGGCGCGACGGTCTCCAACCACGCGCCCTACGTGTTCGCCCGGCATCTCGTCGTGCCATCGGTCCACGAGGAAGGCTGGGTCGGGACTCTTGCGAGAGCAGTCGAGGAGAACCGCATCACGCACATCTTCCCGGCGCACGACGACGTGATCGTCGCCCTCGCCGAGAACGCCGGCCGGATCCCCGCGAAGATCGTCTCGTCTCCGCTGGAGACCTGCCGCCTGACCCGCTCCAAATCGGCGACGCTCCGCTTGCTCGATGGCGCGGTGCCCGTGCCGCGGCTCCACGCTTCGCCGGACGACGTCGCCGAGTTCCCCGTCTTCGTGAAACCCGATCGCGGTCAAGGCTCTTACAACGCCGCGCGCGCCGACGACGTCGTCTGTCTCCGCGCGCTGCTCGCGGAGGACCCGACGCGCATCATCGTCGAGCACCTGCCCGGCGCGGAGCACACGGTGGATTGTTTCTCCGACCGCGACCGCGGCCTCCTGTATGCCAGCGGCCGGCAGCGTAGGCGCGTGCGCAACGGCATCGCCGTCGATTCGGTGCTCGTCCAGGACCCGCGCTTCGAGGACTACGCCCGCCGGATCGCGTCGCGTCTGCCGCTCCACGGCGCGTGGTTCTTCCAGGTCAAGGCCGACCGCGACGGGGAACTCAAGCTGCTCGAGGTGGCGCCCCGGGTCGGCGGCACCTCCGGGCTCAGCCGCGCCAACGGCGTCAACCTGCCGCTGCTCAGCCTCTACGAGGCCGACCGCCTCCCGACGACGGTCGCCCCGGTTCCGGGCGTCACCGGCATCGACCGCGCGCTCGTCAGCCGTTTCCGCCACAGCTTCGCCTATCGCACGGTCTACATCGACCTCGACGACACGTTGATCGTCCGCGGGCAGGTGAACCCCGAGCTGATGAAGCTGCTCTACCAATGCCTGAACCGCGGCGTCCGGATCGTGCTGCTCACGCGCCACGCCGGAGACCTCCCCGCGACACTCCGCCGGCACCGGCTCGACGGCTTGTTCGACCAAGTCGTCCACCTCAAGGCCGATGGGTCCAAGGCGGACCATGTCTTGGACCGACCGGCTATCTTCATAGACGATAGTTTCAGGGAAAGACAGGATGTCTCCTCGCACACGGGTGTCCCCACGTTCGAACCCTCCATGATCGAGATGCTTTTCGATGAAAGAATCTGAGCAGAAGAACAAGAAGACGGTCAGCCAACAGGACGTCGAGCATCTCCGGTTGATCCGCGAGAACGTTCGCGGCTTCATGACCGGGGCCGCCAAGCGGTGCGGAGACTCCCCGGCGCGGCTGCTGGATGTCGCTCCCCAGGTCCACGAAGGCGCACGGCCCTTCTTCGCCCCGGCCGTCGTCGTCGAGACGTTCGATATCGATCCCGCAGCCGGTTGCACGCACACCGGCGACTTGTGCGCGCACAACCCGTCCCTGGCGGACGGCAGTTTCGATTACGTTGTCTGCACCGAGGTGCTGGAACATACCCTGCAGCCGTTCTCGGCAGTCCGCGAACTCCGGAGGATCCTCCGTGGAGGAGGGCTGCTGTTCCTGAGCGTGCCGTTCAATTTCCGGATACACGGCCCGCTGCCCGATTGCTGGCGCTTCACCGAGCATGGACTCAGGGCGTTGTTCTCGGATTGGGAGATCGTGGAACTAGCAGGGCTGGAGACCTCAGGCCGGGATCTGATGCCGGTGCATTACACCGTCGTCGCCCGAAAACCCCTCAGCTGACGCCCCTCCGCCGGAAACTCCGGGCACAACGGGATCCGCCGTGGACACCCCGCAGGTCCGGAGGAATGCCGGGGCGCGGCTCGTGGAACGGATTTTCCCCGATCCACGAGCGTGCCAGGCCGGGCGCCACGAGCGGCGGCGTCCAACCCCGCGGCGACGCTCCGGGCAAAGACCGCGTAGGAGCTGGCACTCCGCGGTCTCTTTGAGAGAATCCGAGCATGAGCTGGTTCTACCACAACATCGCCCGCCCGGTCCTCTTCGCGCAGGATTCCGAGGCGGTGCACGAGCGCACCCTTGCCGGCCTCGCCGCCGTGAGCCGGAGCGCGCCGATCTGCCGTCTGGTCGAGGCCGTGTGCGGCGTGCCGGAGTTGCCGGTCGAGGCGTTCGGCCTGCGCTTCCCCAATCCCGTCGGCCTCGCCGCTGGCATGGACAAGCAGGCGGCAGCGGTGCCGATGTGGAAGGCCTTCGGCTTCGGCTTCAGCGAGCTCGGCGGCGTCACCTGGCATCCCCAGAACGGCAACCCCAAGCCGCGGATGTTCCGCGCCGTGGCCGACGAGGCGTTGGTCAACCGGATGGGCTTCAACAACGGCGGCGCGACCGCGCTCGCCCGGCGCCTCGCCCGATGGCGCGCCGACGGTCTCTGGCCGGCGCATCCGGTCGGGATCAACCTCGGTAAATCGAAGATCACGCCCATCGAGCAGGCGACGAAGGACTACGCGGATTCCTTCCGCGCGCTGCGGGGTCTGGCGGATTTCTTCGTCGTCAACGTCAGCTCGCCGAACACGCCGAACCTCCGCCAACTGCAGGACAAGGCCGCGCTCGATGAGATCCTCGCAGCGCTCCAGGCGATCAACCACGCGGGCACCATCCCGCCGCGGCCCATCCTCGTGAAGGTCGCTCCAGATCTCAGCTTCGAGGCGCTCGACGAGATCGTCGCCCTCGCCGGTCCGCGCGACCTCGCGGGCATCGTCGCCACCAACACCACCCTCGCCCGCCCTGCGACCTCCGATGCCGCCGGTTCACGGACCTATGGCGAGACGGGCGGTCTCAGCGGACGTCCCTTGCGCGCCCGCAGCACCGAGGTCATTCGGCATCTCCACCGGCAGACGAACGGTCGCCTCCCCATCATCGGCGTCGGCGGGATCTTCAGCGCGGAGGACGCTTGGGAGAAGGTCACGGCCGGCGCCTCGTTGGTGCAGATCTACTCGGGCCTCGTGTTCGAAGGCCCGGGGATCGTCCGCGAGGTCGTCGAAGGATTGCGCGACCGGCTCGCCGGCGGGCGTTGGTCCGATGCCGTCGGCAGCGCGGCAGGAACCCGCTGACCCAGACGGCGATGACGCCGGGGGGGGCGGTCGGATGTAGCGCAGGTTTTCAACCTGCTGTTCCGCCGAGTCGTACTCGGCAAGGCGTGCGACGAAGCCTGAACGCTTGGACGCAAGTGGCGTCTGCCGATCTCAAATCCGCGACCGGGTGCGATTAGAAGTGGCGGTCAAAATTGGAGGGGCTGGGAAGGGATCAATCTGGAAAGCAAGAAAACAGGAACGGAGCCGGCAAAGCCCTGTTTTTCCTGCTTTCCTGTTTTCCAGATCCGCTCTCCGGTCGGTTTTCTCCACAGAGCAGGTGCGTCTCTGCGCCGGTCGCAGTGACCGCCACTTCTGATCACACCCTCTGCGCCACGACTGCGTGGCTTATCCGACCCGCCAAATGCCGATATCGCCGTCCTCGCAGGTCCGCGATACGATCGGGACCATGTTCCAGCACATATCCGACGCCGACGCGGCACCGTGGCGCCCCGGCCCCTATCCTGGCGTCGAGTTGAAACTGCTCCACCGCGACGAAGCCACCGGTGGCGTGACCGTGCTCCGGAAGTTCGCCGCGGGCACGACCGTTCCAGCGCACATCCATCCCCTCGCCGATGAGACGGCCTACGTGCTCAGCGGCAGTTGGGAAGAGAGCGATGTGACCTACGGTCCCGGAACCTGCTTCTTTGCGCCGAAAGGTGGACGTCACGGCCCGCACGTCGCTCTCACCGAGGTCATCAGCCTCACCGTGTTCAGCGGTCCGCTCACGGTCGGTTGAACGCCCGCGGCAGCGGAGCACGACCCGGCCCGAGCCGGGCTGAGCCAAGTCCCACGCAAAGACACAGAGGCGTGAAGGAAAGCGACGGTCACGAGCACTACCTCCCGTCCAACGAAGCCCTATCCCGCCGGCTGCAGCGCCAGCGCCTCGACCAGATGATGCAGCTCGGCTTCGACATCGTCGCCGGCGGGGAGGGTCTGGGCGACCTCCGAGCGGACCACTTCGCGAAAGCGCTTGCGCAGCCGGTGGACCGCGACCTTCACCGCGCCTTCGTTCACGCCGAGCCGCGCGGCGGCGTCGGCTTGGGAGGTCGGGACATCGCCGAAGCTTAGCCACGCCTTGAGCACGGCGAACTGCTCCGCGTTCCCCGCCGTCGAAGCGTCCTGCGCCAGGACGGCCAAGGCCCGCTCGACGATCGCCACCGCCCATTCGCGGTCGAACACCTGTTCCAGGCAGGTCGCTTCCGCGGCGATCGGCAGCTCCGACTCGGTGTCGGTCCCGGTCGTCAGCGGCTGATACTCGGCGAGTCCTCCGCGCTTCTCCCGGGTCGCGCGGATCCGGCGGTTGGCGGCGAAGTGCTTCAGCGCGCCGAGCAGATAGGAGCGGAAGCGTCCGCGCGCCGGATCCACTCCGGCCAGTTCGTCGCGCGCCAGCAACCGGGCGAAGAAATCGTGCGCCACTTCCCGGGGTTCCTCGCCGCCGCATCCGGTGTGGGCGAGGAAGGCGACGACCGGTCCGTAGTACGCGGAGCACAGCTCGCTCAACGCCGCGCGCGCCGCATCGGAATCACCGCGCGCGGCGAGCACCCGCGTCCAGCGGGTGGTGACGAACGTGGAGGAGGCGGGGGTTCCCATGTTGGTCAACGGCTGGGTTCCGGAACCCGCCGCGGCTCCGCCACAATCGCCCGCGGCGCAGGTTGCTCGGTAAGGTAGCGCACCAAGGCCGTCCCTCCGACGGCCACCAAGATGAGCAACCCGAGAGAAACCAGCAGGAGCCCCCGCCGTCCGATGAGCCAAAGACCGAGAAGTACCAGAAAGATCCACCCGGGGATGGCATTGGACATCGCCATCCAAAAGTTAGGACCCACCGCTCGGATCGGTTTCACCGGCCTGTCGACGAGCTCGAGGCGGGCTCCGATCTTGTCCGACCGGAGCAAGTCGAACGCCTCCTCGGCCCGTAGCAAAGCGCCTTCAGGAGTGCTGTCGGCCGCTCTCAGCTCGAAGAGGTGGGTAAGCGGGATCGGGACCAATCGCAGCGCGGGATCCTTCCCCAGCGGAGAACGGCCCCACAACTCCGGTAACTCAAGCCTCGCCACGGTGTCGTCGACCTGGAAACGCGACGTCGCTTGGTAGGTCGGCTGGACGGTCGCGAGATAAGCCACCGCCGTCACCGGGGACAAGCAGCCGAG
Source organism: Verrucomicrobiota bacterium (assembly GCA_038226425.1). Taxonomy (GTDB): domain Bacteria; phylum Verrucomicrobiota; class Verrucomicrobiia; order Limisphaerales; family UBA9464; genus CAIVQB01. The sequence continues at coordinate 6,069 of JBBRQL010000163.1, forward strand.
GACCAACAACACGACACCCACATCACGACGCATGTCGACCGGACCGCTCCGCGGTCGGGCGAACGCCAAGGCCACCGAACCTCCAACGATACCGCTGACGCTGAGAACCCAGACCGCGAAGGTGAAGAACGCCTCTGCCGGGCTAGGATTCCAACTGGCGTCGCGTGAGATCTGGATCCCGATCCAGACGCCGAGCGTTCCGGACAAAAAGCCGAGGAACAGCAATCCCGCGCCGAGCCACCGCATCCACGAGCGCGGTTGTTCCAGGTTCCCGCGGATTGGACAGGACCTGAGCAACAACCACAACCCGGCCAATGCCAGAGGCAGCACCGGCAGGAGATCGCCCCAACCGGACGGACGGGACGTCGGCCGGGCCAAGGAACGTTCCATCGCCTGGATGCGCAGGATCGACGCATCCAGTTCGCGTCCGAGCCGGTCCCTCTGCTCGCCGTCCTCGACCCGTTCTGCCTCGGTCCTCGTGCCGACCGAACGGACATCGACCTGGTGCAACTGTTCGCGGAGCACCGCTTCTTGCAACTGGACTGCCCGCATCCGGGCGACCGCTTCCTCGGACCGGGCGTAGGTCTTCGCTCGACCGCTCGCCGCCAGCACGCCCCCGCCCGCCACGGCCCCGATGACCATCAGGATCCCGGCCGCCCGGCACCACGGCCCGAGGGCGGACGGACCGGGCGTTCCGGTCCGACGCGACATCTTCAAGATCATAAACGGCGCGAGGAAACCGCCCCCCAGCATCGCCATGACGAAGACCATCGGTGCCATGAGACCCCTGCTGCCGCCGGCGCCCCAGGAAAGCGTGAAGATCAGGAAAATCGCGAGCATCGGCACCATGTAGGCCATCGCCATGAAGGCTTGCAGTCCGGAGCTTCCGACCGATCCCGAGAGGACGTCGCATGGTGTCGTGCCGGGTTCTTTCCCTATGGCCGATACCACGGCGTTCCGGATCGCGAGATGCCAGTCGGCGACCCGCGCGTTCCACGTCGACGGCAACGCGAACAGCCCTTCCATCGGCGAGATCACGACCTGTCTGCTCTGCCCGGCCTCATCGTAGGTGAGATGGATGAAATCGATGCGGGCCGGGTTCATCGCCCACGGATATCGCCCGATGCTCACGTCGCGGACCGCGGCGAGCGGGATGACGGTCTGGACGCCATCGCGGATGTGGGTCAACCGCTGCTCGTCAAGCACCAGTTGGCCTCGGGCACGACGGACGAAGAACTGTCCATCGAAGGTCCGGAGCGCTTCCGGCGTGGTGAGGATCGCCGTGCTCGATCTCAGGTAACGCGGCGCCGCCGACGGCGCTGGTGGCGCGGAACTCGCGGGCCGCGGCGTCGCGGCGACGGTATCCAACTGCGTGCGGAATTCCCCGGCCGTCGCGTAGCGCAGCTCCGGCAGCACCGCCAAGGCGCGGAGCACGATCTCGTCGAGCCGCACGTCGATCTGGACCTTGTGCGACGGCGGTTCCAGCCGCGCGCCGGGCAGCTCGCCGGTGAGCAGCTCGTAGAGCACGACGCCGAGCGAATAGATATCGGCGCGATGGTCCGAGCGGCCGGCGGGATCGCGCTGTTCCGGCGCCATGTACTGCGGCGTGCCGGCGGCGGACATCTGCGTCGGGCTGGCGCCGGGCGCCGCGGCATCCAGCGGCGAGGAGGCATCCGCGGGCGTCGGCAACGGGCCGGTGGCAGGGGCCCCGAGCATCTTCGCGATGCCGAAGTCGGCGATCTTCACGCGGCCGTCTTTGTCGAGCAGGAGGTTCTCCGGCTTGATGTCGCGATGGACGATCCCGCGCTCGTGCGCGAACTGCAGCGCCGCGCAGACCGGCGGCACGATGGCCAGCGCCTGCTCCGGTGTGAAACGTCCCGCCTGCATCGCCTGCCGCAGGTTCACGCCGTCCACGAACTCCATCAGCAGGAAGTAGAACCCGCCCGGCTCGCCCGCCGAAGGCGACGCGGCGAAACCGAAATCGTGCACCGTCACGATGCTCGGATGGTTCAGCGCCGCCAACGCCCGGGCCTCGCGGGCGAAGCGCTCGGCGAAGGCCGGGTCCTGTTCCCGGCCGGGAGCGAGCAACTTGAGCGCGACCCAGCGGTCGAGCGATTTCTGCCGCGCCCGGTAGACGACGCCCATGCCGCCGCGGCCGATGAGCCCGGTGATCTCAAGCTGCGGGAACGCCGCCGCGACGGCCTCGATCGGCGGAGGCGGCGCGGTCGGACGGGACGGCTCCGGTCCGGTGCCGAAGGCGGCGCGGGCGAGCAGGCAACGCGGACAGAGCCCTTGAGCCCGGCCCGGGTCCAAAGGCCGACGGCATCCGGGACAGCGAGAGGACGAGGAGAGAGGGTCCATACGCGGTTTCCTGAAACATCGCCGCGATGAGGTTACCGGAAAAGGACGAAGCAGCGCCCGAAGGCTGACGGGCGCATCCGGACACCGTGTCCAGCGGCGTCATCCGCGCCGTAGCCGCGGACGTGAGTCCGTGGCCGGGTCCGCCATAGCCGGCCGGCTGCCACCGACTCACGTCGGCGGCTACGGGTACCAGCCGTCCGGCAAGCTGGCAGCACATCGGCCGGCCTCCTTCCTCCGCGATGGAGGATTGTACCTCACCTGCCCGGCCACGTGGATTCCCCCTGCCATCCGGTCCGGGTCTCCGATAGCCTCCGTGGACCAATGGACTGGCTTTCCGCGCTCGACCTCGCCGTGTTCCGATCCGTCAACCAGACGATCGCGAACCCGGTCTTGGATGTCGTCATGCCGTTCCTCACCGGGAACCGGTTCTCGCTACCGATCGTCGTGCTCGGGATCGCCTGGCTGCTGGTCAAGGGCGGCTCGCGCGGCCGCGCCTTCGTCCTCGTCGCGGCGGTGGCGCTGTTGCTGGGCGACAGCGTCGCGGTCCGCCCGCTGAAGAAGGCCGTCGGCCGGGCGCGGCCGTTCGTCGATCATCCCGAGACGCGCCTGCTGGTCGGCCGCGGGAACCCGCTCGGCTCGTTCCCCAGCGGCCATTCCGCGAACGCGGCGGCAGCGGCGGCGGTCGCCGTGCTCTTCTACCGGCGGAGCTGGCGTTTCGCGGTGCCGTTGGCCGTCGGGGTCGGCGTCTCCCGCATCTACAACGGCGCGCACCATCCGCTCGATGTCCTGGCCGGTTGGGGATTCGGCGCGCTGGCCGGCGTCGGGGCCACCTATGGCGTCGAGGCGCTCTGGCGGTCGCTCGGGCGCCGGATGTTCCCGCTCTGGTGGAAACGCCTGCCGTCGCTGCGCGGCGACCCGGTGCCCGCCGGCCGGGAGGACCCCGTGGACCTGGGGCGCCATTGGATCCGCGCCGGATATCTCCTCATCGGCGTGCTGCTCGTCGTCCGGTTGCTCTATCTGCGCGCCGCCGTCATCGAGCTCAGCGAAGACGAGGCGTACCAATGGATCTGGTCGAAGCACCTC
>JBBRQL010000164.1:0-9460 GCA_038226425.1 Verrucomicrobiota bacterium
CCGGACGGCGCGGAGATGAGGAGGATGATCGGGGTCGCCATGGTCATTCCACGTTCTGGGCCTGCTCGCGGAACCGCTCCAGCTCGGTCTTGAGCAGCACGACGTCCGCGGAGATCAAGGCGTCGTTCGCCTTCGAGCCGATGGTGTTCACCTCGCGGTTCATCTCCTGCGCCAAGAAATCCAGCTTGCGGCCGACCGGTTCGGTGGACCGCCGACAATCCTCGAACTGGACGAAATGGCTGTCCAGCCGCGCGAGCTCCTCGGAGATATCGGAGCGGTCGGAGAAGAACACGACCTCCTTGATCACCCGCTCGTCCTCGGCGGAGACGTTCTCGAGGCCGGCGAGCTTGATCCGCTGGAGCAGCTGCTCGCGGAACCGCCGCATCACCTCCGGTGCTTGGGTCCTGACCCGGGCGACGGCCGTGCCCATGTTCCCGATGCGGAGCGCGAGGTCCGCCGCCATCGCGTCGCCTTCGCGTGCACGCATGGCGTTGAACCCTGCGAGCGCGGCCCGCAGCGCCGGCTCCACCGCCGGCCAGAACGATCCGGCCTCGGGCTGCGCAGGCTCCGAGACCTCGATCACACCAGGGCAACGCACCAAGACCTCGAGCGTCACGCCGCCGACCAAGCCGAGCTGATCGGCAAGACCGCGGAGTTCGGCCGCATAGGACGCCGCCAAACCTTGGTTGATCTTCGCGGCCTTGGTGACGCCGGGCTGTTCCATGGCCACCTGGACTTCGACGCGTCCGCGCGCGACCCCCTTGTTGACCTCGTCGCGGACACGGCCTTCGAGTGGTTCCAGCTCGCGAGGCAGACGGAGCACGATCTCCGCCTGTTTCCGGTTCACCGACTTCAGCTCGACGACGACTTTCGCGCCGTCGATGGAATGTTCGCCCCGGCCGTAGCCGGTCATGGATCGCATAGAGGAACGATGCGGGACGCGCCGCCGAGCGGCGACCCTTTTCCCCGGCACCGGCACGCCTCAACGGACCGCGACGAAGCGCACGCAGACCGGCGAACCGACATCGAGACGCTGGCCGGTCGGCTTGAGATGGCCGCTGGCGCCGTCGACCGAGTAGATGAAAACGGAGCCGGAATCCTGGTTCGCCGCCCAGAGCCAGCGGCCGGTCGGATCGAGGTTGAAGTTCCGCGGGACCTTGCCCTGGGTGGAGACGTTCTCGACCAAAGTGAGCGAGCCCTTCGCGTCGGTGCGGAAGACGGCGATGGAATCGTGCCCCCGGTTCGACACGTACACGAACTTGCCGTTCGGATGCACCCGGACCTCGGCGGTCGAGCTGTTGCCCGAGAACCCGGCCGGGAGCGTCGAAGCGGTCGCGCCTTCGTTCAGCAGCCCGGCGTGCGCCTCGTAGCTGAAACGCGTCACCGTGCTGAGCATCTCGCCGTTCACGAAGGCTGACCGGCCGTCCGGCGCCCAGGCCAGATGCCGCGGTCCGGAGCCCGGGGCGAGCCGCGCGAAGGGCGCCGAACTCGGCGTGAGCGTGGCCTTGGCCGGGTCGAGCGCGTAGACCATGACCTTGTCGAGACCGAGGTCGGCGACGAAGACGAAGCGGTTGTCCGGCGAAAGATTGGCGGAGTGCGCGTGCGGCTCTTTCTGGCGCGCTGGATCGACGCTCGAACCGGTGTGCTGGACGAACGAAGCGTGCGGCCGGAGCGAACCGTCGGCCGCGACCGGGAACGACACGACGCTGCCGCCGCCGTAGTTGGCCGCGATCAGGGCGCGTCCGGTGGCGTCGACGTTCAGGTGGCACGGTCCACCGCCGACGGTGGATTGCTGGTTGATCTCCTCGAGCTTCCCGGTGGCGGGGTCGACGCGAAAGGCGGTCACGTAGCCGCCCGGCTTGCCGTTCCACTGGTCGACCTCGTTGGCCGCGTACAGATGCTTCCCGTCGGGATGGACCGCGAGAAAGGTCGGGTTGGCGGTCTTCGCGACGAGGCCGACGGGTTCGGCGACACCGGTGTCGGTGTCGAAACGGAAGGCGTAGATGCCGTCGCTCTTCGGTCCGGTGTAGGTGCCGACGTAAGCGATGAAGCGCGCGGCATTGGCGGGCATGGCGATGGTGACGGCCGCGGCGGCGCCGACCAGTCCTGCGATGACGGAACGGGGATTCATGTGCCGGTGAGAAGACACGGCAGAGCGGGCCCGGTGAAGAAATTAATGCGGTCCGCCGCGGCGACGAGGCGGCCTGCGCCGGATCAGCCGAGGAACTTGCCCGGGTTCAGGATCCCGCGCGGGTCCAGCGCCCGCTTCACCGACTTGTGCAGCGCGTCGGCTTCCGGCGATACGGCCTCGGACCACCAGCGTTTCTTCGCGAGCCCGATGCCATGCTCGCCGGTGATCGCGCCGCCCAAGGCGATGACGCCTTTGAACAACGCGTCGAGCGCGGCCTCGCTCCGCGCCTTCTGGCCCGGGTCCTTGTCGTCGACCATGAAGTTGACATGGATGTTCCCGTCGCCGGCGTGGCCGAAGCAGGCGACCTGGATGCCGTGCTTCTTCTGGAGCCCGGCCGCGAGGCGGAACAGCTCCTCCAGCCGGCCGCGCGGGACCACGACATCCTCGTTCAGCTTGGTGAGGCCGGTGTCGCGCAGCGCGTAGCTGAACTGCCGGCGGAGCTGCCAGAGCTGCTCGCATCCTTCGGCGCCGAAGCCGCGGTCGATGAACAGCGGCGCGATCGGCTCGAGGACGCGGACGAGCTCCTTCAGCTCGCCGCGGACGCTGCGCTCCTGTCCGTCCAGCTCCACGATCAGGTGCGCGCCGCATCCGTCGAGGCGGGCGGATCCGGTGCGCTTGCGCGCCGCCGCCAGCGTGAAGGCATCGGCGACCTCGAGAGCGCTGGGCAGGAACCCGGCGGCGAAGATGGCGCGGATCGCCCGGAGAGCGGGCTTCATGTCGCGGAACCCGACACCGAGGCACGCGCGGAACGGCGGCAACGGGAGCAGCTTCAACGTCGCCTCGGTCACCACGCCGAGCATGCCTTCGCTGCCGACGAACAGCCGGTGCAGGTCGAATCCCGTCTTGTTCTTGTGCGTGCGCGAACCGAGCCGGACCAACGTGCCGTCCGCCAACGCCACCTGGAGCCCGAGCACGTAGTCGCGCGTCACGCCGTACTTGAGACAGCGCGGTCCGCCGGCGTTGGTGGCGATGTTGCCGCCGATGGAGCAATCCGCGCGGCTCGCCGGGTCGGGCGGAGAGAACAGCCCGCGCTTCTCGACCGCCGCCTGGAGCTTGGCGGTGATGACACCCGGCTGCACGACCGCGACGAAATCCTTCGCGGCGATCTCGACGACCTGGTCCAGCCGCGCGAGCGACAGCGCGATGCCGCCCCGGCTGGGCACGCATCCGCCGACGTAGCCGTGGCCGGCGCCGCGGGCGGTCACCGGGATGCTCCGCTCGTGGGCGAACGCGAGGATCTTCGAGATGGACGCCGCGTCGCGCGGCAAGGCGACGATCGCAGGCGGATGGCTGGCGAACCACTTGTCGCCGCTGTGCACGGCCAAGACATCCGGCGCGCAACTGAGCTCGTCCGCGGCCAGCTGCCGTGCCAGAGGACGGAACGACGCGGGAAGCTTCATGTCGTCTCCGGCTCCACCGCGACGGACTCGGCCAAGAACGAGCGCGCATCGTCGGCTTGGTCGGCGCGCACCTGGATGCGGATGCCGCCGACGCTCGCGGGATAACCTTCCACCGTGGCCGACATCTCGCTGTGGCGGAGCACCACGAACCCCGCGGCCTCCAGGCGGGCCGCGTCGAGGTCCGCGGCGGCGGCGTTCAAGTGTCGTGCGATCGTGACCATCTCCATGTCCTCAAATTGGGGAGGAGCCGACGCCGGTTCAACCGAAAAGCCGCCGACCACGGGCACGGGACGCAAAACAGCGCGGCCCCGGCTTGCGCCGGTCCGCGCCGTGTCGTGCGGTCCTCCGCGGTCAGGCCGCTGCGAGCGCGCGGGAGGCCTTCAGGTCGTCCTTGCGCTGGCTGAGGCTGCGGAAGAACTCGTAGCCCTCGCGCACGCGCCGGACCATCACGCTCTTGTCCTCGAGCATCGTCTTGATGATGCGGAGGATCGGACCGGGACGGAGATAATAGCTGCGATAGAACCGGTCCACCGCCTCGAAGATCTCGTCCTTGTCCAAGCCGGGATACTCGAGCGTGGACTGCTGCAGGCCGTCGCCGTGGAGGATGTCGGTCTTGTCCTTCTTCACGAACCAGCCGTTCTGCTTGGCCATCTCGTAGAGCTCGGTGCCGGGATACGGCGCGGCCAACGAGACCTGGAGCGAGAACACGTCGAGCTCCTGCGCGAAGTTGATGGTCTGCTCGATCGTCTCTTTGGTCTCGATGGGCAGGCCTAGGATGAAGGTGCCGTGGATCACCACGCCGGCCTTGTGGCAGGACTTGGTGAAGCGGCGCATCTCGTCGGTGGTGACGCCTTTCTTGATGCGCTTGAGCGTCTCGTCGTTGCCCGATTCATAGCCCACGAGGAACAGGCGGAGGCCCGAGTCCTTCATGTTCTTGATGGTGTCGTACTCGAGGTTCGCGCGGCTGTTGCACGACCAGGTGAGGCCCATCGGCGCGAGCTTCTTGGCGATCTCGCGGGCGCGCGGGAGGTTGGCCGTGAAGGTGTCGTCGTCGAAGAAGAACTCCTTCACCTGAGGGAAGATCTGCTTCATGTGCGCCATCTCGGCGGCGACGTTCTCGGCCGAGCGGACGCGGTACTTGTGCCCGCCGATGGTCTGCGGCCAGAGGCAGAAGGTGCACTGCGCCGGGCACCCGCGCCCGGTGTACATCGAGACGTACGGGTGCATCAGGTAGCCGATGAAATATTTCTCGATCTCGAGGTCGCGCTTGTAGACGTCCGCGACCCAGGGCAGCTCGTCCATGTTGTGGATCAGCTCGCGCTCGGGGTTGTGGATGATCTTGCCGTCCTTCTTGAAACTCAGGCCGGTGATGGTCTCCATCGGGCGGCCCTCGGCGACCTCCTTGCACGTGTAGTCGAACTCCTTGCGGCCGACCCAGTCGATCGCCGGGGAAGCCTTGAGCGTCTCGGTGGGCAGCACCGCGGCGTGCGCCCCGACGAAGCCGATCTTGGTGCCCGGGCGGCGCGCCTTGATGGCCTCGGCGACCTTGCTGTCGTTCTTCAGCGACGGCGTGGAGGTGTTGATGATGACGTGGTCGAAATCGTCGGCGACGCGGAGGCATTCCTCGACGTTGATGCCGTGCGGGGCGCAATCGAGCAGCTTGGAGCCCGGGACCAACGCAGCGGGTTGTGCGAGCCAGGTCGGATACCAATAGCTGGTGACCTCGCGTTTGGCCTGGTAGCGCGCGCCGGCGCCGCCATCGAAACCATCGAAGGAAGGAGGTGAAAGGAAGAGTGCGCTCATGTGTTTCGGTTCAGTCTCGGCAGTTCAAATCAATTCATCAGGCATAGGCCAGACGACCTTTGGGTTTGGGTATCTCCCGCCCCGTTTCCATGGCCGTCTCGATCCAGAGCCGGATCACCTCTTCGGCATTCTCCACGGCCTCGTGGCGGGTCCGGCCGTCGGCCATGCAGCCCGGAAGTTCAGGCACCTCCACCAGGAAGGCCTCGTCCCGTTCGCTCCAAAAGATGATGAGCTCGTAGTTAGTCATCGGACCTGTCGCCCAAGCGGTGCTTCAGGATCAGGTCCCGCACCTGCGCGACCTGGTACGCTTTCGCGCCGCCTCCCTTGGGCTGGAGATTCAAGATCTCGTCGACTCCCGGCATCGTGAAAATATGGTGGCTCCCCTTGATCCGCTCGCGGAAACCGTGTCGGCGCAGCAGGTGGCAGATGTCATCGAACCGGACATCCGCGTCCGCGCCGGACACGAGGATCTTCTGCCGCAGCTTTTCCCATTTGCCCATCCGCTCCCGGTGGTCACCCGGCTTTCGCGGGAACCTTCTTGGCCGCGTCCACCTTGGCCAGCAACTCGTCGCGCTGGGTCGTGTCCATGCCCGCTTCGTCGTGGTCGTGATGGCCCTTGCGCTGGAAGACGGACTGCGCGCCGTTCATCGCGGCGCGGGGCGAGTTGATGGCCGCCTTGGCCTCGGAAAGATGGCCCTTGCCGATCGAGACGCCGTTGTAGGCCCGCTTCTCCAGCTCCACGCTCGCGGCGACCGGCTTCGGCTTGGCGCCGAAGTTGTAGGCGAAGTTCTTCCAATTGTCGCCGGCCTGGTAGTTCGTGCCGAGCGCGCCGCTCGGATCGTAGCCGCAATGGACCATGCAGTTCTCGCAGCGCGGATCGCGCGCCTTGCCGTCCACCACGCCGTAGTTCTCCCACTTCACCTCGCGGAGCATCTCGTGGTAGCCCGGGTAGTGGCCGTCCGTCATCAGGTAGCACGGCGCTTTCCAGCCCCGGACGTTGTAGGTGGGGATGGCCCATGCGGTGCAGGTGAGCTCGCGTTTTCCGGCGAGGAACTCCTGGTACACCGGCGTTCCGAAGATGGTGAACATCTTCCCCCAGTCCTGGATCTTGGCGAACTTCTGCCGCGTCATGTCGCGGGTGAGGAAGAACTCCTTGGGATCGCGCCCGAGCCGCTTGGCCATGTCCTTCTTGGCCGCGTCGTAATCGTAGCCCGGCGAGATGGTGTGGCCGTCGACCTCGAGCGAGCTGAGGTACTTGAACATGTCCTCCAGCTCCTGCACGTCGGTCTCCTTGTAGACCGTCGTGTTCGTCGCGGTCTGGTAGCCGAGGATCTTCGCCATCTTGATGGCGGCGATGCACTCCTTGAAAACGCCCTCGCGCTCCACGATCAGGTCGTGCGTGAACTCGAGGCCGTCCACGTGGACGTTCCAGTACATCCATTTGCTCGGACGGATGACGACCTTGGTCTTGGCGGCGCCCTCGGCGTCGCGGATGGCTCCGGCTTCCTTCTCGGTGACGAGCTGCTCGGAGACCAGCCGCTGGAGTTTCGGCTCCATCTTGGGCGTGTAGACCGCGGCCAAGTAGTCCCGCATCTTTTTCCGCATGAACACGCCGTTCGTGCAGATGTAGATGACCCGCCCCTGCTCATGCAGGCCGGCGATCAGCTCCTCGATCTTGGGATAGATCAACGGTTCGCCGCCGCAGATGGACACCATCGGCGCCTCGCATTCGACGGCCGCCGCGAGGCATTGCTCGAGCGGCACCATGTCCTTGAGGTTGGTCGAGTACTCGCGGATACGTCCGCAACCGGTGCAGGTCAGGTTGCAGGTGTGCAGCGGTTCGAGCTGGAGGACCATCGCGAACTTCGGGGTCCGCGCGACCTTGTGCTTGACGATGTGCGAAGCGATCTTGACCGTCAGGGCTAGGGGGAAACGCATACGAGAAAATCAATCGGCCGTGACGATCGCCGGGACGTGACCGCCCGAGGCGGGTGAAGGGGCGGACACCGGCGCGGCCTTGAGGAGCATCAACGAAGCGGGCGAGGCCTGATAATTGCCGCGGATGCCGCCGCAACCGGCCGCCAGGACGGCGACCGCCGCCAGCAGCAACAGCGAACGTCCTCGTGAGATGTCCTTCATCACGCCGAGGATAGGGAGGGGCTCCCCCGCAGCAACAGCATATTTGCCGGTCGCCGGAGGCGGATGCCCTCGGTCGGACGGCGGTTTGCGGCACGGTTCAATCGACGAAGACGAACTCGTTCGAGCTGAGCAGCACCTGGGCGTATCGCTCCCAGGCGGTGAGCGGGCGCTGCGGGGCGACGGGGCCTCCGAAATCTCGTCGGGAATCCCAGGACGAGACGCCGGCGCTGTTCTCCGGCCGGTCGGCGACCAGCTCGACGACCGGTGCCCAACGGAAGCTGTCCGAGTTCTCGTCCGCCCGCGGTTCGACCACGAAATCGATGGTTTCGGCGCGCCGCACCTCCAAGCGCGCGACTTCCGTCCGTTCCTTCTTCTCCTTCACCGTCCACTCGCCGACCGGACCCGACCGGCTGGACACGATACGACCGAGCACGCCGTCGCCTGCCGAGCCCTTGTGCTCCAGCGCGCCGCGGATGCGCACCGTCCCGTCGATCGGCGCGGTCCAACGGCGGATCGCCGCGTCGGCCGCCGTATGGCCGGGATGGCCGCCGCCGTTGTCCAACATGGTCCACTTCCCGTCGGCCGACGGCAGCTTGTCGCCGTGCTGCCAGGCCGTCCCGGTGAACTTGGCGAACGCCTTCCAGGACCGCACCCGCCCGGATGGCGCGTCGAACTCCCCGGTGCCGTAGCTCCAGGCCTCGGCCGGGACCTCGGGCGGGGTCGTCGCGCCGGCGTGGCCGACGAAGGCCAGCGCCAGCTCGCGCTCTTGCGGACCGGATTCGCGCTGGAACGCCAGCTGGTTGAAGCGGGCCAGCTTGTCGGCGTCGCTGGTCGCCGAGGCGATGTCGGGACGGCCTGCGAAATCACGGGCCCGTGCGATGATGAACGGGCTGTTCATCAGGAAGAGCGCCTGCTGGGGTCCGGTCGTCTCGTACCGCATCGGCGAGGTGCTGTCGGGGCTCGCGAAATCGAAGGCGCGCAGGAGGCCGGGAAGGTTCTGCCGGTCGATGAAGCCGTAGATCGTCCGACGCGGCGCTTCCTTCCCTTCGTAGATCTCCACCGGCTGGCCGCCGATCGAGCCGTCGAGCTGGCCGCTGACCGCCAACAAGCTGTCGCGCATGGCCTCGAAATCGGCCCGCTTCCGGTTCATCCGCCACAGACGCTGGTTGGTGGGGTCGATCTTCTCGCCGAGGGCGAACGCGGCCTTGGCGGCCGGATCCTCGCCGGGATCGCTGGCTTGCTGGTAGGTCGAGGAGAGCAGGATGTAGCGGTGAAGCGCCTTGGGCGACCAACCGTGGTCCATGAACCAGACGGCCAGGTGGTCGAGCAGCTCCGGGTCGAGCGGCGGGTCGCTGCGCACGCCGAAATCACTGGGAGTGCGGACGAGGGGAGTGCCGAGATGACGGAGCCAGACACGGTTCACGAACACGCGGGCCGTGAGCGGGTTGTCGCGGCTCGCGATCGCCCGGGCCAGCTCCAGCCGGCCGCTGCCATCGGCGAAGGGCTTCCGGTCCTTGCCGGCGACGATGCCCAAGAACTGCCGCGGCACCTTCGCGCCGTGGTTGCCGGGATTGCCGCGCTTGAAGACGACCGGCTCGTTCGGCGCGGCGTTGTCGACCAGAGCCATCGCGCGGAGCGGTGCGCCGGGATGCGTGGCGTCGAGCTCGTCGAGCTTGCGGCGCAGGCCGCGGAGTTTCTGCGCGGTCGGCGTGTCGAAAAAGCGGTCGATGTCCTTCATAGCCTCCTTCACCGGTGAATCGTCGCCGAGCAACAACAGGCGGAGCTGCTCCTGCGAGGCGTCGGCGAGAGCGGTCGGCACCGGGCCTCCGGATGCCGTGGCCATCCCGAGCGAGGCGGTCCAAGCGGCGTCCGCGGCGGTGAGCAAAGCGCCGTAGCGCGCGGCGATATCGGCGAAGTTCGTGGGAGG
>JBBRQL010000165.1:0-9352 GCA_038226425.1 Verrucomicrobiota bacterium
AACACGCCCGCTTGTTCAAAGCGTTCGTCGAGGCCTGCCGCACCACCGAAAAATGAACGCTCCACACACAACCACGACGGGTCGGTCGTCCTCTTGCCCTTGGGCAGCCGTGCTCGCCCTCTTCCTTTGCCTGGCCGGAAATCTTGTTCCCGCCGCCATCGCCGCGGAAGCAGCTCCCGCGCTTCCGTCCCCGTTGTACGAGCTCCGGACGGGATTGCCGGACGGCACGGGCAAATGGTTCCTCGGGCGCGAGATCGCTTGGTTCATGAGCCACCAAGGCGCGATGTGGCTTGAACGTCCGGAGCGCGAGGAGGAGGAACAAACGACCCGTCTCGTCGAGGCTCTCAAGCTGAAGCCGGGAGAAGTCGTCGCCGACATCGGCGCGGGCAGCGGCTACCTGACCTGGCGCATGGCCAAACTGGTCGGCCCGACCGGCAAGGTGTTCGCCAACGACATCCAACCGGAGATGCTCGCCATCCTCCGCACCAACGTGGCGGCGCACGGCGTCACCAACGTCGTCCCGGTGCTCGGAAGCGTCACCAACGTGGACCTGCCGGCGGCTGCCATCGACGTCGCCATCTTCGTGGACGTCTACCACGAGTGCGACCATCCGCATGAGATCATCCAGTCCTTGTGCCGCGCACTGAAGCCGGGGGGGCGTTTGGTGTTCGTCGAGTACCGCGGCGAGGACAAATGGGTCCCGATCAAGCCGCTGCACAAGATGACCGAGGCCCAGGTGCGGAAAGAGATGGCGCTGCAACCGCTGGACTGGGTCGAGACCTTGGGCTTCCTGCCGCGGCAGCACTTCATCGTGTTCCGCCGGCGAGCCGGTCCGGATGCGGGCCCGGCAAAAGATTGATCCGCGGTCCGCGCAGGTCGAGATGGTCCGGTCAGCGCGGTGCGGATACACGGACCAGGGCCCGCTCACGCTGTGTGCGCCGCCGGGTCCGGGATGCTCGCGTTGCCGCGCTTGAGTCCGATGTTCTGCTCGTAGTCCCCCAGCTTGAGCGTCTTGCCCTCCGCCTTCGCCCGCCGGTTGAGGCCGATGCGGGCGATGCGGTCCACCGCTTGGTCGGCCCATGGCGACCCGGGGAACGCTTGGCCGATGCGCTCGAGCGTGAGCTTCGCGACGCCGATGCCGTCGGAGGCGCGGAGCTGGATGTCGGCGAGCTCGTTGAGCCAGCGCACGACATGGCGGGGCGGAGCGCTCGGCTGACGGATGAGATGCTCGAGCTGGTCGGTCGCGAGGTCGAAACGGTTCGCGTGGTCGACGTAGAGCAAGGCCAGCTTCTCCCGCGCATCCCAATCTTCCGGGAACTGCTCGAGATGCCCGGCCAGGCGGTCGATCTCGCCGGCCGGGTCCTCCGGAGGCGCTTGGCTCACGCCGTGGTCGGCGGCGAGCCCGATCCTCGTCTCATGATGGGTGACCACCAGTCTGGGCCGGTCGGCCTTTTGCGCGAGCTGGTCGGCGCCCGGGAGATGCGCGAGATGTTGGCGCGCGGTCAGAGCAGCCTCGCTGTCGGGGAAGCGGTCGATGATGCTCTGATAAGTCCCGCGGGCGGACGGGATGTCGTTGAGCCGGTTGAGCTGGAGCTCGGCGATCCGGCTGAGCGCCACCGCCACCTCGCCGCCGGCGCGGCCCGGGGTGTCCACCAGCTCCGACAGCACTGCGACGGCGGTGGCCGTGTCCTTGAGGTCTTCGAGATGGATGCTCGCCAGAAGATGCAGGCCTTCGGCGTCGCCGGGGAAGATCGCGAGCTGGGCCTCGACGGCGGCCAACGCCTGCGCGGGTTCGCCCCGTCTCCGGTGCGCGACGGCGTGCGGATAGAAGGGGCGCCGCTCGACCTGCTCGCCGCCGCCGGTCATCGAGCCGAGGATCGGGCTGAGCACGACGCTGATGATGTGGGGCAGCCACATCGCGACCAGGGGGATCGCGGCCACGAGCACCACGAAGAGAGCGATGAACTTGCCTGATGCCTTGTCGCCCGTCCCGAAGGCAAAGGAGATGCCGACAACCACGAACAGGCCGACCGAGAGGAGGATCTTGCCGGGCAAGGACATCATCTCCCCGATGCTCCCCGCTTTGGCGATGCGGGCCATCAGGAAGAGCGTCACCACGCCCAGTCCGACCGCGAAGAGGAAACCGTAGAGCAGCGAAGCGAAGAGGAACATGGTTGGACGGGGAGTTGTTGTCGGGAAGCAAGCACAGGTGCCGGGGTGCGTCCACGACGATTTGCTGCCGGGCATGCGGGGCGGGCGTATCCGGACACCGCGGTGGCCTGTGGTGCCAAGGTGCTGCCGTGCGTCCCGCCGGCAGAAGGTGCGGACGGAGACGCGACGAGGGGATCTTCCAGGGCCCCGGGTTCGGCGAGCCCCTGCCAGCAGGATGCTGGCAGCACGCTCTCCGAGGCCGGGCGCCTTGCGATATGGTGTCCGTGGCCCAGCGCCGCCGACCGTCACGGGCTGCCGTCGTGCGGATACCAGCGCAGGTCAGGATTGTTGGTGCGTCCTTTGCCGCTCGCGAGATCCCGGTAGGCGGCGACCGGGAATCGTGCTGCGTGCCCGTCGAGCAGGAGGAAATCGCAGCCGCGGGAATGGAGGTTGGTGTGGGCGTTGTTGGCGGAGGCGACGGCGGCGAGCTTGCCGTTGTCGAAGAGCCAGACCGTAAGCGCCGGCCAAGGCAGGGTGCCGAGCTTCACCTGGTTGCCGGACCCGGACCCGTTCACATGCTCGTTGAGGCAGTAGTGGAAGAGGTTGTTGGTGTTGCTGCGCCTCGGGTTCGACGGGCAGTGCCAGACCGAGCGACCGAGCGGCGCGGCGGGGTTGGTGCGCCAAGGCATCTCGCGATAGGGCGCGATGCCCATCGTCCGCGGCAGGTCGACGTACCAGCCTTCCACGGTGGACGTGCCGTTGGGCGTGCCGTCCTGCGGCAAGAGGTCGCCGTTGTCCGTGGCGAAGAGGTGCGTCGCGACGCCCCATTGCTTGAGGTTGCCGAGGCAGACGACCGTGCCGGCCTTCGACTTGGCACGCGACAAAGCGGGCGCCAGCAGGCCGGCGACGACCGCGATGATCGCGACGACGACGAGCAGCTCCACGAGCGTGAAAGCCCGGGCCGCCACTGAACGCCTTGGCTTGCGGTGCCTCTCTCGCCGGCCGCTCACGGGACGCTGATCCGGTAGAAGACCTCGGCGCCGTCCGCCGGCGGTGTCTCTGCGAAGCTGCCCGAAGCGATTCCGACAGCGACCGGTTCGTACGGGCCTTCCGGACGGCTCGCGCGGTGGGCCGAGTATGTGAAGCCGGCCTTCGCGTCCCAGCGGACCTGGATGCCGTCGCCGGTGTGGACGACCGACAGGATGAACGGCGGATGCTCGCCCAGCGAAGAACCCGCTTCGGCCCATGCCTTGCCGTCGGGCCGGCTCCCCGGTGTGGCGTGGCGCTCGTTGGCCGCGCGGTGCGGGATGAACTTGCTGTCGGCCGTCGGGAAGCGGGCGAGCGCGCTGTCGGTGCCGAGGTCGGTCCCCGCAAACACGACGCGGGTCACGACGCGGCCGAGGAGGTTGCGGACCACGATGGTGTCGCCGTCGTTGTTCAGCGCGAGACCGCCGGTCTCGCTCGCCGGTTCGGCGCGGACGCCGGCCGGGAGGACAGGGCGGTTGGTGATCGCGGGTCCGCCGAACACGACGACGGCGTTGGACGGCGCGAGCAGCGTGGTCGCGAAGAACTGGTGCCGCTTCGCCGCCGCGTCGGAGATCGTCCAGCCGATGAGGTCGAGCTCGCCGCCGGAGAGGTTCACCAGCTCGACGAACTCGTCGTTCAGCGTCGCGTTGGCCGCCTGCGGGGACGGACGGTGGAGCGGGTTGGCGTTCGGAGCGTTCGTGGACGAGGTCGGGTTGGCGTAGAACTCGGTGAGGACCAGCCCTTGTTCGGCGGCCGTCGGGACGTAGACATCCACCACCGTCTTGGCCTGCGCGGCGTCGTTGGCGGCGGTGAGCGTCACCGGGAAATCAACCCCGGAATCGCCGGCGACCGCCGTGTAGACGAACGTCCCGGTGACTTTTCCTCCGGCGTCCGCGCTCTTGGCGCTGAGCGACCAAGCCCCGCTGGCAGGCAACGTCCCGGCCGACGTCGCGACGGTGAACGGGCGGTTCTCGGGATCCGTGACCTCGAAGCGCAAAGTGACCTTCTCCCCGGTCCGGAGCGATTGGTCCGCGAAGGTGTTCGTGAGCTTGTCTCCCGGCCGCACGAGGCCGGCCAGCTCCGCGATGAACCGGATCGTGGGCGGCTTCGGCGCGGCGATGATGTCGGCGCGCCGGGTCGGGATGATCTGGTATCCCGAGGTGCGAGGGTCGCTGGTGTCGGACTGGCCGAGCACGCCGATGATGGTCGCGCGGCCGTCGGGCTTGTCCTGCCCGAGGAGGTCGAGGACCCGGGCATCGACGCGCAGGATGAAATCGCCGCCGTCCGAGGTCGTGACCTTGAGGTTCGCGGCGGCGGCGGGGAACTTGGGGTCCTTCGTGTCGATGGTCGCGTCCGCGAGCGAGACCAAGCTGCCTTCGAGGCGTTCGATGCCCGGGACATCGTTGGTGAGCTGGATGTCCAACGGCTTGGGCGACGGCAACGGGTTGCCAAGCGAGAGGACCTCGACCCGGTGCTTCGCGTTGACGGCATCGAGGTCGAGCTTGAGCAAGCCGCCGACATGCCCGAGCGGTCCGGTGGCGCGGACCTTCGCGCCGGCGGGCGGGCAGTTGGTGCCGGCCAGACCATCGACGAAGACGGCGATGCCCGCGGTGTCGTCTTGAAGGAAGAAGAAGACGTTGGTCGGCGCAGCGAGGTTGACCCACGAGGTCACGGTGCCTTCGACAGTGTAGAGCTGCTTGGTATCAGTGGGCGTGAACTTGACCGGGTCCACGAGCATGCGGAGGAAGGCGATGTGGGTGGCGATCACCTCCGGCGGCGGGGCGGTGACGACGAGCGTCGCCGGGTCGCTGGACACCTGACCGGAGGTGTTGCGGATCCGGACGCGATAGATGCCGGCTTGGGCGAAGGTCGCCTTGCGGAGGGTGAGCGTGTCCGCGGTCGCGCCCGCGACTTCAGTGTCGGCGAAGAACCACTGGTAGGTGAACGGGGGTGTGCCCGACGCGGTGACGGTGAAAGCCGCGTCGGCGCCCGAGACCACGGTGACATCGGCCGGTTGCCGCGTGATGACGGGCGGAGAGCCTCCGGGGGTCACGGTGAGGACGGCCTCGGCGCTGGTGGCGGTGCCCAAGGCGTTCGAGATCACGACGCGGTAGGATCCAGATTGCGCGGGCGTGACCGCGGGCAAGGCGAGCGTCGCGTTGGTCTTGCTCTCGACGTCGTTGCCGTCCCTTTGCCACTGGTAAACGAGGGGCGCGGTCCCGGTGGCTTCGACGGTGAAGACGACGTCGGCGCCGGCCACCGCGGCCTGGCTCTTCGGCGGTCTGGTGATGACCGGTTGGGCGGGCGTCGAGTCCACGGGGCGTCCGGCCAACGCCTCTTCGAAGGTGGTCGCGACGACCAGGTCGTCCACCGCGATGACGCCCATGCCGGCACCGCTGCTCAGCGATTGCCGGAAGCCGAATGCGGACACCGCGATCCCGCTGGTCGCATCGGTGGTGACCACATTGGGATCCGAAGGGGACATCGGGTCCACCCAGAGCGTGGACGTCCCGGTCTTCACATCGTGGCGTACGACGATCGTGTGGGCCGAGCCCTGCGCCAGATCCATGGGCAGATAATTCGCCGCGGCCGTCGTGGCGGTGATCCCCAGCCGGAGCGAACCCTTCGCCGCGCCGGTCGTCGAAGCGAAGACCCGCGCGCGGAAGCCGGAGGCCGCGTCCTTGAGATGGGCGAAGTACGTCCCGGCTCCGGACGGCAGCGTGGTGAAGGTCGCCTTGAAGCGGGCATGGAGCACGATGCCGGAAGCGGGGTCGTAGGGCCCTCCGCCGATGGCCGAGTTGATATCCTCCGATTCTTTCTCCGTGAGGTTCAACTTCCCCGCGGTCGTATCGGCTTGGCCGGCGGTGCCGCTGTGGTTGTTCCATCGTCCGCCGGAGTTGGTGGTGATTGGGCCATCGGGATAGGCGAACTCCTCGGACAAAAGTACCGATGCTCGCATCGCGGGCGCCAAGTAAGCCAAGGTGAAGAGCAGGCAGAGCAGGTTCGTTCTCATCGGAGGGCCATGGGTTGGATGTGTGTGGGAGGGTCAGAAGAGGCCTCGGCCTGAAGCCGGGAAAGTGTCGCCGTCCAAGGCGCACAGAAAGATGCGGAGCCGTCCGCGGTTCGGTGATGCCAAGCCGTCGACCTCCGAGAAGTCGGTGCCTGCATATCAGCCAAGATGATGGTCATCGTGGTCACGACGGGTGGTCCGATCCTCGTACCGGAATCATCGGCAGATTGTTTGCCCGGGAGTGCGGGACGCTCCTCCTATCCCTGCGGACTTCTCATCTACCGTGGTGAAATAATGGTAAATCACTTAACACGGTCAAGAAAAACCTTAGTAGTGATACGGAGTCGTCTGACTTCAGCCGGGTGCCGAACGCAGTCTGAGGTTTCTTCGAAGGCTCCCGAGGGTCGGGCGCGGGGTCGTCAGCGATCCACGGCCGCTGGCCTCAAACCAAGGCCCCGATCCGGAGGAGGCGGAGGACCGGCTCTTTCGCGGCGCGGGACAGCGCGAGATCAACGCCGAACTCGGCGATCCAGTCGTTATGTCCGTCGCCGTCCACGATCACCTGTTGCACCCGCCAGGTGAGCTTGTCCTCTGCGGGCAGCACGTAGGTGTGACGGAGGTTCCGCGCCTCGGGGTCGAGGCAGATGAAGCGGTGGCTTGCGTGGTAGGCTTCGAGCGTCTTGCGCAGCCGGTCTGCGGTCCACGGCTGTCCTTCGCCGTCCTCGGGGAACGACGGCACCGCGAGCGCTTGATCGAAGTCGTGGTCGGCCAGCGCGCGGAGGAAGGCGAAGGCCTTGTTGCGGATCGCCGCCGTGAACGCCTTTGCGTCGCGGGTGATGTCCTGCGCGGCCGCTTCGGCGCCGGGCGGGCGGAGTTCGGGCGCGTCGGCGCCGGGGGCCACGCGGTCCGGGTTCCGCATCTTCTCCCATTCGTCGAGCAGGCTGGAATCGACCTGCCGGAGCATCGCTCCGAGGTACAGCTCCATCTCGCGGACGGCATCGTCCTTGGCCGCGTCGGGCACGGTCTGGGCGAGCACCTTGTAGACGCTGTTCAGGTGCCGGAGCAGCACGCCTTCCGCGCGCTGAAGGTCGTAGAGCTTGATGTAATCCGCGAAGGAGCGGAACTGCTCGAACATCTCCCGGGCGATCGATTTCGGCCGGATGTTCTCCTTGCCGACCCACGGATGCTTGTCGGCCCAGGCGTTGAAGGTGTCGTAGATGAACTCCCGCTTCGGCTTCGGATGTTCCAGCTTCTCCAGCTCCTCCATGCGCCGGTCGTACTCCATGCCCTGCGCCTTGAGCTCGGCGATCTTGTCGCCCTTCAACCGGCTGAGCTGGGCGCGGAGGATGGCGTCCGGCTCCTCCAGGATCGATTCGACGAGCGTGACCAGGTCGAGCGCGTAGTCGGGCGCCTCGCGGTCGAGCAGCGGGATGGTGTCGAGCAGGAAGAGCGATAGGACCTGGTTGAGCGAGAAGTCCTCGGGCAACGCGACGTTCACGCGGAGCTTCTGGAACGGCACAGGAGGGCAGGCTTCCAGCCTGCCTGTACCGACGGGCTTCCAGCCTGTCGGGCCAGCTTCAGCCGACGCGGCTTCCCTGGTCGTCGGCTCCGCAGGCTGGAAGCCTGCTTGGCCTGGCAGGCTGGAAGCCTGCCCTCCTAGGGTCGCCGCCCCGGACGCCGGGGTTCCCGGAACCGGCGCGATGATCTCGATGATCCCGCGGTCGACGAGCGAGCGGAAGAGCTGCCACGCGCGCTTGGTATGAGCCTTCTTCTGCTTCGCCGAATCGTGGCAACGGCGGATCATCTCGCGCATCGCGCGGCATCCGTCGCCGGGTCGGCCGAGCACGTTGAGCAGCATCGCGTGCGTGACCTGGAACCGCGACGTGAGCGGCTCCGGCGGCGCGGTCATGAGGCGCGTGTAGGTGTTCTTGTCCCAGTTGACGAAATTGTGCTCGGGCGCCTGGCGCTTCACGACCTTCTTGCCGGTGCTCCTGGATTTCTCCTCCAGCTTGAGGTTCTCGATGACGTGCTCCGGGGCCTGCGCGACGACCCATCCGACGTCGTCGTATCCTTTGCGCCCGGCGCGTCCGGAGATCTGGTGGAAATCGCGCGCGTTGAGGATCGCCACCTTCTCGCCGCTGTACTTGCACAGCCGGGTGAAGAGCACCGTGCGGATGGGCACGTTGATGCCGACGCCGAGGGTGTCCGTTCCGCAGATGACCTTGAGCAGGCCGCGTTGGGCGAGCTGCTCGACGAGGATGCGGTACTTCGGCAACAGGCCCGCGTGGTGCAGGCCGATGCCGTGCCGCAGCCACTTCTTCAGCTCGGGCCCGTACGGGCTGGCGAACTTGAAGCTCTCGATGGCGGACGCGACCGCCGCCTTCTCGTCGCGCGACGCGACGGTGATGCTCGTGAAATCCTGTGCGCTCTCGGCGGCCTCCTTCTGCGTGAAGTGGACCACGTAGACCGGGCCCTTGCCGTCGGCGAGCAGGCTCTCGAGGGTCTTCGCCAGCGGCAGCTCGGAGTACGCGAAATCCAGCGGCACCGGCCGCGTTCCCGAGCGAACGGTCACGGTGGGCCGCCCGTTCAGCCTCGTGAGCTCCTGCTCGAAGAACGCGGTCTCGCCGAGCGTGGCCGACATGAGCAGGAAGCGCGTCCGCGGCAGCGTGAGCAGCGGCACCTGCCAGGCCACGCCGCGGTCGCGGTCCGAGTAGTAGTGGAACTCGTCCATCACCACGTCTTGGACGAGCGAGCGCTCGCCGTCGCGCAGGGCGATGTTCGCAAGGATCTCCGCGGTGCAGCACACGATGGGCGCGTCGTGGTTCACCGTGGCGTCGCCGGTGCTGAGACCGACGTTCTCCGGACCGAACTCGCGGCAGAGCGAGAGCCATTTCTCGTTCACCAGCGCCTTGATCGGGCAGGTGTAGAACGAGCGCCTGCCCTTCGCGAGCGACTGGAAATGCAGCGCCGACGCGACCAGCGATTTCCCCGACCCGGTCGGCGTGTTGAGGATGACGTTCTTGTCCTCGAAGAGCTCGAGGATGGCCTCCTCCTGCGCCGGGTAGAGTTCCAGGCCCTTGGCCGTGGTGTAGTCGAGGAAGCCGCCGAGCAGGGCGTCGTTGCCGAGCGAAGCGGTCTTGGTGAGTTGGTCGTAGAGCGTCACGC
>JBBRQL010000166.1:0-9285 GCA_038226425.1 Verrucomicrobiota bacterium
ATCTGCGGCTGCGGCAAGGGCTGGACGATGCGCAGCTACCTCGACGAGGCGGTGGACGCCATCCGCAAGCAGGTCGGCAAGGAGAAGGTGATCCTCGGCCTCAGCGGCGGCGTCGATTCCAGCGTGGCGGCGGCGCTGCTCCACAAGGCCATCGGCGACCAGCTCACCTGCATCTTCGTGAACAACGGCCTGCTCCGCGCCCGCGAGGCGGAGGTCGTGCAGGAGGTCTTCGGCCGGAACTTCAAGATCAAGCTCCAGTACGAGGACGCCACGGAGCTCTTCCTCCGCAAGCTCAAGGGCGTCACCGACCCCGAGAAGAAGCGCAAGATCATCGGCAAGGCGTTCATCGACGTCTTCCAGGCCGCGACCAAGAAGGCGGGCAAGGCGAAGTTCCTCGCGCAGGGCACGCTCTATCCCGACGTGATCGAGTCGGTCCCCATCGGCGGCAACCCGGCCGCGATGATCAAGAGCCACCACAACGTCGGCGGCCTGCCGAAGGACATGAAGTTCGCGCTCGTCGAGCCGCTGAAGTGCCTCTTCAAGGACGAGGTCCGCCAACTCGGGACCGAGCTCGGCCTGCCCAAGGAGATCGTCCTCCGGCAGCCGTTCCCCGGACCCGGCCTCGCCGTCCGATGCCTCGGCGATATCACCGAGGACAAGCTGCGCATCCTCCGCCGCGCCGACGCCATCGTCGTCGAGGAGATGAAGGCGGCCGACCTGTACTACAAGACCTGGCAGACCTTCGCCGTGCTGTTGCCGGTCCGCAGCGTGGGCGTGCAAGGCGACGAGCGCACCTACGACTGGACCATCGCCATCCGCGCCGTCGAATCGCAGGACGGCATGACCGCCGACTGGGTACGCGTGCCGTACGACCTGCTGGAGAAGATTTCTCTGCGCATCACGAACGAGGTGCGCGGCCTGAACCGCGTGGTGCTCGACCTGACAAGCAAGCCGCCTGGCACGATCGAGTGGGAGTGAGGCGGCCCGGGGCCCGGTCCGGGGTCTTCCGCATCACACGACGCGTTTCTTGGACGACGAGAGCACCGATGGCGATCCGCACGACACAACTGGACCGCTCCCAGGTTTCCCCCCTTGTCGTCGATTGGTTGCCCAAACCGGCCGATACCCGCTGAGGCCGGGAGCGGGCGCCGCCCCGGCTCACCACCACTGGAAAGCCGGGTCCGGCGCGATGCTGATCCACTGGTCCATCTGCGCCGGGAACTTGAAGTTCTCCACGTGGGCGTCGCCGAAGAGCATGTTCTCGAAACGCTTCCCCTTGTAGTTGTGCCAGACGGTCTGCTTGGCCTTCGTGTCGCGGTTCGCGTGCCACGGCCAATCGCCCATCAGCACCTTGTTCGCCGGGCTCAGCGCGACCTCCGATTCCCGCATGGACGTGCCTTGCGGCGTGCCCTTGGCCTTGGAATCGCCCGTCACGCGCTTCACGCGGAACGCATCGACCGCCCATTCGACCAGGTAGCTGTTGCCCCAGCCGGTGAAGCAGGTCTTCACCTGCGAGTTCAGCGAATCGCCCGCGTCGGCCGGGCAGCGGAACACCTCGGTCGCGCCCGCGTACCGGTTCAGCGGGCGGTTCGTCTCCGCCGTCCTGCCGCCGTAATCGGCCGCGCTCCCGGAGACGTTGGCATTGGTCCAGAACTTCCCGCCGACATCTCCCCACCCGGGATGGACCGGGAAGAAGTCGCGGTTGTCATCGGCGTACATCTTGAAGGCGAGGCCGATCTGCCTCTGGTTGCTGATGCACTTCACCGAGTTCGCCTTCGCCTTCGCCCGCGACAACGCCGGCAACAACATGCCCGCGAGGATCGCGATGATGGCGATCACCACCAACAGCTCGATGAGGGTGAAGCCGGGATGCTGACGGGGCGGGTTGGACGGGGAAGTGCTCATGGGAAATGGATCTCGGACGACGACGCATCGTTACGCCCGGGCCGGTGCTCCGGCAAGCAACGGCTCCGAGGAGGGTGCGATTGGAAGTGGCGGACCGGAACGCGGACGTAGCGCCGGATCGCGCTCTGCCGGGAGGGCGGACTTTCCAGTCCGCCACGGGCCACCCGTGCTCTGGCGCGTGGGCCTCACCTCATGCCCCGCCGAGCACGACTTGGCGAAACAGCAGGTTGGGAACCTCCGCAGGTGTCCGCCATTTCCGACCGCACCCGTCGCCGCGGGGTGCGATCAGAAGTGGTCGTAAGTAGAGGCGAGAAAGCGCGTGGGGGAAGGGGGGATGGAGCGGTGAAGCCAGTCGCGGACCTTCTTCCTGTCGCGTGGTCGGGCGAAGCTCCTGCGAGTTCACGGGCCGCCCTTTGCTCAGCGGCTCGGCAGGAGCCTCGCCCTACCAGCGTCTTCGTTCTTCCTCGGTTTTCGGCCCTATAGGCATGCTTCTCCATCACTGCTTCCTGACCGCCACTTCTGATCGCTCCCGTCGCCGCTCGACGCCGCGCCTCGATCCGGGCACGCATGGCGGCGTCCGCCGATGGACCGATGATGACGCCGAAGACCCGCCTCTGGACCTTGCTCGCCCTGCTCGCCGCGGTGGCGGTCGCAGCACTCTTCTTCCGTCGCGCGACGCCGTTCCGCCAGAAGCCCGCCGCTCCCGCGGTCGCGGCCGCGGAGGAACAGGCCCGGGCCTACCTCGCTCTCGAGGCCCGTGAACAAGCCGCCGACCAGACCGTCTGGGCACCGGAGTTGGACGCCGAGCGCCATGAGGACGAGTTCGTACGCCTGTGGGATGCCCTGAACGGCGCCGCCGATCCGTGGCCGGTCCTGGCGGCGTTCCCGTTCGAGGCCTTGTCGGTCCCGGTCACCGCACCGGCGCCCGACCTCGCCCACGGCATCCATGGTTGGCGCGGGACCGGCGCCCCGTCGACGCGCCTCGATCCCGCGGGCTGGCGCGCGCTGGTCTCCCGGTGGACCTCCGAAGGCTGGGCTCTCCGCCGCACCGCCTGGCACATGACGCGCCACACGCCGGTGACCGCGGACCAGCCGGCCCGGTCGGTTGTCGAAGCCACCGCCCGGCTCGACGACCTCGCGCGCACGGCGCGCGCGATGGTCCGGGCCTCGCTCGAGGTGACATGGTCCGCCGACGCCCCCGGGACGGCACCGCGCGCGGCGGCAATTGTCGTCCGCGATATGGAAGTGCTGGCCCGGTCGGGTCCGCCGGGCTTCACTCCGTGGCTCGACACGTCGACGTCGAACGGCTTCGTGGAGTTCTCCGATCCGTTGATCGCCGCGGACCTCGACGGCGACGGCCTTTCCGAGCTGCTTCTCGTCGGCGCAGGCCGCATGTGGTGGAACCGCCCGGATCCCGACGGCGGCACCGCTGCACCCCGTCGGTTCGAACCCGGCACGATACCGGGCCTCGCGCCCGAACGCATCGTCGCCGCCGCTCTCGCCGATGTCGACAGGGACGGCCGCGCGGACCTGGTCGTCGCCGGCGCGCGCGGCCTGAGCTGGTCTCCTGGCCCGGTCCCGGGCGCATCCGCGGGCACGATGCGTCCGGGCTGGACAGCCCCGTCGGCGATCAAGCATCCGCAGGTCCTCGCCGTCGGCGACGTGGACGGCGACGGCGACCTCGACGTCTGGCTCGCGCAATACAAGCTGCCCTACCAGGGCGGCCAGATGCCCACGCCCTACTTCGACGCGGCCGACGGGTTCCCCGCCTACCTGCTCCTGAACGACGGCCGCGGCAATTTCACCGATGCGACGGCGGCGTCGGGTCTCGCGGGAAAACGTGCGCGCCGAGCGTACAGCGCATCGTTCATCGACCTCGACGGGGACGGCGACCAGGACCTCGTTATGGTGGGTGATTTCGCCGGGATCGACATCTTCCTCAACGATGGCCACGGGAAGTTCACAGATGTCACCGATCGCCTCGGCGAAGCCCGCCATTCGTTCGGCATGGCGCATGTGCTCAACGACCTCGACGGCGACGGACGTCCCGACCTGTTGATGCTCGGCATGGGTTCGCCGGTTGCCGAGCGGATGGATGCGCTCGGTCTCGGCCGCGACGGATGGCCGCGCCACGCCGCGATGCGCGGGCCGATGACCTTCGGCAACCGCCTGTATCTCGGCGGCAAGACGGGGCTTGTCCCCGCGCCGGAGCCTCTCGCCGGAGCGATGGCCCGGACCGGTTGGTCGTGGGGCGCGGCGTGGGCGGACTTCGACAACGACCGCGACCTCGACCTGGCCGTCGCCAACGGCCACGAGACGCGTGCCAGCACCCGCGACCACGAACGGCAGTTCTGGCGCCACGACATCTTCGCCGCCGGCCCGACCAACACGCCGGCGGCCGACCTCTATTTCCGCACCGCCAGCGGGCGGCGACAGGCGGATGCCGCGAGCTACGGCGGTTGGCAGGACAACGCGTTGCTCCTCGCCTCCGGCAAGTTGGAATTCCCCGACGTCGCGTGGCTGCTCGGTGTCGCGGTGCCGGAAGATTGCCGCAACCTGCTCGCCGACGACCTCGACGGCGACGGCCGTCTGGATCTGATCGTCACGACGTCCGAGATGTGGCCGAAACGCCGGCAACGCCTGCTGGTCTTCCGCAACACGCTTCCTGCGACCGGCCACTGGATCGGCTTCCGGCTCGACGGCGAAGGACGCGCGCCGCTCGGCGCCCGCGTCGAGCTCGAGGACACCGCGGGCCGCCAGACGCGATGGATCGTCGCGGGCGACGGGTTCCGCAGCCAATCGTCGGCGACCGCGCACTTCGGCCTCGGCGAAGCGAAGCCGGTCCGCGCCACCGTGGTCTGGCCGGGCGGCGGACGCACCGTGCTCGAAACCCCGGCTTCGGACGTGTGGCATCGCGTGGCACCGGCGAAGTGATCCGGAGCGGTCGGCCGCTTCCGGTCGCAACCCCGGTCCTCGCGGACCTTGACGGTCCATCGGGCGCCCCGTTACTACCGTGACGTTCACGTATGCCAACTTACGACTACACCTGCGGGAAATGCGGCCACCAGTTCGAGCTCGTGCAATCCATGAAGGACACCGCGCTGACCGTCTGCCCGAAGGACGCCTGCCCCGCGAAACGCTGGGGCAAGGGCAAGGTCGCCCGCGGCATCGGCGGCGGCGCCGGTTTCATCTTCAAAGGAGCCGGCTTCTACCTCACCGACTACCGCAGCGAGAGCTACAAGGCCGGCGCGAAGAAGGATTCCGAGGCCGCAGCTCCTCCGGCCGCGAAGACCGAGGCCAAGGCGGAGACCCCCAAGCCCGCCGCCAAGGCCGAGACGAAGCCGGCCGCGAAGAAGGACTGATCCACCGTGACCTCCCGGTCGCCCAGTCCGGACGCGGGTCGGAGCCCGAAGCGATGGGTCCTTCGATCGGTGCTGCTGTGGACCGCGCTGGCCGCCGGGTTGCTGGTCGCGCAGGCGCAGACCCAGGTCCCGGTCACGGCCAAGAGCCGGAACGGACAGTTCATCGTCCACGGCCGTGACACGGTCCAGCCACCTTCCGGCGGCGAGCTGCGGCCGGTCGGCGACAACGAGGTCGTCTCGCTCCGGCCGGACACCTTGGCCATCGCCTGCGACCGCATCCGTCAGGCGATCCATCTCCAGCTCGGCGCTGTGGAGCGTCCGGGCGGGACAGTCCATCTGCATCTGCGCCGCCCTCGCCGCGTCGAGGGCCAGCTCACCATCGTGCCCATGGCCATCCGCGAAGGCTGGCAGTACCGGATCGACGTGCCGGAACAGGTCGAGTGGCGCCGGCTGGTCCGCGCGATCGTCGAGGTCGTGCTGATCGATCTCGCGAACCACGACCTGCGCCGGACCGATTGCGTGCGCCCGCCGCTCTGGCTCGCCGAAGGACTCGACAGCCTGCTCGTGACCGCGTCCGGCCGCGACCTCGTGCTCGAGCCGCAGACCACGCTGAACCGCAACGCACGCCGGCCCGATCCGCTCGCGCCGGTCCGCGCCACCTTGGCGGGCCGCGATCCGGCGACCTTTTCCGACCTGAGCTTGCCCGATCCGGCGGCGCTCGCGGACCCGGAGCGGTTCGCCTATTTCCGGGCGAGCGCCACGCTGCTGGTCTTCGAGCTGCTCCGCGACGACGAAGGCCGGACGCTGGCGCGGGATTTCCTCCGCCAGCTGCCGTACCACCTCAACTGGCAGACGGCGTTCCTCCGCGCCAGCAACGGCCGTTTCCAGACCTTGCTCGATGCCGAGAAGTGGTGGGCGGTCGGCGCGGCCGACGTGCTGAGCCGCGACCCGTCGTTGCTCTGGCCGCGGGACCGCGTCCTGTCCGAGCTGCAGCTGGTGCTGACCGAGACGGCCGATGTCCGCGGATCGACCAACGGCCCGGTTTCTCGGCAGACGCTGGGTCTTTCCGAGGTGGTGCGGACGTGGGGATTCCCCGCGCAACAGGAGGTTCTCCGGCGCAAGGCCAACCAGCTGGTGATCCTCGGGCTCCACACGCCACCGGACCTGATGCCGCTGGTGACCGAGTGCCAGCGGACCATCGAAGGCTACGTGAACAGCCGGACCAACGCCGGCACGGAAGGCGCGGGTCGGCTCGACATCGGCGCGCGAGCCAAGGTCCTCGCCAAGACCGCCGCCGCGAAGCTCGACGACCTCGGCCGCCAGCTCGCCGCCGCACGCGCGAAACGCGCGTAGCGGAGAGGCGGCGGAGCGCGGACGGACGGTGCGGTTCGCCGTTGGGTGCGATCCGAAGTGGCGGTCCGGATAGGAGGGGCTGGGAAGAGATCAATCTGGAAAACAGGAACGGAGTCGGCGAAGCCCCGTTTTTCCTGTTTTCCAGATTCTCTCTCCGGTCGTTTTTCTCCGCAGAGCAGGTGCCTCTCCGCGCCGGTTGCGGTGACCGCCACTTCTGTTCCCACCCTTCGACGTTGCGCGTCTTGCCCTTGCGGCAAGTTCCGCCAAGCTCCGGTCATGCTTCGCCGACTGTTGACGGTCTTGGTCGCTTCCGCCGCGCTCTCACACGTCCGGGCCGATCCGTCCACCAACCGGTTCGGTTTCGGCGGCCCCGAGGTCTTCCCGCTCGATTTCGGCATCGGGTTCCTCCACGTCGCGGACATCGACGGCGACGGGCTGAACGACATCGTCGTGGTCAACAACGGCCGTTCCAAGATCACCTTCCTCTACAACCGCTCCGGCAAGACCAACGCCCCCGCGACTGCCGCCAAGGTCGGCCGCCGCGATATCAACGAGCTGCCGGCCGAGGCCCGGTTCCGCGTGGAATCCATCTCCTCCGAGAAGCGCATCACCTCGATGGTCGTCGCGGACCTCAACGGCGACGGCCGGCCCGACCTCGCGTACTATGGCGACCCCAAGGAGCTCGTGCTCCAGGCCAACCTCGGCACCAACGGCTGGGCACCGCCGAAGAAGTGGTCCCTCGACGACGGCCTCGCGGACTACAACGCGCTGACCAGCGGCGACGTGAACGGCGACGGCAAGCCCGACCTGCTGCTGCTCGCCGAGAAGCACATCTACCTCCTGCTCTCGCGTCCCGACGGCACGCTCGGCGAACCAGAGAAGCTGCCCTACGCCGGCAGCGTGAAGGCGCTGCAGGTGCTCGACCTCGACGGCGATTCAAAAGAGGACCTGCTGCTGGTGAACTGGGACAACCCGAACCCGTTCCGCTTCCGCCTCCAGACCGGGCCCGGCCAGTTCGCGCCCGAGATCCACATGCCGCTCGCCCCGATCCGCAGCTATTGGGCCGACGACCTCGACGGCGACCACAAGACCGAGATCGTCACCATCGCCGCGAAATCCGGCCGCGCCGCCGTCGCCAACCTCACCCACAAACCCGCCGAGGAGTTCGCCGGCGCGCTGCGCGACGGCCAGTTCTCCATCCTCCCGCTCCAGCGGACCGACAAACCCCGCCGCGGCCTCGTCTGGGCCGACATCGACGGCGACGGCCGGGCCGACCTGCTGGTCGCCGAACCCGAAGGCGGCCAGCTCGCCGTGCATCTCCAGAAGGCGGACGGCTCGCTCGCCGCGCCGAAGACCTTCCCCACGTTCACAGGTGTCACCGACATCGTCGCCGCCGATTGGGACGGCGACGGGAAGACGGAGATCTTCCTGCTCAGCGCCGACGAGAAACAGATCGGCGTGGCTGCGCTGGATACCAACGGACGCGTGCCTTTTCCCCGGGTCGTGCCCTTGAACGGTCGTCCGCTCGCCTTCGCGGTCGGCCCGTTGAAGCCCGGCGCCAAGCCTTCGCTCGCGGTCATCGTCGAGCGCGAGGACAAGCGCTCCGGCAAGGACGGCAAAGAGGAGACGGTCAACGTCCGCGAGCTCGTCCTCCGCACCGCGGACGGCACGAACGTCGTCCAGAAGCTCGCCGATTCGTTCAAGGGCAACCCGACCGCCATCGCCTTCCACGACGCGGACCAGGACGGCTTGGCGGACCTCGTCGTGCTGACGCCGTACGAGAAGATCAAGGTGATGGTGCAGCTCAAGGAGCCGAAGGACGGCGCTCTCTTCGCCGAGGCCGACGTGAACCCGCCGGGCGGCACGGTGGATTCGCCTTGGCTCGCGACGGCCGATGTGGACGGCGACGGCAAGGCCGAGCTGCTGCTCGCGCAGAAGAACTTCCTCCGCGCCGTCGTGCTCTCGTCGGAGGGCAAGGACAAACCGACCTGGAGCTTCACCGTCCGCGACCAGATCAACGGCGCGTCCAGCAGCTCGCGCATCGTCGGTGCCGCGGCCTTGCCGTCCGGCGATGGCAAGACGCCGGTGCTGTTCCTGCTCGACGCCGACCGCAAGGCGCTGACGGTCTGCGCCCGCGACGCCAGCGGCGTGTGGAAGGCCGGCAAGAGCTCGACCTTGCCGGTCAGCGATTTCTCGGCGGTCGTGCCGGTCGCGCTCGGCAACAAGGCCGCGAACGCGATCGCCTTCACCGGTGCGAACTCCGTCGCGACGAAGCGGCTCTCGGGCGACGTGTGGCAGTTCACCGAGCTCGACAGCTACGAGACACCGATCAAGGACGGCTTCCTGCACGACGTGACCAGCGGCGACCTGAACGGTGACGGCCGCAAGGACCTCGTCTTCCTGGAGACGGCCCGCGCGTACATCGACCTCGTCGGATTCGAGGCGCCGCACCAGCTCGTGCCGGCGAACCGTTGGCCGGTGTTCGAGGAGCGGACCTTCCGCAACCGCCGCAACGACTCGGCCGAGCCGCGGGAATCCGCCGTGGCCGACGTGACCGGCGACGGGAAGAACGACCTCATCCTCATCGTCCACGACCGCGTGCTGCTGTATCCGCAGGAATAGCGGGACGTCCCGTGGGGGCGCCCGGGTGCGGAACGTCTGTTGG
>JBBRQL010000167.1:0-9273 GCA_038226425.1 Verrucomicrobiota bacterium
CCGAACGACGCCGGAAACGGTTCCATGGTGCTCCAGGTCGTCTTCTCCAACATGGCATTGGAGGACGCCCGCGAGATCAATCGCCGCATCGATGGCGAGAACGCCATCCTCGGCGAGGAAAGTCCCGGGAGCGACATCCTCGGTGCCGTGAAATACGTCTACCCGGGCGGTGCCCAGACCGGCAGCGTCTACGTCTACCTCGCGCACAAATAGTTTCCACGTCAGACCTCACCTCCGTACAGCGGTCCGCGGGCGCCACACACACCCGCTGGCCGTTGTCCCGATAGCGGTTCCCACACAACCGCCGCTTTATGGGACAGACATTACAAGAACGCATCCTCGCCGCCGGGCTCATCAACGAGACCCAGTTCGAGCTGGCCGTCTGCGAGCAAAAGCGTCGCGGCGTCCCGCTCAACCGGATCCTCGTGGACCTCGGTCTCGTCGCCCCGGAGAAGCTCGCCGACTTCACCGCCGAAGAGGCGCACACCAAGCGGGTGGACCTCGTGCGCAACCCGCCGGACAAGGCGGCGGTCGCGCTCGTGCCGCTGGAGACGGCGCGCCGCCTCCGCGCGCTGCCCATCGGCCGCCAGAACGGATCGCTGGTCGTGGCGATGGCGGACCCGTTCGACATCGCGGCCATCGACGCGCTCGGCCAGATCTCCGGCCTCCACATCGACGTCGTCACCGCCACCGAGCGGGACATCCTCAACACGATCGACCAGCTCCACGCCGAGGGGCCGACCATCCAGCAGTCGATCGCTCGGGTCATCGAGGACACCCAGAACGACCAGACGCCCGACCAGCTCCAGTCCGCGCTCAGCGCCGACACCGCGGAGGCCAGCGCGGACGACGCACCGATCATCCAACTCGTCAGCCAGGTGCTGACCCGGGCCGTCCACCGGCGGGCGAGCGACGTCCATTTCGAGCCCGAGGAGAAGCTGATGCGCATCCGGACGCGCATCGACGGCGTGCTCCAGCCCGACGTGCTCATCCCCAAGGCGCTGCAATCCGCCGTCACCGCCCGCCTGAAGATCATGGCGGAGATGGACGTCTCGGAGCAGCGCGTCCCGCAGGACGGCCGGGCGGTGCTCACGGTCAACCGGCGCAAGGTCAACTTCCGCGTCTCCAGCCTGCCGACCAACTTCGGCGAGAGCATGGTGCTCCGGATCCTCGATCCGTCGAGCCAGCTGGGCTCCGTGGCGGCGCTCGGGCTCGAGCCCTCCGTCGAGGCCCAGTTGCGCGAGGTGATCGATGCCCCGCACGGCGTGGTGATCGTCACCGGCCCGACCGGATCCGGGAAGACGACCACCCTCTACGCGGTGCTGAACGAGATCAACAAGGTCGACGTCAGCATCTTCACGCTGGAGGACCCGGTGGAGTTCCCGCTCCGGGGCATCCGGCAGACGCAGGTGAAGGAAGAGGTCGGGCTGACCTTCACGAACTCGCTCCGGGCGCTGCTGCGGCAGGACCCGGACATCATCCTGGTCGGCGAGACGCGCGACACGGAGACGGCGACCCTGATGGTCCGCGCCGCGCTCACCGGCCATCTGGTCTTCTCGACGCTGCACACCAATGACGCCGCGGGCGCGCTCCCGCGGCTCATGGACATGGGCGTCGAGCCGTACCTGCTCCCCGGCGCGCTGCTGGCGGTGGTCGCGCAACGGCTCGTGCGCAAGCTCTGCCCGAAGTGCCGGGTGCCGGTCGCCGACCCGGAGAAAGTCTTCCGCGACACCAAGCTGCCGGTCCCGGCGACGGGCGTGCCCCGGCTCTGGGAACCGAAGGGTTGCCCCGACTGCCTCGACATCGGCTACCGCGGCCGGATGGCGATCTTCGAGCTGATGCGCCTGGATGAGCGGTTCCACGAGCCGATGGTCCGGCGCGCCGGCGGCCCGGAGTTCCACAAGCTCGCGATCGAGGGCGGCATGAAGACGATGTTCGAGGACGGCCTCCGCCGTTGCGACGAAGGGTTCACCTCGTTGAGCGAGCTGCTGCGCGTCGTGCGCGCCCATTGATCCCAGGATCCCGCGCCATGCAACAGTTCCACTACAAAGGCATCGATTCCCGCGGCAAGAACGTCTCCGGCCGCCTGGTCGCGAACGACGAGCCCAACCTGGAGGAGAAGCTGCGCGGGCAGGGCATCTGGCTGATCGACGCGAAGCCCGACGCGGAGGAGCCGAAGAAGGCCGTGCGCGCGTCGCAGCGGAAGGGTGCCGCCGCCACCGGCGGATCGCGGCGCGAGCTGATCAACTTCTGCACGCTGATGAGCTTCCTCTGCAAGGTGGGCATCCCGGTCGTGCAGGCCGTGGACATCGCGGCGCAGGACACGGACCACGAGGGCTTCCGCGCCACGCTCACGGAGATGAAGCGCGACGTGGAAGGCGGCCAACAGCTCGCCGAGGCGATGGAGCGGCACCCGGGCGTCTTCCAGAGGCAGTTCGTCAACCTCATCCGCGCCGGCGAGCAGAGCGGCTCGATCCCCGAGTCCTTCGTCGAACTCAAGCGCTACCTCGAATGGCAGGAGCAGGTCGCGGCCGACGTGAAGCAAGCGACCATCTACCCGGCGTTCGTGCTGCTGGCGACGGTGCTGTTCGTGCTGCTGTTGTTCACGTTCGTGATCCCCAAGTTCGTGGTGCTGCTGAAGTCGGTGAAGGTCGCGCTGCCGTTGCCGACGCGGATCGTCTTCGGTCTCTCGGACTTCGCGAAGGCGACCTGGTGGGGATGGCTCATCCTGCTGATCGGCGGACCGGTGTTCGTCCACTTCGGTTGCAAGTATTCGCCGGCGTTCAACCGGCTGTTCGACCGGTTCAAGATGCTCCTGCCGGTCATGGGGCCGTTGCTGCACATGATCTACATGTCGCGGCTCGCGCGCAGCTTGGCGGTGCTCTACCGCAACGGCGTGGCGATCCTCAACGCGCTCAAGCTCTGCGAGGGCCTGGTCGGCAGCCCGATCGTGGCCGAGGCGCTGCAGGACGTCGGCAAACGCGTCGAGGCCGGCGAATCGCTGAGCGGATCGATGCGGCGGCACAAGATCTTCCCGCAGCTGCTGCTCCGCATGGTCGTGATGGGCGAGAAGACCGGCAACCTGGACGCCGCGTTGGACAACGTCGCCGAGTACTACAACCTGCTCATCCCGCGGAAGATCAAGAAGCTCTTCGGCATCATGGAGCCCGCCATGATCCTCACGCTCGTCGGCGTCGTCGGCATGGTCGCCCTGGCCGTGTTCATGCCGATCCTGTCGCTCATGGAGAACATCAAATGAAGACGTCCCACCGAAGCCGTGACCGACGGCTCGCCGCCGGTTTCACCATGATCGAGCTGATCGCGGTCCTGGCCGTGATGGCCATCCTGATCAGCTTGGCCGGCAGCTCCGCGTACGTGCGCCTTCGCCAGGGCTACCGCGACCAGGAAGCGGTCAACCTCGACGCCCTCGTCGGCGCCCTGACCAACGTCGCCCGCTCGACGCGCTACATCCCGTCGACCACCACGTGGGGCTCGA
The DNA here is from genome assembly GCA_038226425.1 of Verrucomicrobiota bacterium. Lineage (GTDB taxonomy): Bacteria > Verrucomicrobiota > Verrucomicrobiia > Limisphaerales > UBA9464 > CAIVQB01. Next base: position 3,497 of record JBBRQL010000167.1, read on the forward strand.
CTTTGGCGGCGCAACTGGTGCTCGCCGAGGTCAAGGTCACCAACAACATCTCGGGCAACAACCGCAGCTTCCTCGTGGACCCGGGCATCAACGTCACGCTGCCCTACACGCAGACCGGCAGCGGCATCGGGTCCTTCACGACGACCGGCGGCGGTGGCACCGCGCCGGCCAACCTCCGCTTCATCTTCCTGTCCAGCCTTGCCGATCCCGTCCCATCGCTGACCGGCATCACCTTCGACACGATCTGGAACACCGTCGACGACGCGCTGCCGGCCGGTTGGCCGGGCACGTGGAAGGGCGCCGGCGCGGACCTCAAGATCCGCCGCGTGGACCTGCGGACGCTGCTCGTCCGGCTCGTGCTCAGCGATCTCGATGCCAGCAACGACGCCCAGTGGCAGATCGCCGGCGCGACGAGCGTCCTGACCTTGCCGGCCTGCACTCAGAAGATCGCGTGGTACTTCGACGGCTCGTTCGTGAGCCTCTACGACAGCACGGGGACGTTGTTCGCCCGCGAGGTGCTGCACACCGACACCAGCTTCGTCTACCAGTACAACCAATGGGGACGGCACCTGACCTCGAACGGGCTCGGACCCACCGGTGATTTCGGGCAGAAGATCGACAGCTTCTTGGCCACGGCGGCGGTGCGCACCGACAGCAGCCGGTTCGGTGCGGACCAGCAGGCGGTGGTGGACGAGATGTTCGCTTTCCTGCGGAGCTACGGCCTCTGGGGCAACGCCGGCTTCCCCGTCGGAGGAAGCACATCAGCCCAGCAAGTGCCCGAGATGCGCCAACTGAACGACTGCCAGGCGCGGCTCGACCACTTCTCCTACAACCTGGCCAAATGAAGAACGCGACCCTCATGCGCCGTGGTGCCGGACGGGCCGGGTTCACCGTGATCGAGCTCCTGGCCGTCCTCGCGGTGCTCGTGCTGCTGGCCATGGCGGCCATCCCGCTGTTCTTGCGGCTGCTCGACCAGCAGGCACGCGAGAAGGAACAGGTGGCGCTCCAGTCGCTGGCGGGCGGGTTCCAGCGCTACGTCCTCCGCACGCGGACGATCCCGTCGGACACCAACTTCGCCAGCACGATCGGTCCGGAGATCGGCTGGAAGACCGCGGACGCCCAGAACAACAGCCGAGGGGCGGCCCGGGTCATCCTCATCGATCCCGGTCTCCACGTCGGCCAGTACACCAACGGATCCCCCGCGACCGGCGGCCTCCTCCCTTACACCCAAGGTGTCACCGGCTCGAAGGCTCCTCTTTCACCCCGGCTGATCATCATTTCCAGCGTCGGGGCCGCCCTTCCATCGACCATCGTGGGCGGGATCCCGTCGAACACCACCTTCACCAACATCTGGGCGACCGCGCCCAACACGAAGCCATCCTTGTGGACGTGGACCGGCAACCCGGACGACTTGCGCATCCAGCGGATCAACATGTCGCAATGGTTCAACGAGGTGTCGTTCAACCGGGTCGGCTCATACCAAGGCCGCTATTCGGTGGACAACAGCGCGGTGGCGGGCGCGGTGGTGCCGCCGTCGGTGCCCTACAGCATCTGGTTGCTCGACAGCACCATGGTCTACCTCTGGTCGCACAGCGGCGGATCGGACGCCATCACCGGCGGCCTGCAGGCCACGGAGACGGTCGATAGCTCGCTCTCCTTCGTCTACGACACGGGCACCTGGCGCGACCGGCTGTTCTCCACCTACGGGGCGCGACAACTCCTCGGATACGACGTGCAGGCGGCCTTGAACACCTTCAACGCGGCGCCGGAGAACCCGAACGCCCAGAGCGGCACGACCAAGCTACAGGTCTACAACTACATGGTGGCGTACCTGACCGCGTTCGGGAACTGGGCCGCGGCGGGCTATCCCAACAGCGGGAGCCTGAACTCAGCCGTGCTCACCGCGCAGGCCGACATGGCCCAGGCCACCGCCCGCTTGATCAAGCATCTCTGACCCGCCCGCGCGATGCTCTCCCTCCGCGATAAACCCGCCGCCCCGGCCCAGCCGATCGCTCCCGCGACGGCCGCGCCCGCGGGGCCCGGGCCTGCGGCACCGGCGGGACCGTCGTTGCCGACGAGCCTGACGGGATTGTCGGTCAGCTGGTTGAACGGGCGCTTCGCCGCGATCGCCGTGCAGCGCGGCGTCGTCACCGGGCGGTGGGTGTGCCCGGAGACGCATGATTCGTCCAGCAATCTGGCCGCCTTGTTGCGCGAGGCGGTGACCCGCACCGGCCACCAGGGCACGACAGTGCAGATGGTCATCGCGCATCCGCGGCTCAACCAGCTCTGGCTGGAGGTGCCGGAGGTCGGCGGGCCCGCGGTGCAGCGGTTCCTCCAGCGGCAGGCACAGCAGGCGAAATCGTTCGAGAGCCCGGCGGCGTTCAGCTCGCAGCCCACGATCACCTCGAAGGCCAACCATGGGTTGCTCCTGCATCTCTTGCCGCAGGAGCTCATCGGTCAGCTGGAGCGCCAGGCCGAGGCGGCCGGATTGATCCTCACCTCGCTGTTGCCCGTCGCGGCCCTGGTCCAACGGCATCTCGCGCAGCTCCCGCTCGACAAGGACGAACTGGCGGTGCTCGGCGTGGAGCTGGGAGCCCAGACGGTGCTCGTGGTCGGCCGGAAGAACGGGGAGATCTGCCTGGCGCGCACGCTGAACGAAGGCTGGACGCGCAACGCGGCCCGCTTCGCCGCGGAGGTGAACCGAACCTCGCACTTCGTCGGCCAGCAGTTCGGCCTCAACCCGGCGAGCGTCTGGTTGTCCGGCGACGTCGCGCCCGATCTTCTCGGCGAGCTGCAGCGCGATTTCCCGCTGCCGGTGCGGACGAGCCCGGTCGAGCTGTCCGAGGGCTGGTGGGCCGAGGAATCGCTCCGCTGCCCGGCCGTGCATCCGGCCAATCTCGTGGGACGCGAGCGGTTGGCCGAGCCCAAGCGCCGCCGGATGCTCCTCGTGACGCTGGCGGTCGTCGCGCTGTTGGTCGTGGCGTCGGCGGCCGTGGTGGTCGGTTTCCATTTCCTCCGCGTCAAGGAGCAGCGCAGCTCGGAGAAGATGAAGCAGAGCGTCGCGCAGCTCTCGCGGCGCTTCCAGGAGCTGACGGTCACGCAGGCGCAGCTCACGAACTACCAGGCGTTCATCCGCGAGGCCGTGGACGGTCGGCCGCCGCCCGTGCCGGCATGGTTCCTCGGCCACCTCGGCGATGTCGTCGGGCCGGACCTCCTCGTGACCAACCTCGTGGTCCGCGCCTCCGGCGACCACTGGCGGGTCGAGCTGGCGGGCCGGTTGCCCGACGTGCGCACCAGCGGCGACAGCAACCGGCTCGCCGCGGTGCTGGGCGGCCTGACGAACCGGCTCGCCCGCGGACCGTTCCACGTCCGTTTCCCGACCAACGTCGCGCCCGCGCAAAGCCCGATCGGGGCGCTCAACGCCATCTCGTTGTACTGGATCAAACGCGGGTCCGCGCCCGGCGCCCCCGCACCCGTCACCGGAGATTTCCGCTTGGAAGGGAGGTTCCCGTGAGAGCCGCCAAGGCCACGTCGCCGTTCGCGCTGAAGCCCTGGCTGCTGCGGCTGCTGCTCATGGCGCCGACCGTCGCGGCGATTGTGCTGGTCTGGCACGCGACCTCCCGGCTCGACCGCGTGCAGCGCGAGATGGCGGAGCTCGAGACGCAGAACGGCCGGTTGTCCCGGGACATCGAGAACGTGGAGCGGGAGTGGATGACCGGCGACATCGACGCCGTGAAGACCCGCCATGACGAGGTGACGGCCCGGATGCGCGGCGGCACCGAGCTGGTCTCGCTCTGGTTGCAACAGGCCAACGAGCGCGCGTCGCAGCTGGCGCTGGAGATCGTCCCGCGATTCGAGGCGCCCATGGTCCGCACCATCGGTTCCACCACGGTCACGCTGGTGCCGGCGACCTTGGACGTGCGGCCCGCGCCCGGTCTGGACGGGGGCGGCCGTTCGACCTACCAGCGATTGCTCGACCTCTGCCTCCATCTCAGCACGCAGACCAACCGGGCGGACCTGATGCAGCTCTCGGTCCAGACCGGGAGCAACTCGGTGTCGCGGGCGACGGTCAGCTTCAGCCTCTGGACGAAGGAGGCCGCGCAGTGAAGAAGCTGCTCAACAACCCGAAGTTCATCAGCGGCCTCGCCGTCGTCGCGGTGATCGTGGTGATCTGGAACTCCACCAAAGGCCTCCGCCGCACCAGCAGCGCGATCAACCCCGCCGCCGCCGCCGCCGCCGCGAAGACCCGCGCCATCGCGGTCGCCAACGCCGCCGAGGCGACCAAGAACGCCGCGAAGGCCGATGCCGAGCGGAAGGCGGGAACCCTCGTCGCGCCTCCGGGCGTCGCCTTGCCCGAGGCGCCGGTCCAGTTCGGGATCGTGCCTCCGTTCGCAGCCATCGACGGCACGCATATCCGCGACCGGATCGCCGAATGGCTGGATTCGCCGGTGCGCGACCCCTTCGCGCTCGCCCCCGAGATGGTCCAAGCGGCCCCGGGTGCCGCGGAGAAACCGACCGTGGTGATGCGGCTGAAGAGCATCTGGCGGCAGACCGGCGGCGCCTTCGCGGTGATCAACGAGACCATCGTGAAAGAAGGCGACACGTTCCTCGGGCTCAAGGTCGCCTCGATCGATGCCGGCGCGGTCACGCTGGTCGGAGACCACGGCCCGCAACGTCTGGAGTTCCCTTCGTCGACCGCCGCCCCGCTTCCCACCAACGCACCGCCCCGCCGCGCGACCACCGCGCCCCGCATCGGCAAGCTCTAGCACGTCATCCCATCTCTCATGAAAGCTCTCCCCGGCAACACGACTCCCGCGAACGCTGTCCCGCCCCGGCGACGGGACACCCGGTCGGTCCTCCGCCCGTTGCTGGTCGGTCTGGCCTTGGCCGCTTCGTTCCAATCCATCGCCGGCAGGCCGGATCCGGCACCGATCAAGCGGACGGCGCAGCCGCCGCGCGTCATCGGCGAAACCGACGCGAGCGAGAAGACGGCGAAGTCGTCGGTCGCCGAAGCAACGGCAGAAAGCGCGACGCTCCCGGTCTTCCCGCCCGATCGGCGGGACGCGGGCGCGAAGGCGACGTTCGTCACCGCGACGGCCGCGAACCCGGAGGCTTCGAAGCAAGCGCCCACCACCGAGCGGAAATTGTTCTCGTTCCAAGCGGTGGACCTGGACCTGAAAGCGGCGCTCGCCCTGTTCGCGAAGGCGAACAACCTGAACATCGTCCCGGACCGCGAGGTCGCCGGGCTGGTGACGGTGGATCTCCACGAGCTGCCCTTGCAGCAGGTGATGCGCGCCATGCTCGAGGCCTATGATTATTGGTGGGTCGAGGAGGACGGCCTGATCCGCGTGCGCGCCACGCAGACGCGCCAGTTCAGCATCAACTACCTCCGCCTCGTCCGCAAAGGCACCGGCCAGACCTCGGCCACGCTCTCGTCGGGCAGCGGAGTTTCCGCCGGCGGTGGGGGTGGCGGAAGCGGCGGCGGCTCAGGTGCAGGAGGTGGTGGTGGCTCGGGTGGTGGCGGTGGCGCCAGCGGAGGAGGAGGCGGTGCATCGGGCGGCGGCAGCACCTCGTCGTCGGTCTCGCTCACCGCGGACAACCCGGTGGATTTCTGGACCGAGCTCAAGACCGAGCTCGGCAAGGTCCTGACCGATGCAGGCCGGACTTCGATGGCCGTGAACATGACCGCCGGCATGTTGATGATCACCGATCGCCCGGGCGCGCTCAAACGCGCGGAGATGTATCTCAAGAACCTGGAGCGCACGGTGGTCCGTCAG
>JBBRQL010000168.1:0-9241 GCA_038226425.1 Verrucomicrobiota bacterium
CCCTTCGGAGCCTGGCTCCGCGAACCTTCGAGGCGTTGATCGACGCCTCCAAATCCGCCTTCGAATCCCTCTCACCGGAGGATTGCCTCGGGTTCTTTCAAAACGCTCATTACGCTACATGATTAGTGGAAGTGCTCTAGCGGCGGCAAGCCCGCCCCCCTTAAGGTCGAAGGTTGCCGTCGCCGCCGCCGACCACGCATCCTGCCGCCGGTTTCCTTTCTGCATGGCGCGCCACCGTACCCGCTTGTCATCGACCGCAGCAGCTGTGCTGGCGGCGGTCGCGGTCGCGTGGACGGCGCTCGCGGCGGGCGCGGAGGCCGTCGACTTCTCGCGGGACATCTTGCCGGTGCTCTCGGACAACTGCTTCTCCTGCCACGGTCCGGACGAAGGCGCGCGCAAGGCCAAGCTCCGTCTCGACACCCAGGCGGGCGCCTTGGGTCCGGGCAAGAGCGGCGAGCTGGCGGTCGTGCCCGGCCAGAGCGCGAAGAGCGAGATCGTCCGCCGCCTGCTCAGCACCGATCCGGACGAGGTGATGCCGCCTCCGAAGTCGAACCGCCGGCTCACGACGCACCAGATCGACACCGTCCGCCGTTGGGTGGATTCAGGGGCGACGTGGGGACGCCACTGGTCGCACGAGCCTCCCCGCCGGTCCGCGGTGCCGTCGGCGTCCGCTCCCGCGACGGACGAGCGTTGGCGCGGGCGCAACCCGATCGACGCCTTCGTCTTCGCCCGGCTCGCCCGCGAAGGCCTCGCGCCGTCCCCGTCCGCACCGGCGGAGACCATGGTGAGACGCGTCACCTTGGACCTCACCGGCCTGCCGCCGACTCCGGACGAAGTGGACGCCTTCGTGCGCGACACCTCGCCGGACGCCTACGAGCGGTTGGTGGACCGCTTGCTCGCGTCGCCGCGCTACGGCGAGCGGATGGCCTGGGATTGGCTGGAGGCGGCGCGCTACGCCGATTCGAACGGCTACCAAGGCGACGGCGAGCGGACGATGTGGCCGTGGCGCGACTGGGTCGTCGACGCGCTGAACCGCGACCTGCCCTTCGACCAGTTCACCACCTGGCAGCTCGCCGGGGACCTGTTGCCGGAGGCGACGGCCGAGCAGCGGCTCGCGACCGGGTTCGTGCGCAACCACATGATCAACGGCGAAGGCGGCCGGATCCCGGAGGAGAACCGGATCGACTACCTCTTCGACCAGACCGAGACCGTGGCCACCGTCTGGCTCGGCGCGACCTTCAACTGCACGCGCTGCCACGACCACAAGTTCGACCCGTACACCCAGCGCGATTATTACGGACTGCTCGCGCTCTTCAACCGCACCGCGGTGGACGGCAGCGGCGGCGATCCGCAGGCGCGTCCGAACCTCGCCGTCCCTACCGCTGAGCAGACGCGGCACCTGGGCGACCTGGAGGCGAAGCTGCTGGCGACGGTCCGCGCGACAGAGGATGCGGAGGCGGTGAAATTCCGTCGCGACGCCGGGCATCCAGTGGAGGAATCGGAGGCGGCGAAGGCGTTGCCGAAGGAGATCTTCGAGCATCTCAAGGTCGCGCCGCGCGATCGCGACAACGGTCGGTTGGAGAAGCTCTCAGCGCACGTGAAGACATCGGACCCCGCCTATGCCCGCGTGCTGGATGAACAGCGTCGCACGCGAGAGGAACGCGACGCCGTTTCGCGGAGCATCCCGAGGATCATGGTGATGGAGGACCTGCCGAAGCCGCGCGACACCTTCATCCTCTCCCGCGGCAGCTATCTGAAGCCCGGTGCCCTGGTGGCCGCGGCGGTGCCGGCCGGGTTGGCCCCCTTCCCCGCGGACGCGCCGACGAACCGCCTCGGGCTCGCGCGTTGGCTTTTCGCTCCGGGACATCCGCTCACCGCGCGCGTCACGGTGAACCGCTCCTGGCAGATGTTCTTCGGCATCGGGCTGGTGAAAACGACGGAGGACTTCGGCGTGCAGGGCGAGAAGCCGTATCACCCGGAGCTGCTGGACTGGCTGGCGACCAAGCTCGAGTCGAGCGGCTGGGATATGAAGCACCTACACCGCCTCATCCTCACCAGCGCCGTGTACCGGCAATCGTCGAAGGTCGCTCCCGCTCTCGCCGAGAAGGATCCGGAGAACCGCCTGCTGGCGCGCGGGCCGAGGTTCCGCATGCCGTCCTGGATGATCCGCGACTCGGCGTTGGCGGCGTCGGGCCTCGCGACCGGGACGCTCGGAGGCGCGCCGGTGAAGCCGTACCAGCCGCCGGGGATCTGGGAGGAGGCGACCTTCGGCGCGAAACGCTACGTGCCGGACACCGGCGAAGCGCTCTACCGTCGCAGCGTGTACGTCTTCTGGCGGCGGATCATCGGGCCGACGCTGTTCTTCGACGTGGCGAGCCGACAGACCTGCACGGTGAAGACGCCGCGGACCAACGTGCCGCTGCACGCGCTGCTGACCCTGAACGACACCACTTACGTCGAGGCTGCGCGGGCCTTGGCGGAGCGCGTGCTGCGCGACGGCCCCTCCACGCCCGAGGCCCGGATCACCCGTGCCTACCGCTGGGTGCTCGGCCGCGCGCCGACCGCGAAGGAACTGCGCGTGCTCGGCGACGGGCTGCTTCGCCATGAGCGGACGTTCGCGTCCGATCCCGCGGCGGCGGCCAGGCTGGTCGCGCTCGGCGATTCGGCGCGCGATCCGCGCATCCCGGCGACCGAGCACGCCGCATGGACCGTCCTGTGCAGCACGATCCTCAACCTCGACGAAGCACTGACGAAGGAATGAACCGAGCGATGGAGCCTCTTCTCCAGCACCGGTTGCAGCTCACGCGCCGCGAGTTCCTCGGGCGCGGCGCCACCGGCCTCGGCACCGCGGCGCTGGCGATGCTGCTCGGCAGATCGCCTCTCGCCGCCGCGCCCGCCGCCGCCGGGCGGCTGCCGGGGCTGCCCGGCCTGCCGCACTTCGCGCCGAAGGCGAAGCGCGTGGTCTATCTCTTCCAGAACGGCGCGCCCACGCACGTCGACCTGTTCGACCACAAGCCGCGCCTGATCAAGGAGCATGGCAAGCGCGTCCCCGACGAGTACATCGCCGGCAAGCGCTTCAGCACCATGACGGGCAAGGCGGATGGCAAGCTGCTGCTCGCGCCGATCGAGCCGTTCCACCAGCACGGCCAGAGCGGCGCGTGGGTGAGCGAGCTGATGCCGCACACCGCGCGGGTCGCCGACGACTTGTGCTTTGTGAAGAGCCTGCACACGGAGTCGGTGAACCACGCGCCGGGGATCTCGATGATGCTCAGCGGGGCCGAGATCCCGGGGCGCCCGACGCTCGGCGCCTGGCTGACCTACGGGCTCGGCTGCGACACCGCGGAGCTGCCCGCGTTCGTGGTGATGACCTCGGTGAGCAAGGGCACCAGCTGCGGCCAGATCTTCTACGATTTCTACTGGGGCTCGGGCTTCCTTCCGTCGCGGTACCAGGGCGTGAAGTTCCGCGGCAGCGGCGAACCGGTGCTGTACCTCGGCGACCCGGAAGGCCTCGACCGCGCGACCCGCCGGGCGATGCTCGACGACCTGGCCGAGCTCAACGAGCAGAAGCTCCGCGAGCACGGCGACCCGGAGATCGCGACGCGGATCGCGCAATACGAGATGGCCTTCCGCATGCAGACGAGCGTGCCGGAGCTGAGCGACCTCTCGCGGGAGCCCAAGAGCGTGCTCGACCTCTACGGGCCCGGCGTGAAGGAGCAAGGCACCTTCGCCTACAACTGTCTCATGGCGCGGCGGCTCATCGAGCGCGGCGTCCGCTGCGTGCAGGTCATGCACGCCGGCTGGGACCAGCACAACAGCATCACCACCGAGCTCTACAACCAGTGCCGCGACACCGACCAGGCGTCGGCCGGGCTCGTCACCGACCTGAAGCAGCGCGGTCTGCTCGACGACACGCTGGTGGTCTGGGGCGGCGAGTTCGGGCGGACGCCGTTCATCCAGGGCGCCCTCGACGACCGCAAGCGCTGGGGCCGCGACCATCATCCGTACGCCTTCACGAGCTGGCTCGCCGGCGGCGGCGTGAAGGCCGGCCTGAGCTACGGCGAGACCGACGACCTCGCGATGAACGTCATCCGCGACCCGGTCCATGTGCACGACCTCCAGGCCACCATCCTGCACCAGCTCGGCATCGACCACGAGCGGCTGACCTACCGTTTCCAAGGCCGCGATTTCCGGCTCACCGACGTCCACGGCACCGCGGTGAAGGGCATCCTCGCATGAACACCGCCGCGGTATCGCGAGGCCGGCGCGGCGCTAGGATGCGGACGCGGATCATCGCCTTCGTCGCGGCCGCGATGACGATGGCCGGGATCTTGGCGACGCCCGTCGCCATGGCGGCCGCGCCGGCTGCGAACAACGCGAAGGACTGGTGGTCGTTCCAGCCCATCCGCCAAGTCACGCCGCCGCGGACGAGGTCGGCCGGCGCGGTGCGGTCGCCGATGGATGCCTTCATCCTCGCCAAGCTGGAGGAGCAAGGGATCACGCCCGGTCCCGCGGCCGACCGGCGCACGCTGCTCCGCCGCGCGACGCTCGACCTCACCGGCCTTACACCGACCCTGGCCGAGACCGGCGCGTTCCTCGCGGACGCCGCGCCCGACGCCTTCGCCAAGGTCGTCGAGCGCCTGCTCGCGAGCCCGCGCCACGGCGAACGCTGGGCGCAGCAGTGGCTCGATGTCGTGCGCTACGCCGACACCGACGGCTTCGAGGTGAACACCGAGCGGCCCAACGCCTGGCCGTACCGCGACTACGTCGTCCGCGCCTTCAACGACGACAAACCGTACGACCAATTCGTCCGAGAGCAGCTCGCCGGCGATGTCTCGGGCGAGGACGCCGCGACCGGATTCCTCGTGGCCTCGGCGGTGCTGTTGCCCGGCCAGATCGGCGCGGACGACGTCTCGAAGCGCCTCGCGCGGCAGGACGCCTTGAGCGAGATCGTCGGCTGCACCGGCCAGACCTTCCTCGGCCTGAGCGTCGGTTGCGCGCGCTGCCACGACCATAAGTTCGATCCCATCCCGCAGCGCGACTACTACGCGATGCAGGCCTTCTTCGCCGGCGTGGCCTACGGCGACCGTCCGGTCCGCACCGCCGAGACCGACGCGCGGCTGCGCGAGGCCGAAGCGCTCAAGCCGGGGCTCGCCCGCATCGACGACGCGCTGGCGCGCTTCGAGCCGGTCGCACAGGTCCTGACCGGGCGCCGTGCCGCACCGGACGCGCGCACGAACATCGTGTCGTTCCCGCCGCCTCGCGTTGCGGTCGACCCGAGGAAGAACATCGACCGTTTCGCGCCGGTGACGACCCGCCGCCTGCGCTTCACCATCGAGGACTGCACGTCGCTCGAGCCCTGCCTCGACGAGCTGGAGGTCTTCACCGCCGGCCCTTCGCCACGGAACGTTGCGCTCGCTTCGGCCGGCACGACCGCCGACGCGTCGGGCACCTTGCCGGGCTCCGAGCTGCACACGCTGTCGCACCTGAACGACGGCCGCTTCGGCAACGAACATAGCTGGATCTCCGCGACGCAAGGCAAGGGCAGCGTCGAGCTGACCTTCGCGAAGACGGAGACGATCGACCGCGTGGTCTGGGGCCGCGACCGCGAAGGGAAGTTCACCGACCGGTTGCCGACCCGATATCGCATCGAGGTCGCGGACGACGCCGGCGATTGGCGCAAGGTCGCGGGCGACGAGGACCGCGGGCCGTTCTCGCCGACCGCGAAGTCCCCTGCCCTCGTGTCCGTCGCCGGGCTCGCGCCGGACCAGGCGAAGGAAGCCGCGAGCCTGCTCGACGAACGCAAGCGCCTCGACGCGCGCATCACCGAACTATCCAAGGTGCCGATGGTCTACGCCGGGGTCTTCTCCGAGCCCGAGACCACGCGCGTGTTGCACCGCGGCGATCCGGAACAACCCAAGGACGTGGTCGCGCCGACGGTCCTCTCCGCGCTCGGCACGCTCTCGATGCCGGCGGACTCGGCCGACCCGCGACGGCGGCTCGCCTTGGGCGGATGGATCACCGGCCCGGCCGCACCGCTCACGGCCCGCGTGATGGCGAACCGCGTCTGGCAAGGCCACTTCGGCGTCGGCCTGGTGGAGACGGCCAGCGACTTCGGCACGACGGGCGCACGACCGACGCATCCCGATCTGCTCGATTGGCTCGCCGGCGAACTCGTCCGGTCCGGTTGGTCGGTGAAGCACCTGCACCGGCTCATCCTCGGCTCGGCGACCTATGCGCGGTCCGGCCGGATCGACCGCGCCGCGCTCGCGAAGGACGCGGATTCGCGCCTGCTCTGGCGCTTCCCGTCGCGCCGGCTGGAAGCCGAGACCATCCGCGACTCGATGCTGGCCGTGAGCGGACGGCTCGACCTCAAGGCCGGTGGACGCGGCTTCGACCTGTTCCGGTCGCGCGGCGGGTTGGACGGCTTCCCGCCGGTCGAATCATTCGGACCCGAAGGGCACCGTCGCATGGTCTACGCGCACAAGGTCCGCATGGAGCACGAGTCGGTCTTCGGGGCCTTCGACTGTCCCGATGCCGGCCAGACCACCGCGAGACGCCGGCAATCCACCACGCCGATCCAGGCGCTGAACCTCTTCAACAGCCGCTTCACGCTCGACGAGGCGAAGGCGTTCGCCGCGCGGATCGAGACCGAGGCGCCGCCGGGCGCGGATCCCGCCGCGAAGGCCGGCCTCGCCTACCAGCTCGCGTTCGGACGCGTCCCCGGACCGGACGAGCTGGCTTCCGCCGTTCCGCTGGTCGCCGAGCACGGGCTGGCGACGCTGTGCCGCGTCCTGTTCAACTCCAGCGAGTTCCTGTTCCTGCCATGAACCCGCGCGCCGCCGACCTCTCCGTCACCGGACGCCATCTGCTCGACCGCCGCGGTTTCCTTTCCCGCACCGCCACGGGCCTCGGAGCCATCGCGCTGGCCGACCTGCTGGGTGGCGACGGGCTGTTGGCGGCGGCACGGCCGGCCATCGACCCGACGCGGCCGTACGCGCCGCGGCTGCGGCATCATCCGGCCAAAGCGCGGAACGTGCTGGTCATCTTCTGCGCCGGCGCGGTGAGCCAGCTGGAGACGTTCGACTTCAAGCCCGAGCTGATCAAGCACGACGGCAAACCCCTGGCCGGCGGACCGCCGGTCACGTTCCAGGGGCCCTCCGGCGAGCTGGCCAAGCCGCAGTACGCGTTCCGTCCGCGCGGCCGGTCCGGCAAGATGATCTCTGATCTCGTGCCGCATCTCGGCGGCCTGGTGGACAATTTTGCCTTCGTCCATTCGCTCACCAGCAAGACCAACACGCACGGCCCGGCGGAGAACTTCCTCTCGACCGGGTTCGTGCCGGACGGGTTCCCGAGCATCGGCGCGTGGGTGACGTACGCGCTGGGCAGCGAGGACCAGGACCTGCCCGCCTTCGTGGCGATCCCCGACCCTCGCGGCGTGCCGCAGGCGAGCGTCAACAACTGGGGCCCGGGCTTCCTGCCGGCGGAATTCCAAGGCACCCAGTTCAGCACCAAGGAACCGGTCCGCAACCTCGCGCCGCCGGCCGACATCCTGCCCGCGACCGACCGCGCAGCCCGCTCCTTCCTGCAGGAGATGAACCGGCGTCATCTCGAGCAGAACCCGGCCGACAACAACCTCGCCGCGCGCATCGCGAGCTACGAATTGGCGGCTCGCATGCAGCTGAGCGTGCCGGCCATCAGCGACCTCTCGACCGAACCGGCGCACATCCTCAAGGCCTACGGAGCGGACGACACGCGGAACCCGACCAAGGCCGCCTTCGCCCGCAACTGCATCCTCGCCCGCCGTCTCGTCGAGCGCGGCGTGCGCTTCGTGCAGCTCTTCAACGGCGCCTATGCCAGCGGCGGCGAGCTGAACTGGGACGGCCACAACAAGCTCAAGGAACAGTACGACAAGCACGCCGCCATCATGGACCAGCCCGCGGCCGCGCTGATCACCGACCTGCGGCAGCGCGGGTTGCTGGAGGACACCCTCGTGGTGTGGTGTACGGAGTTCGGCCGCATGCCGATGTTCCAGAAGGGCGCGCAAGGCCGGGACCACAACCCCGACGGTTTCACCTGCTTCCTCACCGGCGCCGGAGTAAGGCGCGGTGTGAGCCACGGCGTCACCGACGAGCTCGGCCGCCGCGCGGTGCAGGACGTCTTGTCGGTCCACGACCTCAACGCGACCATCCTGCACCTGCTCGGCCTCGACCACGAGGCGCTCACCTTCCAGCACAACGGCATCGACCGCCGCCTCACCGACGTCCACGGCAAAGTGATCCGCGAGATCTTGGCGTGAAAGGAACCGGCGAAGTCTCGGGTCCAAGGTCTCAGGTCCAAAGTCTCATAGCCCGTCCCACTTACCCAGCGGTCAGTTTTCAAAGAGGCTCTCAGCCGTGACCATGCAATCAAAGGCTGGGGGGAACGGGCCACCGGCCCGCTTGGGCGGGCTACCAGCCCGCCGCGTTGGGTGCGGCAGGAACGCCTCCTCCGGTGGGTGCGTCCTTGCGCCGAAGCTCGGCGGCAGGTTGCCGCCGAGAACGGCCAGGTTGGCCGTTCCACCCGGAACCATCTTCATGGTTCCGGCTTATGCCGGACGATATCTGGTCCCAGAGGTCGATGGCTTCAAGGGGGATCAGAAGTGGGGGACAGGACAACCGACGAACGAGGTCTTCTCCGACGATTTGGGACCCGCGGAGGACATCGGCCCGGGTAGGGCGAAGCCTTCATCCAACCTGACAGAACGCGACCAGGTGATCCTGCTCGCCAATACAGCTTTTCGTCTCAGTGCTTCCGGCCGACTGACCGAAGCCCTCGAACCGATACGCGAAGCGGTTGTGTGGGTAAACAAGCTTGAGGAATAGGATCAAGCTGCCACTGCTGCGACCAACCTGAGCGAGCTGGAGATGACGCTGGGCGAGGTGGCCGTGGCGGAGGGGGACGCCGAGCAGTCCGTGACCTACGCCGACCGCAGCGGCGATGCGTTTCAGTGAATGGCGAGGCGCACGACCCACGCCGACGCCCTGCACCAGGCGGGCCTCCGGGACGCGGCGGAGACGCGCTTCCGCGAGGCCGAGGCCCAGCCCGCCTACCCGCTGCTCTACTCGCATTCATCTATTTCGACCTGCTCCTCGCCGCCCCCGAGCGCGCCGCGTGGAGACTGACGTCACGGAGCGCGGCTCTGCGAGCCGCAGCAACTCCGAACGACGCAGCGGCTGCGGATCCTTCGGACGTAGGGTTCGAG